>DATGGV010000042.1:0-33732 GCA_035308305.1 Candidatus Cybelea sp. | reverse complement strand
CTCCGACCAGCGGTCCTCGCCCTTTTCGCCATTGTTCACGCCGCGCCGCAAGAGGGCCGGCTCGCCGTCACGATCGCGCAGGAAGAGCGCGTAACGCTTGGCCGAAATCGCCAGGCACCAGAGCTGCCGCTGCTCCTTGGTCTGCGGGTCGAAGTTGTCGTCTTCGATCTTGAGGATCGAGCCTTCGACGGCCGCGCGATCGTACGGATTCAGGCGCTCGAAGAGGCGCACGATCGCGCGCACTTGTTTCCACGATAAGGCGCGCACGGCTTCGGCTCCATCCGTCGTGCGGTAGGAACCGCCCGGACATGGAACCGGGCCGCCCAGTTCTGATGCGACCACGGCCATCGAATCGGTGTCTTCCATTGCGTACGTGCCGCCGCGATCGGTCACGAGCCGCTCCAGCAGCGCGAGCAGCAGATGACCGCCTCCGGTGATCAGCGCGGCCAATGGCGGGAAGCAGAACTCGCCGGGCGATTCGGGATGCCGCACGCGGCAGGGATACGGCGTGGCATCGATGCCGTAACACTCGAAGTCAACTTTGGCTTTGCTCTCTTGCCGATCCATCTGCGCCCAGATGCCGTAGCTCGTTGCCGACCCGAACGTCTTAAGCGAGCGCTTGAGCCGATCGCGTTCGGCCTCGCTCAGTTCCTCGCGCTTCGGCAAGCGCATACGCTCCTCAATGACGACCTTGAAGAAGTCCTGCGTGCGCGGATCGATGGGCACTTGCCCGCGGAACTTTACGGCTTTCAGTCCGTCCATCGAGCCGATCGGCTCGATCTTGAAGGCTTCGGTGATTCTCGGCTGTTTGCCGGTCAGGAGGACCGAGGCGACAAGATCAGGCCACGAATACCAGAGCGCGTCGTCCGGATCGTCCGTGCCCGCATGGGCGTAGTTGACGCCGATCTGCCAGTCGTTGCCGCCGTATTTGGCGCGCACCGGTAAGATATCGCCATCGGGGACGACGCGCGCGTAGCCCGCGAGCCGCTTCCAGTTGGCGGGATCGAGCACCCAGTCGGGTGTGACCTCGGCCAAGAGCGCTGCGAGCTCCGCGCGCGCATCTTCCACGACGCGAATCTCGCGCGCGGTCACGAAACGCCACAGGCCCATCAAGACGTTGACCGTGCTGTATTGCGAGAGGAAGTCCACATAACACACGGGGACCGCGACCTTGCGGATATGTGCGCTCGCACGGCCGCCGTAGAAAGCCGACTCGCTGTTCCCGAGATACCGCTTCGGAAAGTCAGGCATGCGTTTGAGGATCGGCGTGATCCCCATGGCTCGCAGGTACGCCTTGCCGATCGAGGCCGGCGAGTAGGCCTTGGTAACTTGCAGCGGGATTGGGTGCAGCGCGTATTCGTCTAAGAGCTTGCGCGTGAGCTCGCAGGTCGCGAGCACGTCGCGCCGGTTGTAGCTGATGTATTTCGGCGTAACGATGCCATGGCGTTTGACCTTCTGCTTGCCATGCTCGACGCCGAAGAGCTCGCACGCATCTTCCAGGCTTAGGCCGCGGTCGGTCAGCGCAAACGCGAGCGTCCGCGCGTCCAAGATGTGCCCACGAAACGTGTAGTCTTTCTCGGGCTGACCGGTGGTCGAACCCTCGGGAATCCGGTCTTCTTCGTCCTGATCGATCCCGCCGGTAAACTGCTTGAGCGCGCGTTTACTGTCGATTTGCTTAATCGCAATACCGATGCGATAGGGGTGGGCTCGCACCCTGCCCTCACGATCGCGGTAGTTGAAGAGCTTGAGCGAAAAGCCGCCGAGATACCGGCCGCGAGCGTTGCCGAAGTCGTATGCGAGGCGGCTCGCGTCAAAAGGAAAGTTAAACGCAACGACCATCGCGCGGCCTTGGTAGGCCATCCGGTAAAAGAACGTGAGGAAATCGGCGAGCGAGCGCGACTGGAGCCTGGAGTCGGCGCTCGGATCGGTGTCGGCGTCGTGCGTGCGCACGTAGCGCGACATTACCGCCTTTTCGTCTCGCTTCAGATCGGCCGCGGTGAAGAGTCCCTCTTCCAGGCAGCGATCATCGACGGCGAAGCGATAGCTGCCGAACGTGAGCGCCTGCGCGGGGTCGGTACGGCTTTCGCAGTCGAAGGTCAGGATTGCGTCGGGAGTCGCCAACGTTGCGCCGCTTGCGTCCGGCGCCCAGCCTTTGAGATCGGGATAGACGCGAACGGCGATCGGCAGTTCGCCGCTCGGGCTCAGCGTTTGCGGTCGGTCTTTCGGTCGCTTTTCTCGCGAGGCGCCTCGCACCACCATTGCGCTCCGTACTTCCGCCGCATGAGGGCGCTCAACTGCTCCAGCCGTTCGGCCTCTTGGGCGCAATCCGCTAGCATGGCGAGGACGCGCGAGAGCAGGTACTCGCCGTCATTATGAAGACCGCGGTAACGCGCCGCCGAGGCGAGGAATGGGTCGCCGTCGGGATTCTCTCGCGTCTCGCGCGGCCACTCGTACTGCCGCACGCTAAGCACCGCGCGATGGTCGTTGATGGGCACGGGGAAGCTCAGGTCGCTGTTGCGCCGGAGGAAGGGGTGCTCGTCCTCGTACGGCGGGCGGCCGTGCGCGATCCGGTCGCAGGCGTAGCAGCACGACGGCACGCGGCCAGAGATCAGCGCAAACGGCCGGCTCTCGCCGCACGACGCACAGGCGGCGCCGACGCCCGCACGGCGCTGCGCGCGGGTCCTGCGTCGCCAAGCAGCGGCCGAATCGCGCTCGCGCATCAGCCGCGCTTCGCGTAGATACTTTCAAAGGAAGAGATTCCGAGATCGCCTTGGCGTTCGAGTTCTTCCGGGTCGGTGAGAAATGGAATCTCGCGGCCGTCAGCATCGAGAATCGTCATCGTTTCAAGCGCGCGCAGCCCAGACGCGTCGCCGGTCGCAATGAAATGACCCTGCGCGCGCAGGCGATTGGAAAGCGCCGTTGACTTGCGCGAGCCGATGACGCCGACTTCGATACGCCCGCCCTGCACCGGCACGACCAGCGGACGGAACAGCTTGTCGCTTCGCTTGGCGGCGTAATGGCCGCTCTCGGTCTTGCGCAGCGCCGACCCGGCGATTCGCGTAACCGTCTTCGGCGCGATGCCGTACTCCGCCGAAGCGCTCGTAAGCGACGCACCTTCGCGCATGCGGGTGACCACGTGCGCGGCGTTCTCCAGCGCGATCTGCGAGCGGCGCGGCAGCTTGTCGAACTCCGCAAGATTCTTCGGCATGCGTTGACCGCCACCGCGACGCTTTGGTATCTTGGCCATAGTGTAGTACCAAGGAAGGCCCGAGACTGTGCAGGTCTCGGGCCTTAACCGTTAGTCGGCATCCGCGAGGTAGTACGCACCGCCGGAAAGGCGGAGCCGTTTGTTGCTGATGCCGCCGCCGCGTTCGAGGTGCGCTTGCGCCTTTGCGAGCTCTTCGTCGCGTCCAGGATTGCAGCCGAGCGTGAGAATCTCGGTCTCGCGATCCGCCGCTTTCACGGTCAACGCCCAGCGGTCTCTACCATGGTAGCCGCGGCCGGTTTCGCGTGCGATCGCGAGCACGTCGAACGCGAGACCTTTGCTCGCATATTCCGCGGCGTCGGCATACGAGCGTCCGGAACCGAAGGAGAAGTTCGCGGAAGTCTCCGCGACGCCGCGGTTTCCACGCGTGGACTTTGGTCTATTCGGGGTACTGGGTTTCATCGAGTCTCCTTTCCGAAGACGACTGAGGATATGGATTAGTGGGAAAGTCAGGGGGCTGTACTGGCACCGATCGTGCACCGGCCCAGATGACGAACGCGACACCGAAGACGATCCCGCCGAGGACCAGCCAGCCGACCAGCGGGGAAGTCTCCTCGGCCGGCATCTCTTGCGGTCGCTGGCGACGCCGCTTCATTGGGCGTGGATCGCCGTCGAGTTCACGCGCGATCTTGCGGATCGTCCAGTCGCTGAGGCCGAGCTCGCGCCCGATCGAACGAAACGAGCGCGTTTCATCCTCTAAGAGCTCGGCGATGCGCTCGCGATCGGCGGCGCTCACAACGCCTCTCCTTGGCGGGCGCTCACCTTTGACGGGTCGATCGGCCGCAGCATCTCCTCGGCCTGATCGCCGAAGACCTCGCGCAGCCGCTGCTCCTGGCGGCGGCTCGGCCGGAGCCTCTGGGCCTCCATCATAGAAATCGCACTCGCTGTGAAGCCGGGACCCAGGAACTCAGCAAGGGCCGCCTGGGACCAGCCTCGGGCACGGCGATAGGCTTCGAGCATCGTTAGCATGTATCTGACCTCCGGCTTCATTATACGCCTTATATCACAGCGAATCAGAAGGTTCTAGCGGGTCAGTTTCGAACAAAAAAGTTGAAAATGTATCCACCAAAAAGCGGCCGGAAAGCCCGCAAGAAGGCGGTCACACGTAGCCGGGCCAGCATGGAGATGTGGAACGTAATCGACGGGATCGCCGAGGCGATGAAGACGCGCGGCCTCTCGCAGCGCGAAGTGGCTCGCCGCATTGGCCAAGAGAGCGCCTCGCGGGTGGGCGCCTACTTAAAGCACCGAATCATTCCCGGGCCGGACGTGCTGCGGCGATTGTGCCTGGCAGTAGGTGTCTCTCCGACCTTCGCCTTTTGGGAGGCCAAGTATTTCGACGCCATCTTCGATGACTTCGAGAACCTGTATCGCGTCGGCTGGTCGTGGATGCGCGAAGACCGCGTTCATCTCGACCCGCATCGCGGAGCGGCGTTCGACAGCGTGCATTGGGGGCCCGAGCAAATGGACCTTAGCGGTGTGCCTCCGCAATATGCACATCGTTATCACCAGGCCTCGATTTACAATATGGCCGGCCGCATGCGCGTCGTGGCCCTTCCCAAACCGATGGCGTACGCAATCCTCTTAGCTGTGGGGCTCTTCGTGCGCCGCGGCGATCAGTTGCGCCCCGGCATGGTGGAACTCCTTACGCTGCTGACCGTGATAGCGCCCCGCTTTCTGCCGCAGGCGCAACTCGCGCGCGCACCAAGTGGCGGTGGCCTGCGGAAGCCTTTTAAAGAAGCTGCTCGCATCTTGCCGCGACGGTATATGTCAAAGCAAACGCGGCTGGCGCTTATTGCCGAGCACCTTCAGAGTTGGTGCGACATGATCTGCATGGGATACGCCGACTACGCGCGGCTCGCGCTGTACTCCCAAGGCGGATTCGTGGGAACACCCGGTGAGAATGAAGATATTTGGAGATGGCAACGCGTCGATCCACTAACGATCGATGATCTGCGCTAAATGAGACCATAAACATAAAAGATGCCCCCGGCCGCAGCAACGGACCGGAGGCGTCGCACCCGGAGGAGTTAGCTCCAGATGCAACAGCAGAGTACATCGCTCTATCCCCCGCTGCAAGTCCGCGCGGGCGTTCTGGTCGTAGACGGCTACGGCATAGCGCTGCGCGTCGTGAGCCGCGGCAAGCTGCGCGTCGAGGACGGGATCGGCAGGCAGCGCCGATCGGTCACGCTCGATCGAGCAGGCTGCGGCCTCGAACGCCTGGTGCTGATCGGGCACGCGGGCTACGTTACGCTGGAGGCGTTGGCATGGCTGCGCGCGATCGGCGCCGCGCTCGTCCAGATCGGCCGCGACGGCGAGGTGCTCGCGCACTCGCTACCATTCGGCTACGACGGACATCCGATCCGCCGCGCGCAGGCGCTCGCGGTCACGAACGGCCTGGACCTGACGATCGCGCGCGAGCTGATCGCCGGCAAGCTCGACGGCCAGCGCCGGATTCTTGTTCGGCTCGGTGCCGATCTGCGCGAGTTCGACAAGCTGCGAGCCTCGCTGGCCTCGTCCGATTCGATCGAGCGCGTGCGCGTGATCGAAGCGAATGCCGCACTCGCGCATTTCAGCGCTTGGAAAGCCGTGACGATTCGCTTCCGCGAGCGCGACCTCGCACGAATCCCAGCGCGATGGCTTCGGTGCGACTCACGCGCCTCGGTGCTGACCGGCGCGCCTCGCGCGGCGACCTCGCCGATTAACGCCATGCGGAATTACCTCTTCGCGTGCTTGGAGTCAGAGACGCGCCTCGCGCTGCTCGCACAGGGGCTTGATCCCAGGCTGGGCGTGCTCCATGCCGATCAGCGCAACCGCGACTCGCTCGCGCTTGACGCCATGGAGCCGATACGCGCGGACGTGGATGCATTTTTGCTCGATCTCTTGGAGGATCGCGAGTTCACAGCTCGCGATTTCGGCGAGCTGCCGAACGGCATTTGCCGGATCGCAGCGCCATTGACGCACGAACTGGCACTCACGCTGCCGCACTGGCGCGAATGCCTGCGGCCGATCGGGGCGCGCCTCGCGCAAACTTTCCGCGAATCGCTCGTCAACAAGAACACAGCGCCTCGCACGCTCGCAGCTAAATCCGAAAATAAGCGCCGCAGCGTTGCCGGTCCGGAGCGATCGCCGCTGCTCGCAACGCCTCGCAAGGCCTCGCAGCCGCGACCGTACGCAACGCGCGCATGGCGTGCGCCTACCGTAGAAGCGCGCCCGGCCAGTCCGACCGCGTGCGCGATCTGCGGCGAGCCGGTCCTCAAGCGCAGGCGCCGCCATTGCGAGGAGTGCATGCCAAAGGCACGGCGCGAGCACGGACTGCGAGCAATCGAAGCGGCCCGCAAAGCGCTCGCAGCGCAGACTGCCGCGGGTAAGGACCCACGTCGGGGCGCCGCCGTGAACCGCGCGCGAGCCGAGGCGATCAGCGACGGGCACCGCCGTAATCGCAGTTGGGCGCGCGAGCATCCGGGACAGCGCGACGAGGCCTGGTTCAAGCGCGAGATCGCGCCGAGGCTCGATGCGTTTACGCTTGCGGAGATTGCGGCTGCGGCCGGCTTATCGCTCGCAGCGTGCTCGCGCATTCGGGCCGGGGCGAGGGTGCCGCATCCGAGGCATTGGAAGGCGTTGGGAAAACTCGTGCGTTCCCTGAGTGCTCGCGCCTAGTTCTATGGTGTCAGTGTGAAAATCGTTGGCTGAGCGCCGACAGTTTCACGCCCAGGGAGCGTGCTATTGGGTTGGCCGCTCGTCGTACCGTACAGAACTCCATGAACGTTGGTCAAGGATTCGGGCACCGCACCATCTGAACCGCACGCAAAGCTGTGTAGTATGTGTTTCGCCGCTGGCGCCGAGCTATTAAACCAGGTTAAGCTGTACAGCGTTCCACAGGTCGAATCTCCGCCTCCTTCGGTCGTCCCGTAGAGTTTGTCGTTGAGCTCGATCAGAGCCGAGGGGTAGAACCCATCCGAAGTTCCCCGAAACGCGTACAAAATGCGCTCTGCGCCGCTGCGTGTGATGCTGTAAACGGTCCCCAAACCGGGATCGCCACTACCACCAAAGTGTGTTGTGCCGTAAAGGGTACCGTTGACATTGAGCAATCTGCCATTCGGTTGTGCTCCATCTCCGCCGCAACAGGACGCAAACCTATAAAGCACCGTTTCCTTTCCGTTCGTACTGATGCTAAATACGGTCCCGCAACCTTCACCTCGTCCGAAAGAACAGTTCGCACCGCCACCCAAAAACGTTGTGCCGTACAATGTACCATCGACGTTGATCAAAGAACCGTTTGGCTGCGCCCCGTCCTCACCTCCGCCAAAGCTGTAGAGCACTCTCTCATCGCCGCTCGGGCTAATGCTGTACACGGTTCCGCACCCCGAAAACCCGCCGGGAGGGCCGTTAGGGCACCTTGAGCCTCCCCACGAGGTCGTGCCGTACAGTGTGCCGTTAACGCTGATTAGACCGCCGCTAGGCGCGGCACCGTCAGGCGCACCCTTGAAGGCGTAAAGCACGTGCTCTTTACCCTGTTTGTTGAAAGTAAGAATGCCGCCCTTACCGGTGCCGTATGCATCGCGGGTTGCCTTCGTGCCGCCGTAGAACGAAACGCTATAAAACGTCCCATCCAACTCGCTTAGGTCGCCTGATGGATTAAATCGTTCAGCGGAAGGAACAGACTGGTACAGCGTCTTCTCTCTTCCGTCAGTGCTGATCCGGAAAACCGTACTGGACGTGGGGTAAACCGCGTTGAACGTGGTGCCGTACAACTCATCATTGACGAAAAGTAACTGCGAATTCGGAGAACCGTCGCGATCACCGAAACGATACAGCACTTTATAAGTTGAATCAGCCGCATGTAATGCTCGCCACGTAGGTGTGGGCTGCGGTGGCGTTGGCGTTGGCGGTGGCGTTGGAAGAGAGAGGTGGCGCATGTACGACGTTTCGTCATTCGTATTTCGATGGCACCCGCTTAGCGCAGCAAAACCGATAAGAAGAGCGATACAGTATCGCATGTTCATTGACTCGAAGCTAGTTCCAAGACGAGGATCAAAGCCGTAGTGGCATGAGCGCGGTGAGCCACACCTCTTTCTCTTCAGGCGAACTGTCGTCCACGCGTCGTCTTTCCTCGTCGCCTTGGAGATTCCGCCGCCGCGCCCGCGAGGCCGCATCGCGTTTAGCGAGCGTGGACGCTTAGCTTAGAGTCTCGCAGCTGCGCGGCCCGGCCGCCGATCGCGTCGCGCATTGCGGCTCGCAGCGTGGAGACTAGCGGCTCGCAGCGCGCTCGCAGTCTCGCGCTTAGATCATTGCAGCGACGCAGCCTGGCTGGCATGGCGGCCGAGGGGGGCGGCGTTTTGGATTGCTTAACTCCTATCCCGTCCCGCCCCTGGTTGGGATAGGAGTTAAGCCGCAAAATTGTGCGCCCCCCTCGGCGTCGCGGGCCGGCTCAGCTGCTGCGCGATCCTAGCCGCCGCGATCTAAGCGCCAGGCTGTCACGATCTAAGCCGCGAGACTGCGAGCACGCTGCGAGCCGCAAGTCTCCACGCTGCGAGGCCGCAATGCGCGGCGCGATCGGCGTCGGGCTGCGCAGCTGCGAGCCCGGCTACGGCGCTAAGCGAGGGCGGTGGGCGCGGGTTTTCGTCGCGGATACAGAATGGTCCCAACTCAAGGCATCCAGCGTTTCGCGGCGGTTCTACCGGCGGTCGGGCGGCGCGCGTGTTGCCGGAAAGGATGCGTAGCGATGGCTCGAACTTTCCTATGGGCGGCAACGACTTTCGCGCTCAGCGTGATCGTGGGCTGCTCCCGAGCGCCGTTGCAACTCGTTCCACGCACTGGCATCGCTCCCGCGCAAGTTCGCGGCGCGTCGGGCTATCGCGTGCTGCACAGTTTCGGCGGGGGCGCGGATGGCAGCTTCCCCCAAGGCAGTTTGATCTATGCAAACGGCTTACTGTACGGCGTAACCGGCAGGGGCGGCGGAGTTTACTGTGGCCAAGCGAGCAACTGGTGCGGAACGGTGTTCACGCTCACCACAAACGGCAGGGAGAGGGTACTTCACCGTTTTGGTCACGGATCGGATGGCTGGAACCCTCAGGGAGCTCTGATTCGAGTGAACGATAAGTTCTACGGCATGACGGCCTCTAGCAATGCCTACTGCGGGACGACGCAAAACGGCTACTACCCCAGGTATTGCATCGGAACCCTGTTCAGCATCACGGAGGGTGGTGTGGAAAAGGTTCTCCACAATTTCGGCCGGAGGCCGGGCTATGCAGCTTCTCCGTCGGGGCCGCTCATTTACGTCGCCGGCTTGTTGTACGGCACGACGTTAACTGGCGGTGCGGCTGGAAAAGGCAATGGAACCGTATTCAGCGCGACGACGAGCGGCAAGGTCAAAGTGCTGCACGTTTTCTGCACCCCCACTACGGACGGCTGCGGCCCAGCGGGGGGGTTGCTCGACGTCGGCGGTATGCTCTACGGCACCACTTACGGAGGCGGCGCTTACCGCGACAACGGAACGCTTTATCGCATGACGATCGCGGGTACGGTGAAAACGCTTCATAGCTTCGGAAAAGGTTACGACGGATTCTCTCCCAACGGGTCTTTGATCAATGTAAACGGCACGCTCTACGGCACGACTACGTACGGCGGCGTGAACGGATATGGAACCGTATTCAGCATCACGACGAGCGGCAAGTACGCGGTACTCTACAGCTTTGGAAAGACCGGCTCCCAGTGCTGCGATGGCCAAAACCCCTCGGGAGGACTCATTAACGTCAACGGTACGCTGTATGGCACAACGTTCGCAGGCGGCGCGCTTCGTGTTGGGACGGTGTTCAGCCTTACGACCAGCGGCGAAGAGACGGTGCTACACAGCTTCGGCTATACGGGCGATGGGTTCGGCCCTATCAACGAACTCATCGACCTCAACGGAACACTCTATGGCACGACCCAGTGCGGGGGAACGTACGGCTCGTACAATTGCGTCATCGGTGGCACGGCGTTCGCACTGAGGCCCTATCCAGCGCATCGCGGATAAATAGCATCAGGCTTCCTCGGCAAACGAATCTGCTCTAACGTGCATTTTCGCCGACTTCAATCGCCCGCGCGTGATCTCTTAGACAACGGTGCGCGTTGCTGGACGCAATGTAACGAGCGCGAACGCCGTGGCTGAGAACTTGCCTCAGTGAAGCTTTGCCCGGCTACTCGTGACTCGCATTGCCTTTCCGGCGCCCGGCGTGCCGATCGGCGGCTGCGATCCGCCGCATGCTGCGAGCAACGCGGCGGCGACGCTGAGGCTTAAGCGCGTAACGGTTGAAAACGACGGTCTTCATCGGCTGTGCTCCTGGCGCCAGGACCGACTGGCGGCTGGATATCTTCCCGCCGCCGCGTCGCTATCCCAGCGAAGCGAGCGCGCTTTACGAGTTCGCGAGCCCGGACAAGGCTTTCCAATGCCTCGCGTGCGGCACTCTTGTACCCGCCCGGATGCGCGAGCAGGCTGCTAGCGATAAGCCCGTCGCGGCGGCGATGTCTGCAAGCGTAAACGCGCCGAGCTTCGGCGCGATCTCGCGCTTAAACCAGGCCTCGTCGCGCTGCTCCGGATGCTCGCGCGCCCAGCGGCGATTGCGGCCGTGTACGTCGCTGATTGCCTCGCGCACGGTTTACGGCGCCGCCCCGCTACGAGCATTCACGTTTGCAAAAGTCGCGACGTGTCGAAAACACTATATGGCGCAGCCTCGCCAAAGCCGCGATCGCGAGACGGGCGGGCGGAGTTCGCGAAGCCGTGCTGTGCAAAAGGGGAGACGGGCGCTGCAAAAGACCGCGTGTGATGCTTCAGGCTTTAGTACCACGTCTACCGGCCTCTTTTTACGGCGTTATCGCGAAAACGATTCCGTAGCCATGACCGCCGTACACCGTCGTGCCGTACAGCGTGCCGTTCACGTCGATCAAGCCCGCATAGGGATGCGTGCCATCGGGATCGCCCCCGAAACTGTGCAGCACCTTCTCATTGCCGGTCGTGCTGATGCTGAACACCGTTCCGTATTCCGACGAACCGCCGCCTCCTGTCGTGCCGCCGCCTTCTGTCGTACAGTAGAGTATACCGTTCACGTCGATCAAGGTCGCAAAGGGATAGCCACCCTCGGCGCTATCGTTATCGCCGAAGCTGTATAGCACTTTCTCCTTGCCGGACGCGCTGATGCGGAACACAGTTCCAGAATAGTCGCTTCCACCGTACGCCGTAGTCCCGAAGAGCTTGCTGCCCACATCGATCAGGCCCGCATAGGGCTTATCGCCATCGGAGCCGTTGAAACTGTGCAGCACTTTCTCGTTGCCGGTCGTGCTGATGGTGAAGACCGTACCGCAACCGACGACCACGCTTGAGGACTTGCATTGTCCCGAACCGCTGGTCCACGTCGTGCCATAGAGCGAGCCGTTCACGTCGAGCAAGCCTGCGTAGGGATTACCGCCGTCGCTGGGATAGCCTTTGAAACTGTAGAGAACCTTCTCCTTGCCGCCTGTCGTGATGCTGAATACCGTACCTACGCCATCCGCGCCGCCGTAATACGTCGTGCCGTAGAGCTTGCCACTTACGTCGATCAGACCTGCGAAGGGTGCATTGCCGTCACTTCCCGCGAAACTGTGCAGCACTTTCTCTTTGCCGGCGGTGCTGATGCGGAACACGGTTCCAGCACCACTCGAACCACCGGCGGACGTCGTGCCGTAGAGCCTGCCGCCCACGTCGATCAAGCCCGCGTAGGGAGCAGCGCCATCAGAGCCGCCGCTGAAATTGTACAACACTTTCTCGGTGCCGGTCGTGCTGATGCTGAAGACCGTGCCGCAGCCGATGACCGTGCCTGAATCCCTGCATTGCCCCGAGCCCCCGGCCCACGTTGTACCGTAGAGTGTGCCGTTCACGTCGATTAAGCTCGCATAGGGATTACCGCCATCGTCAGAGCCGCCGCTGAAAGTATGTAAAATTCGGTACTGTGAACTTGTCGTACCGCGACTCGGCGAATCTTTGGCGCCGCGTTGATGGTTCGCGGAAAGCGCCGCGCCGCTCTGCTGCGGCAACGTCCCGCTTCCGTGAAACACGCAAGCCACTAGCATGCAGGCCGATATAGCGCCGGAAATGATGCTGATCGAAGACCGTAATGTCATGATGGCACTCCTCTTATTGCCGCGCCCCCCGTGGGAGCTTGGGCTAAATCATTGCGATTGCGTCCGGTGACAAACCCCATCACCGCAGCAAAAAAGCAGCAAACCGAAAATCTCATAGCGAGCGCCTTCAGGGGAAGGAAAGCCATCCAACGTCGGAGGCACCTTCCCCAGCGACCTACCGAATCCTCGCCAGCTAGGTCGTTTCCCGAATAACGGCTCGCATGGTACGACTGCCCCTCCGCACGGCTTCGCGCTCGCGAGGCCGTCGCGCGTTAGCGGCTACCGGCAACGCCCGCATTCGCAAAGCCCTCTATATGCCGGCCATGGTCGCTCTTGCGGTGCAATCCGATTCTCCGAGTTTTCGCCTCGCGTCGGACGATTGTGCGTAGACCGATTGCTGCGCTCGGGTCTTCTTGAGGTGGTCGCAATGCCGCACTAACGCTTGTAGAACGCGGATTTCGGGCGATGGTGGGATCCGGGGCTCTGGGTTCTGGCTCGCTCGCGAACGCCTAGCGCGTGCGAGGGAGCGGGAAGCCAATGCGCGGCGCGACTATGCTCGTAAGGTCGCCCGTCGGCTGGTCGACGGAGCCGATGTGATTGCGCTCGAGAAACTGTCTCTGCGCGCAATGACCCGCAGCGCCAAAGGGAGCGTTCAATGCCCGGGGCGCAACGTGCGCGCCAAGGCGGGTTTGAACCGGGTGGTGCTTGACAGTGGATTTGGTCTGCTTCGGCAGGTGATCGTGGCGAAAGCGGAGGAGGCTGCGCGCACGGTGGTCGAGGGCGCGCGCAGTTGGCGCGCAAGAGTGAGCCAGACCCGGCCGAGGAAGCCGGTCGCCGCGGCGTAGGCACACACAACGAATCCAGGAGGCAAAATCGATGAAGAGCTTGGCTTCGGGGTCCTACGCGCTGGGCGCTTGCGCCGTTGCGGCAATGCTCGCCGGCTGCGGTGGATCGCAGGCGCCAATCGCTGCGCCGGGTGTGATGCTGGGACTGCGCGGCGGCAGCGGCGCCTCGCCAGCGGGCGAGGCGGCGCGAAATTTTGCGGTTCTGTTTAGCTTTGACCAAACCGACGGATCGGATCCTCTCGGTGGCTTGCTCGACGTGAACGGCACACTCTACGGTACGACGTGGGACGGCGGCGCCAACGCATGTGGCGGTGCGGGATGCGGGGCCGTTTTCAGCATCAGCCCGACCGGCAAGCAAAAAGTACTCCACAACTTTGGTGGCAATCCCGACGGCTATTTCCCGAACGCAGGCTTGATCGACGTGAAGGGCACGCTCTACGGCACCACGTACGGCGGTGGCAGTTCCGGCCATGGAACCGTTTTCAGTATAACGACGGCTGGTAAGGAGAAGGTACTCTACAGCTTTGCCGGCAGTCCCGACGGCGCAACTCCGAGTGGGGGCCTGCTCAACGTAAAAGGCAAGCTGTATGGTGCGACGGCTGCCGGGGGCAATAAGACTTGCAGCAACACCGGTTATTATGCGTGCGGTGTGGTGTTCAGCGTTACCACGACCGGCGTGGAGAAGGTGCTGTACCGCTTCACCGGACCGCCCGACGGAGCGAACCCTCAAGCGCCCTTGATCGACGTGAAGGGTACGCTTTATGGCACGACCTTTTTTGGTGGCTCCGCGGGTTCAAACTGTTACAACAGCCAGTGCGGCACGGTGTTTAGTGTAACAACGTCCGGCAAGGAAGCGGTCTTGCATAGTTTCGCCGGCCCTCCCGACGGCGAAGGTCCCAACGGGCGGTTGCTCAACGTGCGCGGTATTTTATACGGCACGACGTTCTCGGGTGGGGATGCTCCTTGCGGCATGACGAACCCTGAAGGTTGCGGTGTGGTGTTCAACATGACGACTGCTGGTAAGGAGACGGTGCTCTATCGCTTTGGTGGCACTCCCGACGCTGCTTGCGCCGACGCCGGCTTGCTCAACGTGAGCGGTACACTCTACGGCACGACGCACTACGGCGGAACGCACGGCTACGGAACGGTATACAGCGTAACGACCGCAGGTACTGAGGCGGTGATGCACAGTTTCGCTCGGCGTGCTAACGGGCCTAGCAGCGGCGGCCTGCTCGATGTGAAGAATAGCCTTTACGGGACGACCTCGGGTGGCGATGGGCGCTACGGCTACGGCTACGGTACGCTCTTCACGCTGAAGCCATAACTCTTCCCCCCGCCGCCGCGCCCGCGAGGCCGTGCGTCGAAGGCTGCCAAGCCAACGCACCTCGATGGGGGTTCACTCAACTGCGTCGGAGGATGCGGCACGGCTTTTAAGATCGCGACCTCCGGCAACGAGAGTATTCTGCATAGCTTCAACGGCGCGGACGGGTCCGCACCGATGGCTGGCCTCGTTGCAGTAAAAGGTGTGCTCTATGGTACGACAAGCGGCGGTGACGGCACGTATAATGGCTGTCACTTCGGCTGCGGTACGGCGTTCGCAATAACGACGACAGGCTCCGAAAGAACCCTGCACGTATTCAGCGGCAGCCCCAATGACGGGGCTCGCCCGCGATCCGATTTGGTTTCGTTGGGTCGTAACCTCTATCGCACGACTTATAACGGCGGCCTTAGCACGTGCAGCGAAACCGACAACTTCGGCTGCGGCACCGTCTTCAGAATTACGCCGTGAGCCGATTAGTCTTACGCATATTCGCCGCGGAAATATTGATCCGGATCAAGGCCAGTCGCGAAACTGACCGGCTGAATTCTTCGAGGACACCGGTGACCAACTATGGTTCGCCGACCGCGTGCTTGAGTTTCTGGACCACGATCCCAGCCTCGAAGCCCTAACGGAAAGGACTGGGCTTATCAGCTACAACGGCGGCGGGATACACTTGCCAGCCTTGACACGGCATGTGGCAATGCCGTAGGGCCAGGTGCCCACCTCAAACGGCGACCCCTTCACCTGCGTCAGCGCCCCGCTGGTCGCGTCGATCGTATAGGCAGAAACATTGTTGGAGCTATTGTTGGTCACATAGGCGAACTTGCCCGTAGGGTCGACTGCCACGCCCAAAGGATCGCTGCTCGCCTCAAACGGCGACCCGTTCACCTGCGTTAGGGCTCCGCTGGTCGCGTTGATCGCATAGGCGGAAACATTGTCGGAGCCGTCGTTGGCCACATAGGCGAACTTGCCCGTGGGATCGACTGCCACGTCCCAGGGATAGGTGCCCGCCCCAAACGGTGACCCCTTCACCTGCGTCAACGCGCCGCTGCTCGCGTCGATCGTATAGGCGGAGACATTGTTGGAATCCATATTGGACACGTAGACGAACTTGCCGTTGGGAGCGACTGCCATGCCATCGGTGTAGTTGCCCGCGCCAAACGGCGACCCGGTCACCTGCGTTAAGGCGCCGCTCCTCGCATTGATAGCGAAGGCGGAAACATTATTGGATGAGACATTGATCACGTAGGCGAACTTGTCTGTAGGATCGACTACCACGTTATATGGGCTGGCGCCCGCCCCAAATGGCGACTCCTTCACTTGCTTGAGCGCGCCGCTGGTTGCGTCGATCCTGTATGCGAAAACATTCCCTAGGAATGACGACCCATAGCCTAAGTTGGTTACATAGATGAACTTGCCCGTAGGATCGACTGCCACGCCCAAAGGCCCTATGCCCGCCCCAAACGGCGACCCCTTTACCTGCGCCAGCGCGCCGCTGGTCGCGTTGATCCTATAGGCGGAGACATTGTTGGAGTCTGAATTGGTCACATAGGCGAACTTGCCCGTAGGATCGATTGTCACATCACCGGGAGATGTGCCGGCCCCAAACGGCGACCCCTTCACCTCCGTCAGCGCCCCGCTGGTCGCGTCGATCCTATAGGCGGAGACATGGTGGGAATTAGCGTAGGTCACATAGGCAAACTCAACGACGGCGTTAGGCCCGGCCACGCTTTGTGCCGCACGCGCTTGGGTGTCCGCACTGTTAACGCGCCCCGCGCGTTGCGGCGTCGCACCCGGCACGCCGATCGGCGGTTGCGATTGGCTACAGCCTGCCAGCATAGCGCCAGCAGCGCAAGTGCTTAATGCATAGCGACCGAAATCCAAGCTCTTCATCCGTCTCGCTCCTCGCTTCTGTGAACAGGTCGGCGGCTGAGTACGTTCGTCGCGCCGCGGCCCTACCCCGGCGAGTTGAGCGATTTACGCCTCGATGAGCGCGCACAACGCCTCCCCGTGCCTGGGATGCCGTGCCTACTCTCGTCGGCCGCCGCCAGCAATGGCCTCGCCCGCTGGGTAGCGAATCCCGCGAAATGGAGCCGCTCGACTCCTCGACACTTCGCTGGCGGCGTGGACTCGTAACCATTTGCGCCGTTGGGTTTGCGCTGTGGGCATTCGCCAGCGGTTTGCTGATCGTCGACGCCTGGCGTGGGAAAGCGGGCATTTTTTCGGCAACGAGTGTAGTTCCGTTTCACGACATCGTAAGCGATGTGACGCCCGGCGGCGCCGCAGCGACAGCTGGTATCAAAGCCGGCGACATCGTCGATCTTCGATCGGCATCCGCGCCGGATCGCTGGCGCTTCAGAACGGGGCACTGGAATAACGGCGAGACGTCTACCTACCTAGTTTTGCGAGGGGCGGCCGGCCGACTCGTGACGTTCCGTGCGCGCCGGACTATTGTTTTTAGGCCTGGCTTGTGGGACTCATACTTTGGAGTCTGGTACGTCGGAGAGTGGTACTCGTTCGGAGCCTGGTACATCGGATCGCTCGGCGCGCTGATCTTCGCAACGATCATCGCATTGCGGCGACCCTGGCTCGTCGAGGCGCGCATTCTCTGCATGGTACTGGTTGGGAGTGTTGTCGATTTCTGCCTGGACCCCAGCACCTTTATTACGCCGTGGCCCGCCCTCGACTTCGGGGCGGCGATGGTGGGTTCGATAGCCGCAGACCTCGCAATCGCTTTGCTGATCGTCTATACCCTTCTGTTCGGGCGGCCGATATCAGCGACGCGAAAGGCGATCGCATCTCTGGCATTCGTTCTTATTGGCTTCGACTGCATCTACTCTATCGTAGCGGAGGTGGGGGAGTGGAGCGGTGCATTCGACCTTATGGGCGGCCCATTCGGAACGAGCGCGAACCTTTGGGAACAGCTAGCGTTAGAAATCTTGCCACTGGTTGCTATTGCGGCAGCTATTGTCGCCGCACGCGGTCGCGAGCGCTCGCTGCTGGTATGGACGACGGCGATGCCGTTTCTGGTGTATCTTTCGAGCATCGGGAACACCGTCGCGGATAACGTCGCTGCGGGCGTAGAGAATCAAGCGTTCGTATACCTCCCGGGCTACCTCGGAAACGGAGCGCAGTTTCTGACTCCGTTTGCGATTGGGTACGCGCTGCTGCACCGGCGGCTGCTCGACATCGGCTTCGTGCTCAATCAGGCGGCGGTCTTTTCGGGTGTTTCCATCATCGTCGTCGGCCTCTTCATGCTGGGTGAATGGGTACTCGGTACATGGTTTAGCAAGGCCGCCCATGCGACCAGCTTAGAGATTAGTGCAGCGCTGGCCCTCGTGCTTGGATTCTCGGTGCGCGCGATCCACGGGCAGGTCGAAGGGGTGCTCGACCATGCGTTCTTCCGCAAACGGCACGACGACGAAACGGCGATTCGCAACTTCGCCGAGGCGGCTTCGGACGCCACCGACGCCGACACGCTCGCGCTCCGGGTGAAGGAAACGCTCGAAACCTATGCCGACGCCGCGTTCGTGACGCTCGCAATGGGCGATGGACATGGGCACTACGGCGACGTGAGCGAGAGCGACCCAGCGATCGTTGCGCTACGCGACCGGCACAAGGCAATCGATCTCAAAACGTTCTCGACGCAACTGCGCGGCGAGTTCGCCTATCCGATGATCGCGCGCGGGCGATTGGTCGGCGCACTGGTGCTCGGTCCCAAACGCTCGGGAGAGTCCTACGCTCCCGACGAGTCCAGTGCGATCATGCAGCTCGCCCATGAAGTCGCTGGCGCGCTGCGTATTCTCGCCCTTGAGAAGGTCCTACAAGAGCATCACTTACCGGCATGACCAGGCGCAGTATCCGGGGTCATGGCTTTAACACCATTCCTTTGTTGACGATCGTCTGAATCTCCGAGCGACTTACTCCGGAAGCGCGAGCGGCCGACTTAACTCCGGTCGCCGATTGCAGCGGGGCAGGCTAAGCTAACTGGGCTCTTGGAAGCAAACGAAGAATACGAGTCATCGTCGCCGTGCCGCACTTTTCACGGGGTTAACGAAAAGACAGTTCCGTGGTGCCCATTGACGGCACCATACGTCGTGCCGTACAGCGTGCCGCCTGCTTCGACTAGGCCCGCGTAGGGATGTTTACCGCCTTGGGCGCGGAAGCTGTGCAGCACCTCCTCCTCGCCGCTCGTTGCGACGCTGAAAACCGCACCGACGTTTTTCACGCCGCCCACAAGCGTCGTTCCGTAGAGCACACCCTTTACGTCGACCAGACCTGCGATGGGCTGACTGCCGTCGCTTCCGTTGAAGCCATAGACTAAATTCGCCCTGCCGAACTTCGTGATGCTGAAAACCGTACCGGAGGAACGGGGACCGGGACCGTGTTGTGTCGTGCCGTAGAGCGCACCCTTAACGTAAATCAAAGTGCACGAAGGCTCCGTGCCATCGTTGGCGCTTGCCCCAAAGCTATATAGCACGTGCTCCTTTCCCGCCGTGCTGATCGTGAAGACCGTTCCGCGCCGATACTTACCGCCTTGCAAAGTCGTGCCGTAGAGCGTACCACCGACATCGAGCAGGGCTGCTTGAGGATACTCGCCATCGTTGGGTCGCTTGCCGAAGCTATACAGGAGGTGTTCCGTGCCGCTCGTCGTGATGCTGAACACCGTGCCGCAGCCACCGGTCCGGCAGGTACCGCCTTGATACGTCGTGCCGTATAGCGTGCCGTTTACGTCGATCAGGCCTGCGAAGGGCAAAGCGCCGCCGTTTCCGCTGTAGGGGAAACTATACAGCACCTTTTCCTTACCGCCCGGCGTGATGCTGAAGACCGTACCGGAGTTATTTGCGCCCCCGACGGTCGTCGTCCCGTAGAGCGTGCCATTGACGTCGAGAAGTCGCGCCGCCGGTCCCGAGCCGTCGCCCGAGGCGCCGAAACTGTGAAGCACGGTCTCCTCGCCGGTCTTGGTGACCGCGAACACCGTTCCGGAGTTGTTGGAACCCCCACTAAAAGTCGTGCCGTACAGCGTGCCCTTGACGACGATAAGTCCCGCGTAGGGGTTCGTGCCGTCTCCCGCCGAGTTGCCGAATTCGTGGAGTCTGTTGTACGCCCGACTCGTGAGCGATTGCTGCGGCGCCAATCCCGCCGCCGGCGAACTAAGCGGAGGCCTTGTGTCATCCTGACCCTTCGACAGGCTCAGGGGAAGGGCGCCGCAGCCCGCAAGCAATGCGGCAGCCGCGCTCAGACTCAACGCGTAGCGATTGGTTGCGAAGATACTCATTGCGGGTCTCCTCGGAGCTAAACGGTTTGAAGACGATTCGCGCTGTGGGGGCCCAGTCCCGGTTCGAAACCAAGCCAAGCGGCGCGGACAGGTCTCTGCTGCAGCGCGCTGAAGGGTCGCGGATACGGTATCAAGCTCAGCGGTTTCATCGTTCGGTTAAGTTTGAATAAGTGAGTGGTTGAAATGATTTATTCACGACTGACACGCCCCATAACGGTTCTCGGATGCGCAAGTCTGATTTCAGGATGTGCGGGACTTCCGCCAAGTGGGAGCGCCGGCGTAACGATGCCACTAGTTCGTTCTTACGCAGTCGCAAAGTTTAAATCATTTCACTACACAGGAAAGCCGCAACGTTTTACCGTCCCAAGTAGCGTAACGCAAGTCACGATCATTGCTGACGGCGCAGGGGGTGGAAGCGGCACGGGTAATACGCCTGGCGGACGCGGCGGGCACGTTCATGCTATCGTGCCAGCACAATCAAATGAAACGCTGTACGTTTACGTTGGCGGCGTTACGAATGGCAGCAACGGCGGATTTAACGGTGGCGGGAACGGCGAACAGTGGGGTTACTGTGGTGGTCCGTTCGGAGGCGGAGGTGCGAGCGATGTGCGCGAGGGTGGGCAAAGTTTAGCAAATCGCATTGTTGTTGCGGGCGGGGGAGGCGGCGCAGGTGGTGATCTGTGTAGCCACACCCAAGGCCAAGGTGGTCCAGGCGGAGCGCGTAGGGGTGGTCGCGGCCAGGATGCTTCCGGTGGTGGCGCCGGCGATGGCGGAGACGGCGGGACGCAAACCCATGGTGGTTCGGGTGGGAAGGGCGGTAGCGGTTCTTCCGCACACGGACAACACGGAAAGGTTGGCAAATTAGGAGTTGGTGGCGCCGGAGGCAGGTCGGTTTGCGATGGAAGATGTCCGGCCGGCGGCGGCGGCGGCGGCGGATATTATGGTGGTGGCGGCGGCGGCGGCGGGGGATATTATGGCGGTAGCGGCGGTGGCGGCGGCGGAGGATCCTCGTTCGTCGAACCGAGTGCTAAAGGTGTTCGAATGTACCGCGGCTGGAAAGACAACACGGGTAATGGCTACCTAACGATTGAGTGGTATCAGTGACCTGTCCGTACGCACTCGGCATCGGCGCGGCAGCATTGCTCGCAGCGTGCGGCGGATCGCAGCCGCCGACTGGCGCGCCGGGCGCGATGCCGCAAACCCGCGCGATCGCCGCGCATGCCGATCGCGACGGATCGGGCCCCTTCCTCTACGTCGGGGGCAACAAGGTCGCGATGTTTGCGTTGGGCAGCTCGAAGCCACTCCACGTGACCAAGGCGAACCTCTATTCCTATGGCAATGGGCTCGCGCTCGATTTGCACGGTCACCTCTGCGTGTCGACCGGAAACCTAAGTTATCAAGCGATATACGCGTACGACGCGCGAACCCTTGAGCTGGTGGGCGAGACGAATAAGAGCGGCTACTTCTCTGCTCTGGTGGCCGATCGCTTCGGCTATCTTTACGCCTCCTCGGTCTTCGGCATCCTGGTGTATGCTCCAGGCTGCACGAAGCGAGTGAACAACCTGCGCCACGGTGGCGACGCACTCGTCTTCGATCGCTCGGGCAATCTATATGCGGGCCTCGGTGACGCAGTGGGCGTTTACGAGCCGGAGCGACGCCGGGGGCACATGCGCTTCGTTCGCAGGATACACGATGGTCTCCAAAACGGTGTAAGCGCGCTGGCGATCGGACCATCGGACGAACTCTTCGTCGCAGACGAGGTCGGCAGGAAAGGCGGCTACGTCGCCGTCTACCGGCGCGGTGGCTCGATGCCGGTGAAAAAAATCACGAACGGCGTCGAAACACCCGCGCTGCTGGCGGTGGATTCAAAGGGGCGGCTCTACGTCGATAACCTTCCATATACCGCCGGGCGATCGGGCTGGATCTCGGTATACGCGCCTGGCGGCACGCAGCCGGGGCGGCGGGTGCGTGTCGAGAACCCGGTTGCACTCGCCATTGATCCCTCTGATAATCTGTATGTTCTAAATTCGTACAGGCGCAGCACGGTGCTCGTTTACAGCCCGGGCGCGGCGCAGTTGTTGCGAAAAATCACCGACGGCGTCAGTTACTCCGCCGGCCTGCTCATCGGCTCGCCGTGACCTCGGAGACGAGAGGACGCGTATCGTCGCGGAGTTCAGTTAAACACGTGCTGAGCGCCGCGTGCGGGATTCAGTTAACCGCCCGCAGTAGTGAACACGATGTGAACGACGCCGTCGCCAGGTCCGACGATCCAGCGGCTGCGGACGAGGTGCCGTGCGAAGCTCGCGAAGCCGTGCAGAGGGGCAGGGCGCGGGGAGTGCTGTACCAACATCGTGCGCCAGCGGAGTTGTTCCCATGCCGCGCCTCTTGACGATTCCCGACCGCGCCGCCACGATATCTCTCACCGCTACAAAGTGAATTCGAAGACGCTGCCACACCCACCGGAGCACGGCCCGTCGCCGCCGTTTTCGGTCGTTCCGTAGAAGGTGCCGTCCATATAAAGCAGGCTGTTTGAGCTGTCAGCACTTTCGTATACTAACTCGACCCCCCCTGACGCGACGTCGTACGAAAAGATGGGCCCGCCGGCCGTTCCGTAGAGCACACCGTTCACGTCGATGAGAGCCGCTTTTGGATCTGCGAGCGGTTGGGCGTTGAATCGGTAGGCTATGTCATATCCCGTTCCGGAGGGCGCCAGCTTGAAGATGATCCCGCTATTGTAATAGCCGCCCCCATTGGTGGTCGTGCCATAGAGCGTGCCGCCCACGTCCGTAAGGCTGGCTTCCGGCAACGCGCCGTCGGCTTTGCTTCCGTCGCCGCCTTTGAAGCGGTGGAGGACCGTCTCCTGGCCAGACGCAGTCACCGAAAAGACAGTTCCGCAACCGGTGCTAGTGTAGATGCATTTATGACCGCTACTTCCACCAACAAAAGTGGTGCCGTACAGTACCCCATTTACGTCTGTCAGGCCCGCGATCGGGAATCCCCCGTCTTTACCCCCTTTGAAGCGGTAGAGGACGCTTTCCTGGCCAGAGGTAGTCACCGAGAATACGGTTCCGCAACCAGCGCGACCGGTGACGCAGCTACCACGTCCGCCGACGGTGGTGGTACCATACAGCACGCCGTTTACGTCGATCAGACCCGCCCCCGGTTCTGCGCCGTCCGTTCCGCCCTTGAAGTTGTAGAGCACGCTTGCCGTATAGCGCGACCCCGATGGCGTCAGTTTGAAGATGACGCCATCGCTGTTACTGCCTCCTTGCGCGGTGCCGTAGAGCACGCCATTCACGTTAACTAGGGGCGCTGCCGGAAATGCGGTAACTGTGTCGCTGCGGTATATGACCTTCTCCTTGCCGGTCGTGCTAACCGAAAAAGCGGTGCCGCATCCGAAGCCACCCTCGGAATAACAACCGGTCGCGCTGCCACCCTCTTCGGTGGTGCCGTAGAGCACTCCGTTCACGGCGATGAGGCCCGCTGCCACGGTGCGGCCATCCTTACCACCTTTGAAGCTATAAAGCGTCTTGAAATTGACGCTCGTTCGCGGGTGGCCCGCGAACGAAGGCTCCAAACGTTGCGGCGCCGATCCTGTGGAAGCGGATTGCGGCGCAGCGATCTGGGGCGTGATTGAGATGGGCGGTGATGCAGGGGGGCCGTTGTTCCCTCCACCGCACGCGGCTAAAAACGCCGCGCTAAAAAGCATTGCGATGGAAAGACGTTTCATAACTGGCCTCCAAGAAGATTACTACTCGCAAACAGAAAAAAGAACGGCGGGCGCGCCAGAGTTGTAATAGGGGCGCCGACGGAGCGTTGGCTTCCTAGCTTATACCACAAAATCTGGACTAATGGTCAAAGTAATCGAGCCGGGCGGCCCCAATCTTTCCAATCATTACGACGCCGTGCCAAGCCAAGCTGCGAATCCGTTCCTTAAATCGTCACTGCATTGCCTCCTGACCGGCCGCGCTGCATCGATCGAAGCTGATCAGGAGGCCGAAATTGCTACGCTACCGCTTTGCCCTGGGACAAGGTCCTTGATTGGCTTCCCTCCCTTCGGATAGGTGTAATAGTTCAGTGAATTCCCTTCATCGAAACCGCAGGAAAGCGCTAGTTCCGAGCCGGCGATCGAGAAGGTCGGCGGACTGCAGCTCACCGCGCACAGCTGAACCTTCCCTACGGCCGCACCATTTCCGTTGTGCAGCTTATAGCGTGTCAGCGGCCCCGTGCCCCCATCTGGCGATCCGATAACGAAGCACAATCGACTGTATGCCTTAAACCTACACGGTGAGGAGACCGGTTCGGTGACGGTATATGCTCCTGGTACGTCACAACCAATGCGGACAATTACGGACGGGATTCTGGATCCAACAACCATGGTATTGGACCCGTCGGGAGACCTATACGTAGCCAACGGAAAGGTCTGCAATTTAAGTAGAAAGTGCAATCGGGGTTCGGTTTCAGTCTACGCACCGAACAGTGACGAACCGTCGCTGCAAATTAAAATCGGAATCCATAATCCAGTAACTCTCGCCATCGACCCAAAACACTGACGGGTGGAAGCGCACCCAATCTCGGGCCCCGCGCCTGCCGCCCGACTCGCGCGCCGCAAGAAGACCATCGAGCGCGCTATGGTACGATCTTTATGCGTACGGAGTTGGATTTATCCGCCGGCGAGGTGAGGAACTCAGGTCCGCCTTTCTGGCTGTATTGACTGTCGCTCTCCCAAGCTGCTATAGTCGGAAACGCGACAATTGTATACACGCCAGGCTTGTTGAAACTGTAACCCCAATAGTCTAGGCGAGCCCATTGGGAGTTCCTCCCACTTTCCGGATCGCGGAAATCCGCAACGCTGACCTCGCCAGGCGTAAACTGCGCCGTCGCGGCAGTCGAAACGAAGCCGCCGCGATTCCCTTTAGAGACGACTAAATTCCCGAGCCCATCGTGAACGACAAGGCCGCACAGTCCCCACACGGGCATCCACTTGTAGTTGAGATAGTGATCTGTGCTATTTATGAACGTCACTCGTAGTCGTATCGTCTCGCCTACGCGGTAAGCGTCTTTGTCGGATTCGAGTCGAAGCCGGAGGATTCCGGTGCGTGCCGGATACGGTGCACCGAGGCTGACTACAGGTCGCGCGGCGGCCAGTGAAGCCGCAATCGCGCCGCAAAGAAAAAGCTTAAACAAACTACGGGATGTGTCTCGCATTACGACCTCTCCAGTTTTCGGTTCGATGCCCACCTCCCTAAGCGGGCGCGTGGGGCGCGGCGAACGTTTTTACCCCGATCGGCTCGAACTCTTGTATTACCAACGAAGGATAAGTGCGCCGTCACCGGTCTTCCTTTCCGGTGCGGGCGAGAAGCGGGCGTTGTGGGCGTCGTCCTCCACGTATGACGAGCCACCGCCGCCACCAGCGCCGGCGTTGCCATAGCCAGACCCGCAGTCGGGGCGAGCTTCGTTGCTTCCCCATCCGCCGCCGCCGGCACCACCGCCACCACCGCCGTAGTAGCCGCCGCCGCCACCTCCGCCATCTCCGCCGGCTCCGCTATGCCGGGTTGTGGTGCTGCCTTCTCCGCCCGCACCACCCGCGCCAAGCGCACCCTTTGAGCCGGGCTTTCCGCTGCTATATGGACCGCTGCCGCCGCTTCCGCCCGAGCCTCCGCGACGCTGCGTGCCACCCGAGCCGCCGCTGCCCCCGTAGCCTCCTCCTCCGGTTGCGCCGGTGCCGCCGTGTTTGCCCCCGCCTACACCGCCCGAACCGCCCTGGCAGCTGTATAACCCCGCTCCTTGGCCACCTCCGCCGGCAGCCACGATGATACGGTCGCTGAGCTTATCACCGCCCCGCCGGATATCGGTAGCTCCTCCACCGCCGTAGCAGTAAGCGGAATATGTGGTGATCACGCAGTGCGGCCCTGACCCTCCGTTCCCGCCGCCATTGAAACCGCCGCTCCCCAACGACGAGCCCACCCCGCCCACGTAAACTGCCAACACTTCGCCGGGTGTAACCGGAATGTCGGCAGCTACACGCTCGCCGTTTCCACCGTCGGAGCCGCCACCGAGCGCCCCGCGAGCGATCACACGAATCGTGCCAACGTTAGGCGGAACCCTAAACGACTGCCTCTTACCGGTAAAGACGAAGTGGTGATGCTGCGAAAACGACGACCCTTGAGCGACGTACGCTCTGCTCGGCGGTTGCAATCCGCCGCAACCCGCGAGCAATGCTGCGGCGGCGCCGATGCCGACCGCGTAACGTTTGGCGATCACACTTCCCATGCGCTTCGTCTTGCTCCCAAATCTAAAGAATCCGCAACTGACTACGTTCGCCATGGCCTGGAGGTATCCCAGCGGAACGAAAGTCGCGCTACAGTTCGGTCGTCGGCGAGGCTCTAAGCGCTGCGCGTCTCAGCGCGATCCGCCTCGCGAGCGCGAAGACGCGTGCCGGGGCGGCTAAATTCCGTGGCTCACCACAGCGCCAAAGGGTAAGTTTAGTCCGTGAATCGAGCCAATGGCTGCGCCACCAGCGGGGTAGTTAAAGACTTGCGCTTGCCGGCCCGCCCGAAGCCCGCTGGTTTCGTGTTCCGGAGCTATCACTCGATCGCCGTAAATGAAAAACTCGAAAATGGTGCTGCTCTCCTGAAGTGTGGTAGTGCCGACCTTTGTGCCTTTTGATCCCGTAACGTCGAAGCGATAGATTGTCGAGCCGGTGTCCCCGATCGCCCAGTACTTGCCATCCCATTGAATTCCGCCGGGGCCTGCAGGTTCCGGATCGAGGGTCAACTTTCGGAGATGTTGGGCGCCGTGTGGCAGTATTGCAAACCCTGCCTTGGCGTGAGACCCAGCCCCAAAGCCGTCGACGATGAGGTTCCCACGGTCATCGTACCCGCACATGTAATACGAATAGATCGTGGGGATCGTGTAGGGCCGAGGGTGACCGGTCGCGTGCCTAAAGATAACGACGTTAGCCATCCCAGTTCCACTAACGTAATAAGCCAGGTTGGTTACGGCGAGGTCACCTGAAACCGGATCGACCGCGCAGCTATCGGGCTGGTACCCGGCCAAGTCGTTGAGCGTCGCAATCGGCTTCTCTCCGCCGTGCGCGTACTCGACGATATTATTGCCACCGAGGTTGGCGACGAAGACATTCCCCTTTTTGTCCGTGCATAGGCCCTCTTCTTGGGTGAAGCCTTTGAGTGTTTGACGGTGTCCGAGTCCCGGCCAATCATAGGTTTTAACTGTGCTCTCGGCATAGCTCGTTAGATAAAGCAAGTCGCCGCCGTTCAACGGCAGTACGTGTTGTGACGTCGATGGTGCCCACGCGGAGCTAGCTGGCAGCCCGGCAGTCGATGCACCGCAACCTGCAAACAGCGATGCCGCGCACCAAAGCGACGCACTGGCAAATTTCTTCGAGATTGACTGCAACGCACTATCCTCCCCTGTTAACCCAACGATACGTGAGGTTGCTGAGCGGCGGCTTGGGAATTACCCTCACCGGATGCGCCTTAGCAGGAGAGCAGGCGGCAAGCGGGCCGCGAGCGATAGCCTTTGCGGGAAGAAACTCTTCTGATTTATGGGGAGAACGCAAAGACGGTGCCGCAACACGTCTTCGGGCCAACGCCGCCGTAGGTGCTGGTGCTATATAGCGTGCCGTTCACATTGATCCAGGCGCCATCCGGCTCGCCACCACCCGGGCCGCCGGTGAAGCTGTGGGAAACGCTCTCCACGCCGGTCGTGCTCATTCTGTAAATGGTTCCGTTGTTGGACGTGCCGCCTTGCCACGTCGTGCCGTAGAGCGTGCCGTTCACATTAATCAAACTCGCCTGTGGACTCCACCCGTCGGAGCCGTGGCCAAAGCGGTGCAGAACTTTCTCCGCACCAGCCACGCTTATGCTATATGCGGTGCCGTAATTGTGGAAGCCGCCCTGGGATGTCGTGCCGTACAGAATGCCGTTGACGCTGATCAAGTCGGCGATGGGATACGCTCCGTCGGGAGTACCTTTGAAGCTATAGAGCACTTTTTCCGCGCCTTTTGTGTCTATGCTGAAAATGGCTCCGCACCCATTGCCGCCGTAGCACCGCTTGCTCCCGCCCAGATACGTTGCACCGTACAGCGTGCCGTCCACGTTGAGCAGCCCCGCTTGCGGGGTCGACCCGTCGGAGCCGCCTGTGAAGCTGTGCAGCACTCTTTCGGCGCCTTTCGTGCTTATGCTGTAGACTGTTCCGCAGCCGTAACCACCGCATCCCGAGCCGCCGTAGGCGGTCGTACCATACAATGTACCCTTCACATTGATCAACCCGGCGGTGGGATACGATCCATCAGAACCGGCTTTGAAACTGTATATCACCCTCTCCGATCCGGTCGTGCTTATGCGGTAAACGGTTCCGCAACACCCGCCGCTCGAACCGCCCTGCGTAGTCGTGCCGTACAGCGTGCCGTTCACGTCGATCAGAGGCGCATAAGGGTGGTTTCCGTCGGAGCCGCTCCGGAACTGATGCAGTACCTTCACCGAACCAACGGTACTCACGCTGAAGACCGTTCCGCAGCCGTTACTACCGTAGCATCCTTTGCCGTCACCGTCAGAAGTCGTGCCATAAAAGGTACCGTGCACATTGACCAAGCCTGCATCCGGGTGCTCTCCGTCAGTAGGGCGTAAACTGCCCAATACCTTGAACGGCAACTCGCGCAGGTTCCTTCGCATGTGAGTGTGAGTCATAACGATCGGCGATTCTTGCTGCGGCATCGCGCCCGCGGTGCCGACCGGCGGCTGTGATCCGCCGCAGGCCGCAAGCAACGCAGCGGCGACGCTTATACTTAGCGCGCAAGGACTGATAGTTAAAACCCTCATCTCATTGAGCTCCTCGAAGGCTGAACGGATCGGCGGCCTGAGTACGTTCGCCGCGCCTCGGCGCTATCCCAGCGCAGTTCGCTGAGGCTAAGCCGGTCGCTTAGCACGAAAGCTCCGGCCGCGCAGCGAACCTTGGTCGGAGCCGGGAACTAAGGCTGCGCGCCGAACCTAGCTGGGGCACCGAAGCGTTCGAGGAGCGTGTAGAAAGGGAAGTGAGGACTTCAGATTTCGCCGGCCGCGCGCTGAGCATTTGCGCGGCAACTGCGTTGCTCGCAGGTTGCGGCGGCGCAGCACAACCCGCGGTGACCTCCCCGGTCTCGTTCTCCCCAAGTACGCTCCCGCTCGTACGCGGCAGCGGCCCGTGGAAGATGGTCGGGGTTCCGGGGTATCCCGAGGGAATTGTGCGCGACAAACACGGCGATTTCTGGGTAGCCAGCGGTTACTACCCGACGTTGACGCGGATTACACCCCGCGGCAAAGCTACGAAGTACTCGATCGGCTACATCCCGTACGAAATCACGTTGGATTCGAGCGGAAACTTTTGGCTCACCGTCGCCGTTCACGAGAACCAGGTGATCCGCGTCACGCCGCAACTGCAAGTTACTTCGTACGCGCTCGCCGACTACGCCGTCGGCGGCATCACTTTTGGCGGCGACGGCAACGTCTGGGTCGCAGAAAACGCGCACGTCGGCAGAGTCACTCCCACCGGCAAAGTTACGGAATTCCCGATGCCGCAGGGCGTGATCCTCGAAGGTTCGACGGGCGTAACCTGGGCGCCCGACGGCTTAGTTTGGTTCCAAACGACGAGCGGATTAGCCAGCCTTGAGCCCAAGAACGGCCACGTCCAATTCTACAACGCTCCCAGAAACACCGGCGGAGCGATCGTGCCCACCTCGGATCACACGCTGTGGTATACGACGGAGTCGACGACGGTAACGCTCGTCGCTTATAACCCTAAGACGCAACAGGTTTCGACCTACGCCGTGCCGTCGCACTTTGGGACGCACGCTGCTCCGGCAGACATGATCCTGGCTCCGGACGGTGCCTTGTGGTTAGCATCGGACTGGTATAATCGCCACACCGTCGTCGGCGCCCTCGTGCGTTTCGACCTCAAGTCAAAACGCTTTACCACGTACGTGGCGCCGAAAGGCTACGATTGGGAGTGGGACGTTGCCGCTGGAGGCAGCGGTACGCTCTGGGCGACCGGCGGAGCCGACGCACAGATACTGCACGTCGCGCGTCCTCTTTTTCTACGGCGCAACCATGTCCCTTGAGCACATCTTTTACTTCAGCCAGTCGATCGCCGCGGTGGCGGTGATCGCCTCTCTCCTGTACCTGGCTCAACAGGTACGTCAAGCAGCTTTGGCAGTTGCGAGCTCTCAGCTCGTGCGCGTTCTCCAAATTCGATAGCTATGTTGCGGGGGTCAAATTCTATTTCTCGATGCCGGAGTGCGCGCCGCATGGAAGCTATTGGAGAGCCAATTCGGCAGCGGCTTTCGCTCCTTCGGCAGTGCGATGCTGGCTCAGACCAAGGCCACATCGCAAAACGCCGACGCATATGCGGCATGGCGAAACCTGCTGGCGGAAGAACTCGGAACGGCCGGCGATCTCCGGGCCGAGCGTTATCCGCCCGTGAGATCGGTGGTCTGTCCGACCTCGATAATATAGCCGTCAGGATCGCGGATGTAGCAGCGAGTCTCGCCGTACTTGGCAATCGGTTCCGTGAGAAACTCGGCTCCTCGACTTTGCCATAATTCGTAGCTCGCTGCTGACCTTATCCGGGTCGGCGGGAACGCTGAGCGTTACTGTCGGCTTGTCCGGAGTGGGCCCGCCCCCGACGTTGACGATGAGCCACGTATTCCCGATCTGAATGTGCCCAGACGCACCCTTGCCATCGCCTCTGCTCAGAATGCGGCCGCCGAAGACCCTCTCGTAGAACTCGGCCGATCGGTCGATGTCGGCGACGGTGATAAAATGTGTGACCGTGAACCCGTCGCGCGGGGGCATCTCATAGCTCTTCTGTTCGATTTGTACGTCGCTCATCGACGACCCCTTTCAACAGAGTGCTCATAAGCTACTCTAGGGCAACCATGGGCCCCGATATGGTTCCGTCCATTTTGAACCGTCTGAAAACGTTGCCCAAGTATCCGTGCATTCCGCCGGAACAATACGAGTGTTCCCCTCAGGAAGTACGGCCAATATCTTGTCCACGCGAGAATATGACGAATGCGGACCTATGGCACCGAACGTTAGGAAGTTGTCCGGTCCCATTGGCGTAGAAAAGTCCACGCCAATCGAATCAATCGCCCTATCGCTCTTGTTTTGCACGAAAAACGACACGTCTATGTGGTCGCGCGTCGTCGGCCCACCTGCCATCTTGCACGTAAGCTCGATCGGGTTTGCTTGCGCCTGGAGCAACCAGTTCACCCTGTAGAGGATTGGGATGCCTAGCGGCGCAAGAACGGCTACAGCGACGATTGAGCGCACGATGTACAAAGCTGGCCGATTCACGATTCGCTCAAGTTCGCCATATGGCCGTCCTTGTCCGAGCTTCTGTGGGGCGACTCCGTTGTTTTCCCGGGCGCTCGACGAACCGGAGCCCCCAAACGCCGCCTTCACGGTCATTAGGATGCACCTTGGCGAGCGGGCCAGAGCTTGGTTGCTCCTCGAAAATTGGTATGGTGCGCCGGCCTGTTGCTCTGGTGGGAGCAAACCGAGCCTCGGCGAAACGTCATGAGCCCCGTGACGTTTCAGGTGCAATCGTGAACTCGGAAAAGGAGCGACGTAAATTGAATACTAGTGGCTTCGTGAAACACGGCGGTGCTTTGGTCGCACTCGCAATCGTGTCGGCGTGCGGAGGCGGCTCGGCGGTTGCGCCGTCAAGCGCTGCGGTCAACAGCTTTTCGTACGTTGGTAGAACGCTCTCCGTAAATGGAAGGCCGGTAACGGCGGCGCGCCCGCCGGGATCCCTGCCGCATTTCGAGCCATTCCTTCCGGACCTGCCCAAGGGCGTGAAGAAACTCGAGTACGTCTTCAACGACTACAACACGTACACCAGCATTTTTGACTATCCGAAGAGCACGAAGCAGATCGGTACGCTCGAAGCTGCCGGTGGCCAAGGCTGCACGAACGTGCTTTACGGGTTTGGGAAGAAGATATTCTGGAACGTCGGCGGCCCCACGCAGATCACCGAGTACAAGGTTGAGAAGACGCCGATCAAGACGCTCTCCGTCAATTACACTTTCCCGTCGAGCTGCGCCATGGATGCCGCCGGCGACCTTGCAGTCGGGATTTTGTACAACTATTCCGGCACGGGTGGCGGCGACGTCGTCATATTTAAGAACGCCAGCGGCTCCGGCAAAGTCTACACGACACCGCTGGACGAGGAGTTCTTCGATGGCTACGACCCCAAGGGAGATCTCTTTGCCTCCGGCTTTACCGGCGATCGCTCGGGCTTCGCGCTCGTCGGACTCCTGAATGGCACCTCGAAGTTCGTGACGATCAACACGAGCAACTCCCCGCAGTTCCCCGGCTCCGTGCAGTGGGACGGTAAATACGTCACCCTTTTCGACCAGTATACGAACGAGGTGTATCAGTACACCATCAGCGGAACGAAGGCGACGTTGGAGGGAACCGTCCAGCTTACCGGCGCCGGCGACTGCGCGCAGACTTGGATCGTTCCGGGGCTGATCTACTGCGGAGATGCGGATTACGGCGACGGCGCGGTGTTCAAGTACCCGGCCGGCGGCTCCCCGGTTGCGATATTGTCGGGCAGTTTCGACTTCCCATTAGGCATGACGGCAGCCGAGAAATAAGCTCCGGCGCGACTCAAATGTCACCTTGATCGGTGAACTCGCTGATCTGAAATCGAACGGGGTCCAGCTGCCGCAATTCCGCCGCCTCGGCAGCATCCCCGCCCGAGTCCTCAGTGAGCTGGAGATCGGTCGAGATGCTACCGTTAATGCCGCCCGGCACTTCCCTGCGGACGTCGTGAACGACTAACGGCACTTGCGCGATAACGTCGTACATAAAAGTGGCATCGACAGTCACCTTGACCCCGGTAGTGTTGAGCTGGTTGTACGCCCCGGACATCGTCCCCGTCACGACCCGCCCGTCGCTCTTCGGCGCAGCCTTCAAATCCATCTCGGCGACGGCCGGGTAGGTACCCTTGCGAAAAGACATAGTGAACTTTCGTTCCCACTTCGACTCGCTTTGCAGCGAAGCACCTTTGAAGAAATCGCGACCAAGCAACGGAAAAAGAACCAACTCCGATTCGGTCGGGAACGGCGGCCCATCGCTGCACTGCACCGTTCCGTCAACGTAGAGTTCGCAAGTGCGCGGCTGGAGCGGCCGCACTGCGCGGTACCACGATTCCGAAATCACTGCGAACTCACCGCAGCCCAAAGTAAATCCACCCGAGGTAAGACCAGTGCTAATACCGTCAATGGCGATTCCCGTCACCGTAACTAAAGGCGCTACACCTTTGACGTAGAATGCCACAGGCCCGTAATAACGTAAGCGTCCGCCCGAGGCCGTCTTGACATTGGACGGCTGATCCCAGATAGAGCGCGGTTAGACAGTCGTCGGTAGTTGAGGCGGACCGCCGACAGCCATGATCGCCTGCTCCTACGTCGGCTTCAAGTTCCAGGGCAGTAGCTCGGTGATGCGGTTGATCGGATGTTCACCGATGCGTGCGAGTACGTCGCGCAAAAACGCTTCGAGATTGTGGCCGTTGAGCTTCGCGCTGCCCAGCAAGCTATAAAACGCCGCCGCGCTCTGGCCGCCGCCATCGCTGCCGGCGAAGAGGAAATTCTTGCGTCCTAGCGCCACACAGCGCAGTGCGCGCTCCGCCGCGTTGTTGTCGATCTCGATACGCCCGTCGTCGCAATAGCGTTGCAACGCATCCCAACGAGTCAGCGCATAAGCAATGGCTTTGGCGGTCGCCGATTTCTGCGAGAGCGTTTTGAGCGTTTGCTCCAGCCAGACGTGCATCGCCTCGAGCAGCGGGCGGCTGCGTTCCTGGCGTACCGCACGCCGCTCGTCCG
>DATGGV010000041.1:0-51207 GCA_035308305.1 Candidatus Cybelea sp. | reverse complement strand
AAACGGGTGGATGAAGGTGCCTGGGACGCCGGGAAACGTGCGCCGCTCCATCGCTTCCCAGCAGGCGTCGAACGAGGCCGGCACCAGTTTCGCACCAAGCGCGCGCATTCGCTCGACCTTCGTTTCGGGCGCGGTCTCGATCGTCACGACCGTACACGGCACGCCCGCTTGGCGCGCCGCGTAGGCGACCCCCTGGCCGGCGTTGCCGGCGCTGATGGTCCAAACGCCGATCGAGCGTCGCGCGGCCTCGAGGCAGGCGACCGCATTGGCGGCCCCGCGCAGCTTGAACGAGTTGATGGGTTGCAGGTTCTCCAGTTTGAGGTAAATCTCGGGGCCGGTGGCGCCGGATTGGAGTTTGACCAGCGGCGTCCGCAGGATGGTTGGGGCAATTCGGATTCGAGCCGCTTCGATCTCGCCGATGGTTATCGGCCGAACGGCGGGCGCAATATCGTCCACGGCGCGGACTACGGTCGCTCGCGCGCCGAAGCCTTCAGAACGCCGTTCTGCAGCCCGATAAGGATTGTAGATGCGCTTCTTCGGAGAATCTGGAAACCGCCCCAATTGACGTTCTAGCCAATTCGGGCTAGCCTTATTCCAAGGTACCGCGCCGGGCCCGCTATTGGGGCCGGCACATTAAGCATGCAGAAAGCTCCCGATATGCTCTCTTCGGTAAACCCTCAGCTTAACGGTGACCCTCAACTCAACGGCTCCCACAAGGCCGAGGCCGGCCAGCCGCTGGGACAGGTCACGAAGATCACGGGCTCCCAAATCATCATCACCGGCCAAATCGATGAGACGAGCAAGAGCGCAATCGGCGCCGGAGCCTTGGTCAAGATTTGCGGCTATCGAGACGTTATCGGCATCGCTAACTCGATCGAGCTGGACACGGCCTCCCGGACGCGCGTAATCTCGGTCGGTCTGGTCGGCGAGATCACCGGCTCGGGCGAGCACGGCGCGCTCTTTCAGCGAGGAGTCTCGCGTTATCCGCCCCTGGGCGCTCCCGTCACGACGGTGACGAGCACGGATCTTTTGACGGTTTACGCTCGGCCCTCGGTGCCGAGCATCCGCGTCGGTACGCTCGGCAACAACGAGCTGCAGTCGGCCTTCGTCATGGTCGACGAACTGCTCGCAAAGCACTTTGCCATCGTCGGCTCGACCGGCTGCGGAAAATCCTGCGCGGTCACTTTGATTCTTTCGGAAATTCTCGCCAATCAGCCCAACGCGCACGTGGTGCTGCTCGATCCTCACAACGAGTATTCCACGGCGTTTGGCGACCTCGCCGAGGTTCTGAACGTGCAGAATGCCCGGCTGCCGTTCTGGCTGCTCAATCTCGAAGAAGCAGTCCGGATATTGGTACGCGGCGGAACGCAGCAAGAGCAAGAAGTCCAAGAGATCATTCTCAAGGACGCGCTGCGGCTATCGCGCCAGCGATACGCAGCGTCGAGCGAATCGGGTTCGTGGATCACCGTCGATACGCCGGTGCCGTTCCCGATCCACGAGCTCCGGAGAAACTTGCGCGAAATGATGGGTCAGGTCAATAAGACCGACACCGCGGGTCCTTATCGGCGCCTCGAAGCGCAGTTGGCATCGCTATCGGAAGACCGGCGCTACTCGTTCATGTTCGGCGAAGAGCTCGCGGCCGAGGATTCGCTTTCGGAACTGGTCGGCCGATTGCTCCGAATTCCGGTCAACGGGAAGCCGATCACGATTATGGACCTGTCGGGCGTCCCTTCGGAGATCGCCGACGTGGTCGTTTCGGTTACCAGCCGCGTGCTCTTCGATTTCACACTGTGGTCCGATCCGGCCCGGCGCCCTCCGATCCTCTTGGCGTGCGAAGAGGCGCACCGCTATTTGCCCGCCGCCGGAGGCGCGGCCTTCGCAGCCTGCACGCGCGCCATTAGCCGCATCGCCAGAGAGGGACGCAAGTACGGCATCTCCCTCGCGCTGATTTCGCAACGGCCGTCGGAGCTCTCGCCGCAAGCCTTGTCGCAATGCGGAACCGTCTTCGCACTGCGCTTGGGCAACGATCTCGACCAGCGCTTTGTCGAAGGAGCGCTACCGGACACGGGTCAGATGATGATGGGCGCGTTGTCGAGCCTGCCCGCTCAGCAGGCAGTGGTTTTTGGAGAAGCGGTCTCGCTGCCGATGCACATTCGTTTCGATAACCTTCTTCCGGAGAAACGTCCGCGCAGCCAAAGTGCGCGCTTCTCCGAAGCCTGGCAAGTCGACTCCGCCGGCGTCGAGTTCCGCGACGAAGCGATTCGCCGCTGGCGCACGCGCACCGACTAAGGCGTTCGTTCGAGCTGCGAAACGAGTTCGGCGTTATTCTTTCGAAGGGCTCACCCCGATCGTTCGCCTTCGATCTCGTCGTAGCCGCGCCCCCTGCAGACCACGACCGAAGACCCGCTTGAGCGCTGCGAGATCGAAGCCCGTGCTCGCCGTTCTCCTCACGGTTACCGGCCGTCAGTGCGCGTGGTCGTGCGCGTCTTCGCTTCCCGGGTGGCCGTGCGGATGCGAGTGCTTTGTCCCGTCGGCATGCACGTGCTCGTGTTCGTGAGTCTCGTGGTCGTGATCGTGTTCTGGATCGGGGTGGCCGTGCGGATGCGCGTGTTGGGTTCCGTCCGCATGGGTGTGTTTGTGGGTGTGCTCTGAAGGCTGCATAACGCTTACGTTCACAGGCTTTGGCGCGTACTCCCGCGCCCGAAGGCACGCAGTTTCCGCTCCTTCGACCACCCCGGTCGCCGGCTAGCACTCGCAGGCAAGCCCGGCGGCACCGCGGAAGATATTGCGATGATGCTTCGTTACGTTGCAGCTCTCTCGATTCTTGCGTTTACCGGATGCGCTTCCGGCGCGCAAGGTTCGCTCCCTTACATGCAAAATGGCGCCATGCTGCGAGCCATCAATGCCGGCGGATCCGGGAAGATTACGCACGTCATCTTTATCGTCCAGGAGAACCGCAGCTTCAATAACCTGTTCCAAGGGTACCCCGGCGCCGATACCGTTGCGACCGGCAAGAACTCCTACGGTCAGACGATTACGCTGCAGCCTGAAACGCTCGAAACCGTCTACGAGATCGATCACTCGGCCCAGGCGATGTTCGCCGCCTGCAACGGAACCGGCAGCCTCCCCGGAACCGACTGCCAGATGAACGGCTTCAACCAGGAGCCATCGTACGGCGGCCCGTCCAACCCGCAGTACGTCTACGTACCGCACAGCGAGTCGAAGCCGTACTTCGACATGGCGCACGAATGGGTCGTCGGCGACAACATGTTCCAGTCGCACCTCGACGAGAGCTTCGTCTCGCATCAGTACGTGATCGCCGCGCAAGCGCAGGCGAGCGTCAATCTGCCCGACTCCCTGATCTGGGGCTGCGCGGGAGGCTCGGGCGACGTGGTCGATACGATTACCGCCGACCGCAATCCCTACGGCGGCTACCAGCGAGCCTGCTTCGACTATACGACGCTCGGCGACGAACTCGACAACGCGAATCTGTCGTGGCGCTTCTACGCTGCGCGATACGGCAACGACCAGGGCGGCAACGGCGGAACGTGGTCCGGCTATCAGGCAATCAACCATATCTTCAACGGTCCGGATTGGAAGAAAGACGTTAAATCGCCGAACTGGAGGTTCATCACCGACGTGCGTAAGGGTGTGCTTGCGAACTTCACCTGGATCACGCCCGAGTGCGCCGAGTCCGATCACCTCGAATGCGGCGGCGGCTACGGCCCATCGTGGGTCTCCGCCCTGGTCAACACGGTCGGACAAAGCAAGTTCTGGGACTCGACGGCGGTATTCGTCCAGTGGGACGACTGGGGCGGTTTCTACGATCCGGTCGCACCGCCGTACGAGGATTACGACGGGAACGGCTTCCGCGTTCCGCTCTTGGTGATCTCTCCCTACGCTAAGAAGAACTACGTCTCGCACACGCAGTACGAAACGGCAAGCGTCTTACGCTTCGCCGAAGATCTCTTCGGCCTCAAGCAGATGGCCGCATCCGACGCGCGGGCGACCTCGCCTGCCGGCGACTGCTTCGACTTTACCCAGAAGCCTCGGCCCTTCGTGGCGATCAAGGCACCGCATCCGGCCAGCTTTTTCATACGCCATAAGTTCGACAGCGACTACTTCGCCCCGGACTACGAGTGAGGATTTTGTAGCAAGGCCTTGACACAAACACCGGGTTTGTATTAGAGTCTTGGTACAATGACGTTCGCACACATTACTCACGATCAGTTGTCGCGCGACTGGATGGCAGTTACTCTCGTTGCCTTGGGAATATTTCAACTGCGCTCACCCGGCTGCTTTGGGAGCATCCGGATGTACTTTCACGGTGCCTGGGCGGGACTTTCGACCGAGCAATCCGAGCGGCTCGAGTCGGTGATCGAGGCGCGCGCTCGAGCCGAAGGCGCCGCTGGGAGCGCACGCTACGCCGGCCTGTTCACCATGGCGATGGGCCTGCTCGGATTGTGGCCCGCGATTCCGTACGTCATGCCGTACGCGGCGAGCTGTTTGGGGATGGCCTATGCGACGTGGATGGCCTATCAAAAGTTCCGGCGCGCGACCGAGTTGCGTTTCGCGCCGCTCGTGCGCCGCACGCCGCTCGAAGCACTTCCGCCGGTGGCGATCGTTTCCGTCGTTCTCTGTCTGATCGGAACGGCCGCCTTTGCAACCTTTCCGCAGTTTCGCGTTGCCGCCGCGCTCGTGGTCGTCTCGATGACGGTCTTGGTCGCGATCGCATGGCGTATCGCCGTTGCGCCGGCCGTGCTCCTCGGCACCGATCCGCAAGTCGAATACGCCGTCGACAAGCGCGTGCGCTTCTGCCGCGCAACCAGCCTCATCACGCTCGCCTGCGCGCCGCCGACGGTCTTCGCAGCCTTCGCGTGGGCGCTGCTGCCGTCGCTCTCCGGCCTGCTCGAGCTGATGTTTCTGCTGGTGATTGCCGGCTTCGTCGCGACGACGGTTCTCAGCCTAAATCCGCTTCGGGAAGGCCTCGCGCTGCGGTGAGCGCTTCGTATCTCGTTGTCGACGAAGCATCGGAGACGCCGCCGTACCGGCAAATTGCCGAACAGATTCGCGCCGCAATCGAGCGCCGCGATCTGTTGCCCAACGCGACGCTGCCGACGGTTCGGCAGTTGGCCGGCGACTTGGGGATCGCGCCTAATACGGTCGCGCGCGCCTATGCCGAGATGCAAAACGAGGGCTGGCTGGTCGGGGATGGCCGGCGCGGCACGCGCGTCGCCGAAAACGCCCCGCTCGCGAGCGGCCGCGAACGAGTGCGCGGCTTGCGCGAAGCGGTCGCGGGCTTCGTCGAGGGGCTACGGCACCGCGGCTTTACCGCACAAGAGATTTCGCGCGCATTCCAACAAGCGCTCTAACGCGCGGCATCAGTGAGGTAGCTCGGGCAGCGTATTCGGCGCGAGCGCATCGGCAAGCGCATGGAAGACGGCGACCGCGCCGAGTCCCGCGTTACCTTTGTCGTCATACGCGCCGGGACCGTTGGTCGCTTCGACTGCGATCGTGAGCTTCTGTGCGGGCAGGTAGCCGACGACGCCCGAGGCGCCGGCGAAACCCAACGATTGTGAGATCCATTCGCCGGCCAGGATCACGCCGAGGCCGTAGTTGAACGCCGTGGTGTTTTGCTTGCACGAGGGGCACCCCGACTGGGTGTGGCCGAATCCGACGAGGCTCGGGACGATCTGCGCGGCGGACGATGCCGGCGACAACAGCTTTCCCGCTGCGACCGCCTCGATCGACAGGCTGAGATCCGTTATGTCGGTCGTCTCGACGGCGCCCTCGACGGTGGTCCACGACGGATTCCAAAACGTTGCCTCTTCATAGAACGGCGCGCCGGGTTTGATGCCCAACGCCTCGCGGCGTTCCGAGCTGAACGCATGCAAGACGGGCTGCGGAATCTCCGGCGTCGTCAACGCGCCGGTCTGCTCGAGGCCCATCGGATCTAGGACGAACTTGCGTATCGCGTCGGCGAGCGGCATGCCGGCAATCTGTTCGAGCACCCGGCCGAGGATGACGTAGTTCGTGTGCGAGTAGCCCCAGTTCGTGCCGGGCTCGAATTCCATGGGTTTGGTGATGCCGATTTGCGTGAGTTCTTCGGGGCTCCATTGGCGGAACGGATCCGCGTAGACGCCCTGCATCGTCTCGGGCTGATACACGTAATCGGCGTAACCCGAAGTCATTTGGGCCAGATTCCTTAACGTGATGCGGCCGGCGTTGGGAAAAGCGGGAAAGTAGGCGGAGAGCTTAGTGTCCAGCGTTACCTTCTTCTGATCGACGAACTCGAGCAGCAGCGTCGCCATGTACGTGAACGCGAGCGCCCCGTTGCGAAAGTGCATCTCCGGCGTCGCCGGCACTCCCGTCATCGACTCCCCCAAAGCGCCGGTATAAACGTCCGCTCCGTTCGAGCGCACCTGAACGATGACGGCTTTGAGGTGGTTTGCGGCCATCGAACTGCGCACGACGCTCTGGATTACGGAGGCCGATGAAGCATCCGCGGCGCGCGCCACCGCGACGCTCGACCAGGCGAACGCAAGAGCCAGCGCGGCGATGACGCAAACTTGATGACCTGAAACGTTCGGCATTGCAGTTTCCTCCGCCGAACGCCGTTCGTACGCCGCACATCGGGCGCCTGCGCCGGGGATGGTGCGGCTCTCGTCGAATGGCCGCTCTCTGTGAAACGCTTTTGGCTAACGACCGTCGTGGTAGTCTTTTTGCTGTCAAGCGCGGCCGCTGCCGGCGGCTCGGCAACCGCCCAACCCAGTCCCAACGCTGCGCAGGCGATCGCCGCGGCCGTCAACAAAGAACTCGCGGCCTTCGGTGGCCCGCAACCCGTGCCCGGCGCGGTGATCGGAGTTTGGTTGCCCGGGGGAGTCGCCTTCGCTCGAGGCTTTGGATACGGAAATCTTGCCGGGCGGCGTCCGATGGCGCTCGACGACCACTTCCGCATCGGCAGCAATACCAAAACGTTTGTCGCGACGGTGTTGCTTCAACTGGTCGACGAGAAGAAACTGAGTCTTGACGACACGGTCGGCCAATTCCATCTCGGGCTCGCCGTGCCGAACGAAAACCGGATCACGCTGCGTCAGTTAGCGGAGATGCGCAGCGGAATCATCGACGCGTACTCCATTCCGGCGGTCCAAAAGCAGAGCGAAAGTTGGTGGTCGCGCCAGACGCCGCGGCAATGGGTGTCGATTGCCGCAAAGAAACCGCCGTTGTTTGCGCCGGGAGCGAAGTATAACTACAGCAATACGAACTGGTTCTTGCTCGGACTCATCATTGAGAAGGCAACCCACAATACGATCGAAAGCGAAATCCAAAATCGAATCCTCGCTCCCATGGCCTTGAAGCAAACGTCGTTTCCGACAACCGACTGGGGCATGCCCGCGCCCTACGCTCACGGTTACTCGCTCAACGAAAAGAAGCAGTGGATCGACGAGTCGACGGCTCTCGCGCCATCGGTCTCTTGGGCGGCCGGGGCCATGATCTCCGACATGGCCGATATGAAGCGGTGGGTCAAAGCCTACGTAACCGGAACCACGAACGGCGCCGCCTCGCAACGAGCGCGTCTCACGTGCCTCTCGACGGGCGAGGGAAACCTCTCGTTCGGTTTGGGCATCGGCTGCTCGGCCGGTTGGTACGGGTACACCGGCGGCATCACCGGCTATAATACCGGGGCGTACTACATGCCCGCGACCGGCGCGACGATCATCGTCCTGGTCAACAGCCAAGTCGAGAAACCGTTTCCCGGAGTCGCAAACGCAATCTTTCGCGACATTGCGAAGGTCGTCACGCCGGAGAACGTCCCCTTCGTCAAGTGATCGCGCCTGCGTCCATTCCCTTAGAAACCGAACGTCTCGAACTGATCCCGCTCGCAGAAAGGTTCGCCGATGCGATGTACGACGGGCTTCAATCTCCGGAGCTCTACGAGTACATGGCCGACTCGCCGCCCCCAAGTCGCCAGTGGCTCCGCGAACGGTACCGGCGCCTCGAGGCCGGGCGCTCTTCAGATTCTTCCGAAGTGTGGCTCAACTGGCTGCTGCGCGAGAAAATGACGGGACATTTCGTGGGACACGTCCAGGCGACGGTTAAGGATCGCAGCGCTTTGGTCGCATACCTGCTGTTTGTGAAGGCCTGCGGAGCGGGCTATGCGCGCGAAGCCGTTGCCAGAATGCTGCTCAGCCTAGAGCGTGACTACGGCGTAGAAGAGTTCGCGGCAACCGTTCACGTCGAAAATCAACGTTCGATTCGGCTCCTCGAACGTCTGGGCTTTACCCGCCGGTCGTTCACCAAAAATGCCGAAATTATTCGCGGCGGACCGACCGATGAGTATCGCTACACCCTGACTGGTCGGCTGCACGGTCACGAAGACGGGTCCGTGATTTGATAAACCGTACCGTAGACGCCGCTGCGAAGCCCGGCGCGGCCGCCGAAGCCGGTGGTTCCGTAGATCGGGCCCCCCGGCTCGGCGATTAGGCCTCCAAAAGGTTCGTTGCCGTCGTTTGCAGGCAGAAAACTCCAAAGAACGCTGAATACGTAATGCGAGCCCGACGGTGTAAGTTTGTAGACGATCCCGCAGCCGCCCAAGCTGCATCCCAGGTTCCCGCCATTGTAGGTCGTCCCGTACAGCGCGCCGCTTGCGTCCGCGAGAAGACCAGTGCCCGGAAACCCGCCTTTTGCAAAATCACGATGGCAGCGGAAGACGTGGAGCAGTCGGAACGTATACTTGGAGCCGCTGGGCGAAAGCGCGAATACGGTCCCGCAGCGACCGGGCCCGCCGCTCTGCGCCGTACCGTACCAAACACCGTTCTTTCCCGCGAGCAACGTGCCGGTTAAGTCGGTGCCGTCGACGAGCGGACGAAGACGATGCAATGTGCGCTTGACGTATCCTTTGCCTGCCGGCGACAACTCGAAGACCGTCCCCGCGGTCGTTCCGTAGATCGCCCCGTGCGGGCCGATAACGACCTGCGACGCCGGGTCGTTATCGCGGTGCGCGCCGAAATTGTAGAGAACGGTTTCGGTATACGCACCGTGCCGGGGACTCAGCTTATAAGCAATCCCTCCGAGGTAGGCGCCGCCGCTCGACGTCGTTCCATACACGTTCCCCGCCTTGTCGACGGCAACACCGGTAAAGGGTATCGAACCGTCGTCGGGATGTCCTGTAAAGCGATGAATCACGGTCTCGGTGTATCCCGCGCGAGATGGAGCGAGCGTGAAAACGGTGCCCATGCCCAGGGGGTTGCCGCCCGAGTAGGTCGTGCCGTAAAGCCGGCCGCGAGAGTCGGCGGCCAACGGCGCGCTCGGCGCCGCACCATCAGGCTTCCCTTCGAAAGCGTAGATGACGGTTCCGGCGTATCCGCCGCCGGCCGGCGTCAGCTTAAAGATCGTTCCGCAACCGAAAAAGTCGCTCTTGCAACCCCCGCCGATGAGCGTCGTGCCGTAGAGTGCACCGTTGCGATCGATGATGAGGCCCGCATCCGGATCCCAGCCCTTCGGATTTCCCGGAAAGCTATAGAGAACGGTCTCTGTAACCGACTGACGCGAAGCGTACGCAACGGATGGCGCAACCGGTACCAGCGCTTTCGTTCCGCACCCGTCAAGCAGTGCGGAGCAAACGCAGAGCGCGCAAACGGAGAGATAGGAACGGGCGCTCATACCTCAGTCGCTGCCTAAGACGTCACCAGATCGAATCGATCGAGGTTCATCACCTTTTCCCACGCGGCGACGAAGTCGCGCGCGAAGTGATCGGCCTCGATCGCGTAGACCTCGGCAATCGCGCGAAGCTGCGAGTTCGAGCCGAAGACCAGGTCGCAGTTCGTGCCGGTCCAGGCAAGCTCGCCGGTGCGCCGGTCGCGACCTTCATACGTGTAATCTCGGCCCGCCGGTTGCCATTTGGTCGTCATGTCGAGCAGGTTCACGAAGAAATCGTTCGTCAGCGTGCCCACACGCTTCGTAAAGACCCCATGTTGCGAGCCGCCGGTGTTCGCGCCCAGGACGCGCAGGCCGCCGACGAGCGCCGTCATTTCGGGAGCGGTGAGCGTGAGCAGCTGCGCGCGATCGAGGAGCCGTTGTTCGGGCGAACGCGAGTGCCCGTTGCCGAGATAGTTGCGGAATCCGTCGGCAGCCGGTTCCAGCACCGCGAAAGAGTGCGTGTCGGTGTTTTCTTGCGTCGCATCCGTGCGCCCCGGCGTAAAGCTTACCTTCGCGTCCCGGCCGGCGCTCTTCGCGGCCTGCTCGATCGCCGCGCAGCCGCCGAGAACGATGACGTCGGCCAGCGAAACCTTCTTGCCGCCGGTGAGCGAAACATTGAACTCCGTTTGAATCTTCTCGAGGCTTTGCAGCACTGGCGCCAGCTCCGCGGGCGCGTTGACCGCCCAGTCCTTTTGGGGTGCGAGGCGAATGCGCGCCCCGTTTGCGCCGCCGCGCTTATCGGTACCGCGGAACGTCGATGCCGATGCCCACGCGGTCGCGACCAACTGCGAGACCGTGAGTCCCGAGGACAGAATGCGGCTCTTGAGCGCTTCGATATCCTGCGCGTCGATTAGCGGATGGTCGACGGCAGGCACCGGGTCTTGCCAAATCTGCGGCTCGGCCGGAACTTCCGGACCGAGATAACGCGAGATGGGGCCCATGTCGCGATGCGTGAGTTTGTACCACGCCTTGGCAAAGGCATCGGCAAACTCTTGCGGATTTTCATGGAAACGCTTCGAGATCGGCTCGTAGATCGGGTCGACCTTTAAGGAAAGGTCGGTCGTGAGCATGGTCGGCGCGTGTCGCTTCGACGGATCGTGTGCGTCGGGAACGCTCTCGGCTGCGGCGCCGTCCTTCGGCTTCCATTGGTACGCGCCGGCGGGGCTCTTCGTCAGTTCCCACTCGTAGTTGAAGAGGTTGTCAAAATAGAGGTTGCTCCACCGCGTCGGCCTCTGCGTCCAGGCGCCTTCTAGCCCACTGGTGATCGTGACGTCGCCGTTTCCATTACGCAATGAGTTGCGCCAGCCAAGGTTTTGTTCTTCGATGCCGGCACCGGCGGGAGCAAGACCGACGTACTGCGCGGGATCGGCGGCACCGTGCGTCTTGCCGAAGGTATGGCCGCCGGCGATCAGCGCAACGGTCTCCTCGTCGTTCATCGCCATGCGAGCGAACGTCTCGCGAATATCTGCCGCTGCGGCAAGCGGATCGGGATTGCCGTTGGGGCCCTCCGGGTTCACGTAGATCAGACCCATCTGCACGGCCGCCAGCGGCTTTTCGAGATCGCGTTGGCCGGTGTAACGCTTGTCGGCGAGCCAGACGTCTTCGGGACCCCAGTCGGTGACGTCATCGGGTTCCCACGCGTCGACACGGCCGCCGGCGAATCCGAACGTTTTAAATCCCATCGACTCGAGCGCGCAGTTTCCCGCGAGGACCATCAGATCGGCCCACGAGATCTTTCTGCCGTACTTTTGCTTGACCGGCCACAGCAGGCGGCGTGCCTTGTCGAGATTTGCGTTGTCGGGCCAGCTGTTGAGCGGTTCGAAGCGCTGTTGGCCGGAGCCCGCGCCGCCGCGGCCGTGGCCGATGCGGTACGTGCCCGCCGCGTGCCAAGCCATGCGAATCAATAGGGGCCCGTAGTGCCCGTAATCGGCGGGCCACCAGTCTTGCGAAGTGGTCATCATCGTAAAAAGGTCGGCCTTGACCGCTTTGAGATCCAAGCTGTTGAACTCGCGAGCATAGTTGAAATTGGGACCCATCGGGTCGGAGAGCGCCGACGGCCGGTGGAGCACCGAAAAGTCGAGTAACTCCGGGAACCAATCGATGTTGACCCTCGGGCGCAGGGGAACGTGCTTTACGGGACAGCCGCGGTCGGCGTCCGACAGTTCGGCGATCGTATTTTCCATCTGTTGACTCTCTCCGATTCGGGGGGAAGGTTGGTAGTGCCGGCGAAGGCTTGAAAGTGACTTTCACTTTCACGCCCGACGGAATCCTGCTGCCGGCGACCGCCATCAATCTAAGATGACGCCGTCCGCGCAGCCAAGGTTACCGAAGAACTACCAGCTCATTTACGAAATCGTGCAAGCAAGCGGTATCGGCCGGCACCTTACGCCTTCGGATATCTTCACAAAAGCACACAAGCGCCGGCCGGGCATCGGATTTTCGACCGTCTATCGCGGCCTCGAGCGGCTCCGCGACCTCGGCTTGGTCTCCGAACTCTATTTGCCCGGTGCCGATGCAGCGACCTACGAGCCTGCGGGACCGCGCCATGCGCATTTTCGCTGCAGCGCGTGCGGCGAGATCGAAGATGTTGCCTATGCGATTCCGCCGCGCACGCTCAAAGCGCTCGCGCTTGCGCACGGTTTCAAGATTGCTAGCGAACGCGTGACGTTCGAAGGCCGCTGCGCGGGTTGCGCTTTATGAGTAACGGCTTGCGCTTTTGCGCGATTGCCTTGGCGCTGGGCGGATGTGCCGGATCGCCGGCGCAGCTCGCGCCCGTTGCGGCACCGGCGCACCGAATCGAGACGCCAAGGGACGACGGCCGCGGCTCGTGGATGTCGCCGGAAGCGAAGCGCTCGGACTTGCTGTACGTTTCGGATTACAATGCTTACGAGGTCTACGCCTACTCATACCCGAGAGGGAAGCTGGAAGGAACGCTTAGGGGTTTTGGTCCTTACCCCGCCGGCCTGTGCGTCGATAAGAAGCAGAACGTGTGGGTGAGCGTTTTAGACGGTTACGAGCTGATCGAATACGCCCACGGCGGCAGCAGCCCGCTGCGAACTTTGAGCGATGCTCACGAGTTCCCGATCGGGTGTTCGGTCGATCCAACGACCGGAAACCTTGCGGTTGCGAATTTGGTGAGTTCTTACGGCGATGGCAGCGTCTCCGTCTTCGCCGATGCCAGCGGAACCGCGACGACGTACAGCGATTCCGATATCCGCGAGGTCTGGGCGTGCGGCTACGACAATCAAGGCGACTTATTCGTCGACGGGGTCAACGACAGCGACCTCTTCGAGTTTGCAGAGCTGCCGAAGGGGAGCGGGACGCTTACCACGATCGCGCTCGATCAGAGCATTGAGTGGCCGGGCGGCATCCAGTGGGATGGAAAGTATCTCGCCGTCGGCGACGCCGAAGCCGGCGTGATCTATCAGACCAACGGAGGCGGCGGACACGTCGTCGGTTCCACGACGCTCGACAGTACGGATTACGTGCGCCAGTTTTGGAAGGTGGGCTCGCACGTGGTCGGCGCCTCCTTCTATACTGCCACCGTGGGAGTTTGGCCCTACCCGGCCGGCGGCACGGCCAAGAAGACGTTAACGAATTTCCAGAATCCGTTCGGCGTGACGATAAGCAAAGCTAAGCGTTAGTCTCTCGAATCCAGGCGTCCATTCCGCCGTCGAGATTCACCGCGCGATCGTAGCCGAGCGCATTGAGTTCTTTGGTGACGTAGGCGCTGCGCGCGCCGATATGGCAGATCACGACGATATCGCGATCCGTCGGCACCTCACCGAGACGATGCTTCAGCTCGCGCATGGGAACGTTCACCGAACCGGCAATTACGCCATCCTCCAACTCCTCCGGCTCGCGAACGTCCAGCAAGAATGGCGGCATACCGTCGCCGAGGCGGCGCCGCAGCTCGCTCACCGGAATAGACTTCGCTCGAGAAAACATATCTTAGATATCCTAGCCGATTCGGCACGCAGCGCGCTGCACATCTTGTCACTTGCAAAAGCCCTAGAAGGCAACATTCGCGGGCCTAGTCGACAAAAAAGCCGCCGGCGTGCGGATGGGTCGCATGAAACACCGCGACAAACAGCGATACGAGAATCTGATCGAGCAGAACGCCGGCGCCGAATCCGAGGCACGCGCCCGCGAGCCAGCCACGATCGCGGCGCGCGCTGACGAGCGCCTGCACGATGAAGATTACCGGGATCGCATAGAGCAACACGCGGCTTAGCCACGCCGGTCCGGGCCAATGCAGCGTCGCCAGTCCCCACGCCACCAGCACGAACAGCACCACGTATCCGATGCTGCTGCCGATGCCCCATCCGATTGCCGTCCCTATAACGAACCCTAGTCGGATAGTGCGCGCTCCAAGGCTAGGCCGACGGCGATATAGTCTTCGTTACCCACGCCCGTCTCGACGGTCCTCTCGAATTCAACCAGCGCGCACTCCATTAGCGGCGCATTCACGTGCAGACTCTCCCTCGCGATGCGAGCAAGGCGCAAATCCTTGAGAAGCGCGTTGGCCGAAAAGCGCGGGTGCGTGTCGCGCTCGATGAGTTGCTGACGTTTGGTAGCCACACGTTCGAGCGCCTGCACGAGCGCGTCGACGGCGAGGGTGCGATCGACGCCGGCCCGCGCCATAATCCCGAGCAGCTCGCCGATCGCATCGGCATTCACGCACAGCATCGAGTTATACGCCAGCTTGAGATGCCCGCTGGCCGCCGGCGAGCCGGTAAACTTTATCGTAGAACCCATCGCGCTCAAGAGTTCCCGCGCACGGTCGAAGGCCTGGCTGGTGCCTCCCGGCAAGAGCGTCAGCGTGCCGGCACGCGCGCCGTCGACGCTCCCAAGGACCGGACACGCGAGAAAGTCCACGCCCCGCTTCGCGGCTGCCGTTGCGAGCGTCTCGTACATCTGCGGCGAAAGCGTCGACAACTCGATGACGAGCCGGCCTGCGCGCGCGGCGGGAATGATCCGCCCGAGCGAGATATCTCGCGCGACTTCGTCGTCCCAGAGGATCGCGATCGTCGCATCGACGGCGGCTACGAGCGCTTCGAGATCTTCGATCGGCGCCGCGCCCGCGGCGACGAGCGGATCCATCATTTCGCGATCGATGTTCCAAACCGCTACGCGATAGCCGCGATCGAGAAGGTTGCGCGCCATCGCGCTTCCCATCTTTCCCGTGCCGGCGATTCCAACGTGCATCGTCAACGTGCTCACAAGCCCCCGATGGCGCCGGGAGCCAAGAGCGCGATAACGGCAAGTACGCCGAAGACCACGCCGGCCGGCGCCGCGATGCGGTTTCCCAACGGCGTCGCCTTCTCGACGAACATGAGCGCGGCGAGCACGCCCATCCAAGCCAAATGTGCGACCCCCGCAGCAAACATCACCAGCATCAGCGCCCAGCAACAGCCAACGCAGTAGAGCGCGTGACCAAAGCCGAGGCGCAACCCGTTGAATGCGCCGCGGCGATAATGACGCATGAGATAGATACCCGGATGACGGCACGCTTTCAGACAGGCATCCTTGAGCGGCGTAAACTGATAAACCGCGGCGAGGCCGAGCGTTCCCGCCGGTATCAGCACCGCGTGCGCCGCCAGCCAGGGCCACGTGTCGACGAGGCGGTGCAGCTGCATGTCGCCGGTGAACGCCGCCAGAGCAAACGCCGTCCATACTGCGAAGTAGCCGCCCAAAAACAAGAACAGTGCGAGCGGGAAGTCCGGCGCGCGCCCGGCGGTCGCCGCATAATACCGGATGAACCCGAGCGAAGAGGGGAGCATCATCGCAGCGGTCATGAACTGCCATGCCGCCAACACGACGAGCGCGGCGAACCAATACGGCCGTCCGCTCGCATAAAGCGCGTGGTGGTGAAGCAGCGCCGCATTGCCCGACAGCTCCGACCACGCGCAGACCGCCCACGCGGCCGCGATCAGACACCCGAGCACGCCGATCGTATTGAAGCGTACGTGCCGGTACGCGGCGTTCGCGGCCATCAACCTACGCCTCTAGCAAGAAGTCGCCCTGGATCGCATTGCGATCCTTAAACGTCCAAACCATTCCATGTTCGGGAATGTTGACGACGTGCTCGGTGGCTTTTGCGACAAACGCGGGCGCGCCGGGTATGGTGCTGAAGAGGCTGTCACGCAGCGTCGTGATTGACCCATATGGGCTGCGATAAGGCGCCATCGTCGCGCGCAGCTTGTCGCCGACCACGAGCGTCCCTTCACCGCCCTGGAGATCGTGTTCGATCGGCTGCGTTTCGATCGCGACGTCTTCACCGATCAAGCCGTTCAGATCCGCGAGCGGTCCACCCAAGCGGCCATGCCAGGCGTCGAGAATCGCGGTTTTCTGTTCGTCGGTTGCTCGCGCGTCGACGTAGCTCACGCGCTTCCAGCTTTTCGGTGTGAGAACGTTTCCGGGAATCTTGACCACCTGCACGTAGGTTAGTCCGGTTACGTCGATGCCGTTGATCTCGCCCTTCTCGATGTTGTAGGCGAGAAACGAGTCGCAGGCGCCGCCGTCGGGATCCTCACCGATCCAGCAGCGGCAGAGCGTCCGGCACGAACACGCTTCGAGCAGCGTGCCCTGCAAGGCGTAGACCTTTGGGGCAGTCTTGGAGATCGGTTGCGTCTGGGTCATAGTTTGTTTCCTCTTCTGTTATGTGCCGCTACCAGGAAATGACGATCTTCCCGTTTCCCGACGGCGCGGCGCCTTGCAAGTTTTTGACGTGCGTGGCGCCTTTCTCGACGTACGACGAACCGCCACCACCGCCGCCGCCGCCGCCGACACCGCTCGTGCTCCGCGAACCGGCACCGCCGCCACCGCCGCCATAGTAGCCGCCGCCCGCGCCGCCGCCGCTTCCGCCGCCACCGCTGCCGCTGCTGGGGCCGCTTCCGCCGTTACCCCCGCGGCCGCGTTTTCCGTTTTGGCCGGCGTTTCCGGTCTGATAGTCAAATCGCTCGCCGCCGGCGCCGCCGCCTCCCCCTGCGCTCTGGGAGCCGCCGGCGCCGCCGCAACCATCGGGGCCGTCTCGGTAGCAGTCGCCGCCGCCCCCGCCGCCGGTGCTTCCGCCGCCCAGCCCGCCATTGCCGTTACCGTAAAAGATGCTGGGACCACCACCGCCGCCGCCGCCGCCGGCGACGACGACGCGGTCCGCCAATTTATCACCGTTCTGTCGCACGTCCGAAGCGCCGCCTCCGCCGCCGCCGTTTCCGCCGCTTCCCTTGGTGCTGCCGCCGTTTCCGCCTCCGTTAAAACCGCCGGCAGTCGCACCCTCACCGCCGACGACGACCGTGAGCTTCTCTCCGGGCGTCACCGGAATCGTTGCTTTCACACTGCCGCCGACGCCGCCGACGGATTCGGTGCCGTAGCCGGCCGTCGAGCCGCCCCCGCTCGCACCGAAGGCGAGAACTTTGATTGCGGTTACTCCGGCCGGCACTTCGAACGTCTGCCGGTGCCCAGTGTATTTAAACGTTTGCGAACTATCCGGCGCGGCGCCGCCCCCCGGCCCGGTTAGTACCAGCAGCGGTGCGCCGCTGCCATGAGTCGCGCAAGCGCAGAGAAGCGCCGTGAATGCGGCGCTAGACGCTAAGCAAAGTGCACGATGCCCAAAACGTGAAATCCTCATCGCCCGCCTCCTGAAGCCCGAACCAATCCGGGGTGACATGGGTTCGCCGCTGCGCCTCAGTTCCATCGCGAAACGAGGTCGCGAGGAGTCGAGAACGTATCTCTGAGGTCCGAATCACGGCTCGCTTGAAGAGGGAGAGAGTTTATGTCGCTAACGGTCATTGGGTCCGGCTTCGGCCGAACGGGCACGGCGTCATTGAAGCGCGCGCTCGAGATGTTGGGCTTTGGTCCATGCCACCACATGGAAGAAGTGATGGAGCATCCGGAACAGGTGCCGTACTGGCAGTCGTTCGTTGCCGGAGAATCGATTAGTTGGGACGAGGTTTTCAAAGGCTATCGCGCCCAGGTCGATTGGCCCGGCGCCCACGTTTGGCGCGAACTCGCCGCGGCCTACCCCGACGCCAAGGTTATCCATTCGGTGCGACCGGAGGCTGCCTGGTGGAAGAGCTTTTCCGCAGCGAACAGGTCAGCGCCGCGATTCCGCCCGAGCGGCTACTGGTCTTCGACGTTGCCGAGGGCTGGGCGCCGCTGTGCGCCTTTCTCAACGTGGCAACTCCGAACGAACCGTTCCCTCGCGTGAACTCAACCGAGGAGTTTTTGCAATTCTTCGATGAAGGCAAGCCGCTCCCGCCGACTCCAACGGTCAAAACCTCGTAACTTGGTTGGCGAAGGGTAGCTCGAATTTACAGGCTAAAGACACGACCATGCGCCTACGAACGATAATCATTGCAGCAGCCTTCACGCTAGCGGCGGCGAGCATCGCCGCCGGTGACCAGGGGAGCGGACAAACAATCGTTTCGAAGCTTGCGTGGCGCAGCGTCGGACCGTTTATCGGCGGCCGGGTCGTCGCGGTTGCCGGCGTGCCCGGCCAGAATCTTTTCTACATGGGCGCGGTCGACGGCGGCATTTGGAAGAGCACCGACTACGGCATTAAGTGGGTGAACATCTCCGACGGCACGCTGCCGGGCGATAGCAACAGCATCGGCGCGATCGCGGTCGCGCCTTCGAATCCCAACATAATTTGGGCGGGCACCGGCGAGAGCGATATTCGCGGCGACATGATCACCGGCGACGGCGTCTTCAAATCGACCGACGCCGGCAAGACGTGGGCGTACGCCGGTCTGCGCGACACGCACACGACCAGTGCGATCGCGATCGATCCCCGCAACGCCGGCGTCGCGTACGTGGCTTCGATGGGGCATGCGTTCGCGCCCAACGCCGACCGCGGCGTTTTTAAGACCTCCGACGGCGGCAAGACCTGGAGCAAGGTGCTCTTCGTCAACGATGCAACCGGAGCGATTGCGCTTTCCATGGATCTCAAGCATCCCGCAACGCTCTACGCGGCAATGTGGCAAGCGCAGCGTCAGCCTTGGAAACTCACCAGCGGTGGCGCCGGCAGCGGCTTGTACAAGACGACCGACGGCGGCGCGCACTGGACGAACCTTTCCAATAATCCGGGCTATCCGCGCGGCGTTCTCGGGCGCATCGGCGTCGGTGTTTCGGCGTCGAACCCGCGCGTCGTCTACTCGATCGTGCAGGCCAAGGCGGGCGGCGTCTTTCGCTCCGACGACGCCGGCGCGACGTGGCGGCGCACCAACGACGACATGGAGCTGCGCCAGCGCGCCTTCTACTATATGAGCGTCTACGTCGATCCGACCAATCCCAACGTGATTTACGCACCGAACGTGCAAGCGCCGTGGGTATCGCGCGACGGCGGAAAAACCTTTCGTTCGCTCCGGCCGCCGCACGGCGACAACCACGTCGTCTGGATCGATCCTCGCAATCCGAAGGTATTGCTCGAAGGCAACGACGGCGGCGCGACGGTTTCGACCGACGGCGGCGAGACGTGGAGCGGCGAGCACAATCAGCCTACTGGCCAGTTCTATCACGTCTCCATCGACGACCGCTTCCCATTTCACATCTATGGCGCGCAGCAGGACGAAGGCTCGATCGAGGGCCCCAGCGCTTCGGTGAACGGCGCAATCTCGAGTGATGAGTGGCAACGAGTTGCCTACGGCGAGAGCACCTTCGTCGCACCGCAGCCCGGCGATCCCACGATTACCTACGGCAGCGGCTACTTTTCGATCTTCCTGCAGTACGACGCGACGATCGGTCAATACCGCAGCGTCAGCCCGTGGCCGGATTATCAGGAAGGCGCGTACTCCGCCGAACTCAAGTACCGCTTTGGCTGGACGCATCCCGTGCTCTTCTCGCCCGCAAATCCCAAAGAGCTGCTCGTCGGATCGCAGTACGTGCTTCGCAGCGACGACTACGGGCGCACCTGGCAAACGATCAGCCCCGATCTCACGCGCAACGATGCCCGCACGGAGGGCCCAACGGGCGGCCCGATCGATCTCGACCAAACCAGCGCCGAAGTCTATCCCGACGTTTCGTCGCTCGCCGTCTCGCCGCTCGACAACGACGTAATTTGGGCCGGATCGGCCGACGGTCTAGTGCACGTAACGACCGATAGCGGTGCCCATTGGAGTGCGGTAACGCCGCCAATGCTGCCGCAGACGGCGCAGATTAGCTCGATCGAGCCGTCGCACGTCGCGAAAGGCACCGCATACCTGACGGCCTCGCGCTATATGTGGGACGACTTCCATCCCTACGCGTACGAAACGCAGGATTACGGCGCCCACTGGACGGCGATCAACGCGGGTCTTCCCAGCGATCAATGTGCGTTCGTCGTTCGGCAAGACCCCAACGACGCGAACTTGCTCTTCCTCGGAACCAAGAGCAGCGTCTACCTTAGCATCAACGGCGGCGCCGAGTGGCAGCCGCTCGCAATCAACCTGCCGAAGGTACAAGTGCGCGATCTTGCCGTCGACACGCGCCAAGGCGCGGTGGTCGCGGCGACGCACGGCCGCGCGTTTTGGGTGCTCGACAACCTCGCGCTGCTCGAAGCGATTTCGCGAGGCGACGCCGGCGGCGCGCCGCAGATTTTTGCGCCGCAGACCGCCTGGCTGACACATGCCTACGGAGCGCCTCCATTCCCCAGCACCGCCGCGGGCGAAAACCCTCCGTTCGGCGCGACGGTCTTCTTCAACATTCCCGCGTCGTATAACGGTAAGACGCCGGTGACTCTCACCTTTAGCGATGCTGTCGGCGCAACGGTGCGGACCTTCGCGCTGCATCTCAAAACCAAACCGCAACCGACGCCGGCGGCCCCGCTCTTTGCATCGGCCGCGAGAAAGCGCGAAGCGGATTTCGCGGCGACGGGCATTCGAGGCGGCGCCAATCGCTTCCAGTGGGATCTGCGCTACCCCGACGCGGCTGACGTTACCGGCTTCAACCCGCCGGTCGCGGCCGGCGGCGAAGAGGACACCGTCAGCGGTCCGGTCGTGCTTCCCGGCACGTACACCGTAACGCTCGACTACGGCGGCAGTGCGGCGCGGGCGTCGTTCGATGTTACCCTCGACCCGCGCATCCACGTCGCGCCGGACGCGCTCGCGGCGCGATTCGCGCTCGAACAACGGATTCACGCCACGCTCGATGCGCTCGATCGCAAGATCGACGAAGCGCTGGCGCTACGCAGCCGCACCGGTCCGAACGCGGCTCTCGACGCCGCGATCGCCGGCGTCGTCCAACTCAAGATCAACTCGAGCGAAGGCGGCCTGCTGTACGAGACGAAGCTGCACGATCGGCTGGCCTTCCTCGCGACCGACGTCGAGATGGCGTACGAGCGGCCAACGGCCGCGCAGTATGCCGTCTTCGACGAACTCGAAGCGCAAGCGAAGGCTGCGCAAACAAAGCTCGCAAACGCGATAGCGCCATAGCCACGTGCTTTAGAGGCTTCGCACGCTTTGCCATTAAAAAGGGACAACCATGTTGCTATCTCTCCGACATCCGTTCATTTTCGCCCGCGTTGCCGCAGTCGCCGGCGTAGCCGCTGCGCTGCTTACCGGTTGCGGCGGTCATTCGTCGCTGCCGAACGTTCCGCTCGGCACGTCCGCGCAAGGCGGCGCGCGGCTCGTTCGCGCGAAGAGTTCGCCGCCGGTCCAAGCGGCGCTCGAATGGCTCATGACCGACGGCACCGTGCTCGTACAGTCGGGCAGCAACGGCAACCAATGGTATAGCTACGCGCCCGATTCGTCCGGCAGTTACGCGGACGGGACCTGGACGCAAGTCGCTTCGATGCCCGCGGGCTACAGCCCGTCGGCGGGCGCGTCGCAAGTTCTTGCCGACGGGCGTTTATGGTACAGCGGCGGTGAGTATAACAACGATAACTTCACCCTCACCAATCTCGGCGCGATCTACGATCCGGTGAAGAACACATGGACGAAGCTCGGTCATCCGTCACACTGGGGCTGGATCGGCGACTCGCCCTCGACCATGCTTCCCAACAACCTCGTTCTCATCGGCGACAAGCTGCACAAGTGGGACGCAACCTACAATCCCACGACGAATAAATGGACGTCCGTCGGCGATGCGGGAAAAGCGGATTTCAACGCCGAGGAAGGCTGGACGCTGCTTGCCGACGGTACCGTCCTGACGGTCGACGTAAAGAACGACCCGGATTCCGAAATCTATAACCCGTCGGCGCAAACGTGGAAGACCGCCGGCGATACTCCCGTTATCCTCGCTTCACACTGGGCGTCGGGCGGCTGTCTCCCCTACGGCCCGAAGAAGAAAGACTGCTACTATCCGCCGGGCGAGATCGGTCCCGCCATTCTGCGTCCCGACGGAAGCGTCTTCGCGACCGGTTCGGGCGAAGGAACCAGCGGTACGGGAACGGGGCACACCGCCATCTATTATTCAACCGGAAGCAAAGCCGGCACGTGGGCCAAAGGCCCCGATTTCCCCGACAACGACAACGCCGCCGATTCGTTCGGTCTGCTCGAGCCCAGCGGCGACGTGATGGTCTTCGGTGACTCCGGCGGCGTCTACGAGTTCAACGGCAAGACGTTCACGGCGCTGAGCGGCGTGCCGTCGTGCCCGCCGATCCTGCTGCCCACGGGAGAAGTCGGGCTCTTCTGCTCGTCCTCGATCGATCTGTACACGCCGACGGGCTCGGCGAAATCAAGCTGGGCGCCGGCAATCAAATCGTATCCGAAGAGCATCGCGCCCGGAAGCACCTACAAAATAACCGGCACGCAGTTCAACGGTCTCTCGCAAGCCATGGCCTTCGGCGACGAGTACCAAACCGCAACGAACTATCCGCTCGTTCGCATCACGAACAACGCGAGCGGCGACGTGGTCTACGCCCGCACGCACGGTCACAGCACGATGGGCGTTGCCACCGGCTCGAAGATCGTTTCGACCAACTTCGACGTCCCCGCGAGCATCGGCTCGGGCGCCAGCACGCTGGTCGTCGTCGCCAACGGCATCGCATCCAAATCGGTCAACGTCACGGTCTCGTCGGCGCACCGGGCTCGCAGCCGCCGGTAGGAGCGGTTACAAGAGCAGCCGCCAGAGTAAAGCGATCTCCACCGCGTAGCAGCAGAGCAACACCAGGGGACTGGTGAGCACGAGCCAGCGCGGCCGGTTTTCCGGAAACAGCCAACCGTGGAAGGCGCGAACCGCAAGCGGCATCAGCGGCCACGTCGTTAGCGAAACGCTGATGGCATTTCCCACAAACGTTCCCAGCGCCGGGTTGAGCGTGCGCAGGTTCGGCGTAAGGAACTTGAGTTCGAGCATGACAACCGGAAAGAGCGTGAGCAAAACGAGGCACGCCGTTTTCCAAATGCTCGGCGGTTTTCCGGTGGCCGGATCGGTCGGCACCCAGCCCGGAAACGACGTATCCATCCGCTGCGCGACAAAGCCTTGCGTCAGGTCTTCGCTCTCTTTGAGCAGCTCGGCCCGGCGCGCCGAGCTCAGCCATCGCTCGAGATTCTCTTCGGTGTCGAAGCGGAAGAGCGTCGTCCAGCCACGCTCGTTTTGGTGTGGCGGCTGCACGAACGAGCCGACGTAGCCGGGAAACGCCTCCTGCGCTTTTTGAATGCGCTCGGCAAACGCGCGATAGGCCTCTTCCTTGCCCGGTTTGATTTGCGTGACGATGAGTTCCGTAGTGCTGTGCTGGGGAATGTAGCCCGCGGCCGCCTGGCCGGCGAGTTGCATAACGATTCCGCCCTCGACTAGCGGAACCGCTTGCGCAACGAGGGCCCGGCTCTCGTCGCCGTGGCGCCAACGACGGAGCGCATCCATGCTGTCGAAGGATGCGAGTGCAATTGCCTCTTCCTGGTCGGGCGGGGCCGGAGGACGGTATTCGAAACTCAGCGCGCCCGGTGCCGCAAGCACGGCGGTCTGCCAGCGGACGTGCCAGTGTGCGAACTCGGACTCTTTGTCCGGACGAACGCGCACACAGAGAATGAGATTCGTTTTTCCGGAGTCGTCCGTGGATAGCACCTTCGATTAGTTTGCTACCACGGTTTCGAAGTACTTCTACGTTTGCAGAGGTCGGACCCAAACGCGCGCGAACTGGTGATCATTATGACCGAACAAGACAAGAAGTTTATGCGGCGCGCGATCGAGCTTTCGAAAGAAACGTCGCTCGTCAAGAAGGCCGGAGGCGTCTTCGGCACCGTTATCGTCGACAAGAATGGCGAGATTCTGGCCGAGGGAGCGAATCGAGTCGTCGCTGAGAACGATCCGACGTGGCACGGCGAAATGGAAGCAATCCGCAAGGCGTGCAAGAAGGTCGGCAGCTTTAAGCTCGCCGATTGCACCCTGTACAGCAGCGCGGAGTGCTGCCCGATGTGCGCGGCGGCCGCGTACTGGGCCGGAATCAGCAAGATTTTCTACGCCGCCACCGTCGGCGACGCGCTAGAGTACGGCAACTTCGACGACACGATGATTTACGCCGAGCTAAAGAAGCCCACCACCCAACGATCGATTCCCGCCGAGCAGATCCTGCGCGAGGAAGCCGTCGCGGTTTGGAAAGAGTACAAGAATATGGCGGGCAGGGTACAATACTAGGCGCGCTTCCAGACGAGAATATTTGAGGTGCCCCAGATTTCAGGCGGCATCGTGCGAATGGTCAGCACGTCGCCTTCGATCTTGAACTGGCGCTCGAGCGTCGTTCCCATGAGATTGGTAAACACGCTGACTTCGACGTGATGGAAGACGCGATCGCCGCGAACGTCGTAGCGGCCGGCGTACGCAAGGAAGTTCGCCAGGGCTTGCGTGCGCTGCTCTTCGGTTGACGAGCTTCCGGACGGCGATTTCAACTCGGGACGATGCGTTCCGGCGAGCACGGCGGCCATGTGCCCATCGGCAGTATAGAGCAAATAGCCGACGGGGTCGGGCCCGAAGCGGGGTTTGGATGAACCGCGTCCTTCGTCAACGTCGAAGCTCACGAGACTCCAGGCACCCACGACTCCCTCGCGCGGCGCGGCGCCGGCGGTGACGTTGCCGACCGCTGCCAATACTCCAAACGATGCGGCGAGTTCGAGTATGCTCTTTCGTGAGACGGGTGGCGTTTTCGTAGTGCTCATTTTCATCTCCGATATCGTCCTTGCCGGCTTCGACGCGGCACGTGGCGATGCCGTGGGGATCGTAGCCCGCAGCAAACGGCGATCCCTTCACCGGCTTCAACGCGCCGCTTTTCGCGTTTAGGGTATAGGCGGAAACATTGTTGGTACCGGAGCGTATCGGGATATCTCGTCTCACTGGATCGGTACGCGGAACCTAAGGAATACGCATGGGAGGTCCTAGGGCCTGCGCGCGGGTAGCCCTTGACCGTCGTCGCCGCGTGGGCTTTCCAGCGCATCGGAGCGATTGCCGCGTTGCGGCCGCAAGTCGTGGAGCGGGCGCAATCATATGAGCGCTACGCTCGAGTCCTTGCCGTGCTGCGCTCTGCCATGGGCCCGGATGCAGTCGCGAGGCTCATGTCTGAGGGGGCAATGATGACCGAAGAACGGGCCCTAAAGGAAGCGCTGGCAAGCGTCAGTTGGTGAGCGGCTGAGCTACAGTGACCACGAGTGGCTTAGGTTACACCTACGCCAGGCCGAACATTGCGCGAGCCGCTTTCTGTTCGGGATTATCAATGGGATCGAGGGTGACGCTCGTCCCGCGCCCTAAAACCTGGGCTTCGAGGATCGCAGCGCGGGCAGGGTCCACCAGGCGACAGCGCATTATTTCCGCAATCGCGTCTTTGAGGTTCAATAGGAGCCTTTCGGGAGTTTAAAGTCCGGGGACATATGCAGTTGCACGCTCTGAAGCAAAAAGCCTCTAATTTAAAGGCAACGATCACTTTGGCGAGGCGTACGCGCAAGGAACCAGCGAATCGCGTAGTCAAGGCGCCTGCAGGGCTGGCCGGGCGGCACCCCGATAGCCGTAAGACGCACTCGATCGCCATAAAGGACGGGTTATGTTCATTTCGGTCATTCACAGGATCAGCGATCCCGATACGTTTTGGGCAACCGCGGCGAGCGCGGCGAAAGACATCCCCGCCGACCTCAAACTGCATCAAACCGTGACGAGCAGCGATCGCTCGACGGCGATCTGCTTGTGGCAAGCCGCCTCGGTCGACGGCGTTAGAAACCTTCTCGAGCCGCTTTTCGGGCAGGCCTGCAAAAACGAATACATTGCGATCGACCCTTCAAGCTCGATGGGACTCCCAGCCGCCGCAAGCGCGACTGCTTGAGTCGAACCCCGGGTCGGAAATCCGGCGAGGGGGCTAAGCAGCCCCATATATTTTCGCACGAGCGCGCCGGCGTGCTCGACGATCCCGAACGAGAAGCCTGGCTTCCAACGGCTGCGATTGTAGAGTTGCTCGAAGTTCCCTCGGGCTCGCGGGTTCTCGATTTTGGCACCGGCACGGGACGCTACGGAGTTGCGGTTGCTCAGGCTCATCCGGACGTCGACGTCGTCGCCTATGACGTGCAACCCGAAATGCTCGACATCGTTCGCCGCCGTACCGCGGACTTATGTCTCGAAAACTTCAGCGCCGCAAGTTGGCAAGAGACGCAGGCGAAAGCACCGTACGACCGCATCTTCGCGCTCAACGTACTGCACGAGATCGACGACGCGACGCTTCGCTCTCTCGCGCCCCTACTGGCGCCGCACGGCGACGTCTTGATCTTCGACTGGGACGCGACGATCGATCGCCCAACGGGTCCACCGGCCGAACACGCCCACAGCCCCGCAGAAGCACGGGATCGCATCGATGGAAGCGCACTGCGATGCATCGAGCGTATCCGCGACCCGCGCTTTCCCTACCACTTCATCCTGCGAGCCGGGCACCGCTCAACCGCAATAATGTAAGCGTTCCGAGCAAGCCTCGCGGAGATTCAAGCGCCGCCAGCCCCGTACGGCGATTCGGAGAGGGTGGGATTTGAACCCACGGAACCCTTATCAGGTTCTGCGGTTTTCAAGACCGCCGCATTCAACCGCTCTGCCACCTCTCCACGTCCCGAATAGCACTGCCAAGCACTTAAAGTCAATCTATCGTGACATACGGGTACAAGGGCGGTACAAGATTTACGTTACCAAGTCGTCACCAAATAAGCAAGTCCAGCTCGCGTTGAAGGCCTATTGGCGAGGGCACTCAGAGGCGGCCTAGTACGTAAACTCCTGGAGTTCGTTTTCGCCCGGGCCATTCACGTACCCGAGACGTTTCGCTCCGTTGACCGCGATGTGCGGGATGACCGCCGAGAACTGGTTGAGAAACTCGAAACCGTTGATGTACTCGACGAGATGACCTTTTTCGTTGTACACGATGACCGTGCTTCCAGAGGAAGAGAATGTAGAGTTAAGTTGTGCGATGATAAACAGGTGGTGCACTTGGTCGACGGCCACCGCCGCACCCCCGTTGAGGGGCCCCCCGCTATAAAGTATCGGAATCTGCACCTTGAAGCCTTTGCCGGTCGACACCTTGTAGAACTCCACGTAATGGTCGCCAAAGGTCGTCGTGCACATGGTGCCGGTCGTCGAGTCGATCGCCATGCCGTTGACGTACCCCTGTCCTAGTCCCGGGAACTTGCGCAGCAGCTTACCGGTACTCGCGTCGAAGACAACGAAGGTCGGGGGTACTTCGTTCGGATTGAAAGGGTAGCGATATTGCTGGTAGCTGGCCGCGGCAACATTGCTCTGCGTGTCTATGGCGGCGTACTCCGTATTTTCACTTAGAACGTGATGGCGAGGAAACAAGTATGGTTTTTGCCATGTGTTCGTGCCGACGTCGTACATGTACAGAAACGCTTGCTCGTTATCGGTCTTGGTTAATCTGTACGCCACCATCGCTTCGCTCGAAGACCCCTGGTTATTGGTAACAAAGTTCGGATCGAGACCGAGGGTGTGAGGCGGTTTCCATTTACCAGTGATCCTGTTGCGGGTTACCGGGTTCATCTCCAGGTATTTGTCATCGCGTACGAGTTTGCCGCTCTGCACGAAGTTGTGCTGATCGTCGACCAGCCCAACGTCACCCCCGGCGATCGCCTCGACCACGGGCGAGGGGCCGTCGTCGTTTGTCTGTGTCTTTTGAACGACCTTCGTGATCTTTCCCGTCGACTCGTCAAAGGTCTCGATTGCGTTGAGCAAGCCGCTGTTGTCAGACAGCGATTCGCTGAGCACGCCGTCGGTGCCGGTCTGGTTGATGTCCCAGCCGTAGATGTCGCCTCCCAACGCGTCTTGCACGACCGGTCCCAGGCCGGCCGTGTGCCGTCGCACGCCGATTGGCTGGATACGGGCCTGTGGCGATCGAGGTGCCGGCAGCAGCTGGGGGCCGAGAGCAGGGCGGGTGCCGGAACCAGCGCATGCCGAGAGCACAGCGATGAGCACGGCAGCGCCCGCTGGTCTGAGGGTGTGGCAGAAACACGAACGGTTCATGAAATTGTTTCTTCTCCTGAAGCATTAACGCTTCCATGCGTCGCTTAGCAGTATACCTTGGTGCGGCGAAAGGGAGTATCCGTAATTGCACGGAGGGGCAGCGGCCGGCACGGAAGCGGTACTCTCTACGGCAGGACGGTAATGGGTGGCGGCGGTGGCGGCTCGACTTGCAGCACCAGCAGCGGTCCGGTAGGATGCGGGACCGTCTTCAGCGTGACCAACGTGAACGGCACGTTGTACGGCACTGCCGGACCTTGCGGTGCCTCGGGGGTGCGCCAGCGGCGGGTTCGGGACCGTCTTTAGCGTGAGCCCGTCCGGCACGTTCCAGGCCCTTTAGCCTTCAAGAGCCCCCGGACCACGGCGCAGTCTCGTACGCGGACCTGATCGACGGCAACGGCGCGGCGGAGTCGTTCACGGGGACGCTTAAGCCCGGTTCGTTTCGCAGCAGCGCTTCGAAACTTACGACGAGGCCAAAGGCGCCATGACGGCATGGGTGAAGTACTACGACAAAATGCGACCGCTCGCGCGCCTCGGATAGGCACCGCCCACTGTTTGGCGGGCGAGCCGTGCCGAAGTGAGGGCCCGAGAGGTGAAGCAGTGCACCAGTTAGTCATCCAGTTTCCGCTACGAAAAACCATGCCTGACGTTGTCGATCTCGATGCGCTCGTTGCGCTCGAAGACAGGCTAGAGCGAGATGCCAACGGAGCGTATGAGGTTGACGGGCACGACGCCGGCGCTTGCGAGATGAACATTTTCATCTTAACCGATGACGCAATTTCGACATTCAACGCGATAAAAGACAAATTGCCCGAGGAGTCGAGCTGGCGCGCTGGCTTCCGCGACCTAGACTCAGATAGCTACACTCCCCTCGCGCCGGCCGGTCTGGCGGTCTTTGAAGTCCAGTGAGTAATCTGCTCGTCAGCCGGCGCTAGATATCTACCGGAAGTGTTCAGAAACTGCGATGTCACCTTTTTCGCCGGATCACGTCGCGACCGCCAGTTTCTCACCGTTTGGAGGTCTCGCCGTTCTTGGGGCACGATCTCGCCAGAAATGGCGCCCAGAGAAAGAGGTTATGAAGCGAAGCAAGCGAGAAGCACGAGATATACCAAGTGTAGAATCAAAGATATTAGACGATCCTCCTAGCCGACGGTGTTGACTGCTAGCTTCGCGTTGCTCGCCTGGCTAGTCCACACGACCCCGCACCAATGGGCAGCCTCGATCGACGCTGGTCTTAAAGTTGCTCAAATCCTGGCGCTCGGCGCTGCCGCATGGTGGTTCTACATCTCGGCTGGCGCGAGTAAACGAACGCAGCTCGACGTGCAGGGCACGGTGTGCGCTAAAGTTACAGATGGCACTTTACTCGAAGTGACCGTCTTGCTTGAAAACAAAGGCTTCGTCAACCATAAGGTCTACGATCTTAGTCTCACTGTTAGAGGCGCGCCGGAGGGGCAATGGTTCCCTCGTTATTTGGATGATAATGGAGCTCAATATCCACGTAAGGGATTCAATAAACCGATTCTCGAGAAAGCTCTTCTAATACCGCCGGACGAAGAGTGGGAGTGGATGTTCGTGCGACCCGGTACGCGACAGGCCGTCACACGGTTAGTGCTTGTGCCAACAGAAATACATCTCGTTGTTATCCTTGCACAGTTTACATATCGCTCGGAGCGACGGGCAGCCAAAAATATACAACATTCGGCGTTGAAGTACCTGAATCTTGAGAATGCTCAAAGTCAGAGTGCAAAAGCGTAGGAAAGATGTGCTGCGCATCACGCGCTTTCAATCACTCCAGGCGTGAATCGGCACGACCTGCCTCATATCTGCGATTTCGGCGCCGCGTAGAAATTCTCCTAAATTATAGTGACACGCAGACCGGGGACATAATCTGTATGGCTTGACGGACAGCTCTAACTATGCTTGACGCCGAGATGCAACAGCATGCCACTCTTCTGAAAGATTTTCCGGAACTTGCGGGTGTATCTCGTGACGGGGAAGAGTGGGAACGGTCGGCGTTGTGGAATCGTTAGGCTTATGAATGCTCTGCGGTTTGCCTTTTGCACGGGCGCAGCTATCGCGATTCTCGCTGGCTGCGGCGGCGGAAGCGGCACGCCGCTGAGCGCGTCGCCTACCGGTCCTTCGACTGCGCTGAGGATGACAACGGCGGAGCGCATGCGCGTGCGTCCCACGTACAACGTGCTCTACAGCTTCAAAGGCGGCTCGGGAGACGGCGCATACCCTTGGCTGGGTCTGCTGACCGACGTCAAGGGCACGATCTACAGCACGACCACAGGGGGTCGGGCTACCGAGTGCGATGGCCGAGGCCGCGGAACGGTCTTCTCAATCACCACGTCCGGCACGGAGACCGTGCTTCATAGTTTCGCTAATGAACCAGACGGTGCACGCCCATTAGCGGGCCTCATCAGCGTCAACGGCACGCTCTACGGAACAACCGAAACCGGGGGTGCGAAACACAGGGGCACGGTTTTCTCAATTACAACCGCGGGTACGGAAACCGTACTCCATAGTTTCGGCGGCAACTCGGACGATGGAGCAACCCCATTGGCGGCCCTGCTCAACGTCAATGGTACGCTCTACGGCACGACCTTTTATGAGGGCACGAACAAGCGTGGAACCGTGTTCAAAGTCACGACGGCCGGCACGGAAACCGTACTCTACAGCTTCAAAAGTTCGGGTGACGGCAAAAACCCCCAGGCGGGCCTGATCAACATCAACGGCACACTCTACGGGACTACCGAAGCAGGGGGCGCGAACCGCAAGGGAACGGTTTTCTCAATTACAACCTCGGGTACGGAAACGGTACTCTACAGCTTCAAGGGGAGCACCTATCACGACGGCAGTTACCCATTGGCGGCCCTACTCAATGTCAACGGCACGCTCTACGGGACCACCGAAGGAGGTGGCGCGAACGACAAGGGAACGGTCTTCGCTATCACGCGGTCCGGCGCGGAGACCGTGCTCCATAGCTTTGGCGGCTCGGGAGACGGTGAATTTCCTGACGCGGCCCTTATCACCGTCAACGACAAGCTCTACGGCACGACCGCTCAAGGGGGCGCTAGCGGTCACGGAGCCGTCTTCGCGATTACGACGCCGGGTGCGGAAACCGTGCTCCACAGCTTCAAAGGCACGCCGGACGGCGCACATCCCTACTCGGGCCTCCTCAACGTCAAGGGCAAGCTCTACGGCACGACACGATACGACGGCGCCTACGACTGCGGAACGGTTTTCGCGTTGACGCCGTGAAACGCGCTCGTTGCTCCGCAGTTACTCTAAAATCCGCGAAAGGCAGCCGCGCGCGGCCGGCATCGAACGCACTAGCAGCCTTGGCTCTGGCATCCTTAGCGGTCGCGGCCGCAGCCGCGCAGCCGACAACGAGCCGCGCGGCGGCAAGGTCGCTTTTCTGCGCCCACGGTTCGATCGGGATCATTCCGACCTCTCGGCCGCCCGACTTCGAATCCGAGTTTGCGGTCGCCGTCGTTGAAATCGATACTTCCAAGGCGATGGAGAAACTCGCCGTCACGGCACTCACCTTGTTCGATCGAGCGGGAAAGGCGACAACGATGAAACGTCTCGTCAAAGTCGAGACATTCGGCGAACCTCGCCGCTCCGGCGATGGCTACGTGGCGTACTACCTCAACACCGCCGACGGCAGCCGATCGAAACCGTGGGATGGCAGATTGACAGTTGGCGAAAATCGCCTTCGCGTACGCGTCGCACTCAATGGCGTTCCAGGTGCCGTGGTTCGGTATACGCTCAACGCCGGCCCGTACGAAATCTCGGGCCCTTGCACTATCGAGTGGCCCACTTAGCGATAGTCGAAGGTCACGGGCCCGCAGCGCAGTGGGATGCGGATCCCGTAGATAGTGCGCACGTTGCCACGGAATGAGACTTCGTACAAACTGCCGGCCGGAGCATTGGGCGCGTCGTAGATCAGCTCAAGCCTCCATCCAGAGTCCAGAACGCCGCCCCGCTGCGCCTTATCTATCACTATAAATTCGGCGCCATACGTCACGCCGACAGCACGCCCTCGTCGGTCGGTCGTAACGAAATCGGCCGCCATCCCGGGAAAGCTATCGTCAGCGTACGCGTACTTGCCCGGCCCAGCGTTCGCGATCGTCAGCATCACTCGGGCGTTAGCGTCATTGGCCGGGGACAGCATGGAAACTCCGCACTTCAAACCATGCGAAATCGCGCCCCAGACGACGTGCCGCGCTGGATCTGAAGCCGAACGAACCGGCGTCAGTACGGGCAGCCCGGAACTGATCGCCTCAGCGTGAACGCCTAGCGTGCAGAGAACCACCGCCAACGCGATCGCGCACCTTCTCATCCAGTTCATTTGGTCAACAGCACCTCCGGGGACTGGTGCGGCGCTCCCCCGTGCGCCTCGACGTTCGCTAAAACGTCGATTGGTCGTTACCCGTCAGCGCATCCTTCTTTGTCCCACGGAAGCTGTATCGGACACCGCGCAGATTGCGAGCAGGCTTCGACGCGGGCGGCAAGCAACGAGCAGCTAATGAGACAGCCATTGCTGGGTGCAGCGGCGGATCGCAAACGCAACCCACCGCGAATGCGCAGTTGCTTAGACGAGGCGCGTCGTGGATGGCGCCTGGCCTGGCGAAGCGCGACCTTCTCTACCTTTCAGACGACGGCGACGGTAACGTGTATGTGTATTCGTTCCCCGATGCAAAACTCCAGGGGACGCTGACCGGCTTGAGCTTCCCGAGGGGTACGGCGTCAGTTGCCGACACGTTTCATTTGCTTTTGCCCGGCGGAGATGCTGAAATACTATTTGGTATTCCACGCAAACGCAATAACAACATAGCACCTTTACGCGCGCCGCGGAGGACTCAGCCGCCGCGACGCTTTTAAGCGATGGAAACTACCTCTACGTTCGGTTCGACGTCGCCCAAGCCGGGACGTTGACCGTTATTGCGAGCCGATCGCCGCGTCGTAGGTGAACGTCTCTCCGTCGAGCGTGCCGACGATATTCGTTGGGGTGCTTGCGCCCGGCGCAAACTCATAAACGTCATCCTCGCCTACGACGTACAGCGTGCCGTTGCTCGTGGCGGTCATGCCGTACGCTTGGAAATAGAGCGGAAAGGTTCGCGAGGGTGATCTCGCTCCGGGAGGATAGACCGCAACGAAATAACCGCCGGAGCCGGCAAAACCGCCCGTATAGAGATTTCCGGAACCGTCTATCGCGATTGCTTCACCGCCCGGGCCCGTGAGCGCCAGATCCGTCACCTGTAACGAGCCGGGGGTGATCTCGAAAACCTCCACGACATCGGCATCCCCCTCGTTTGCGGCGTATACGTTTCCCTGTTTGTCGATCGCCATGCCTCCGGCCGCCATGCCGTATTCGGCCGCCTGGGGAAGATCGATCGTCGCCTTGGGTGTAATTTCTCCGGGCCCATACACCACGACGGCGCCCGTTGACCCACCTTGGGAAGGGGGGTTGGACGCGGTCTCCGAGTCACTCACGGTATTGACGTAAACGGTACCGTCGTTGCCGACGGCCACTGCGCCTGGATAACCGAGAAGACCGGTAGTGATCGTCCGAAACGGCCTTGAGGCACCGCGCTTGTACTCGCTGAGGCTTGGTCCTCCCGAACCGGTAGACGCGTTCACGACGTACAGCGTGTCCTTGCTATCCACCCACACGCCTTCGGGACGAGTCGCACCGGTTGTGATCGTCTTGAGTAACGGCGGGTTCTTCTCGTGGATATCTGCCGAGTAGATGCGAATCCCGCCGTCGAGGTTCGAGACGAAGAGCACTTGTTTCGAGCTCTTCGCCTTACTCGGCGACACTGTTGCCGGCACGACTGGCTTGCCTTTTACCTGCGAGGCGCCGACGGCTAGCGTTCCGTCGGGCGCGTTGCCGCTGACGGCACACGCGGAGAACGTCGTGGCAATGGCGATGGCGACAACCGTCTGGCAAAGGCGACTAAAGCTCAAATATGTCATGGTAAATCCATTCCTCCGACAAGTAGTTTAGCGCTCCGGTAGTCCGCACGGCGCTAGCGGCGGCTCGCCGCGGGGCTGACGACCGAAGAGAAGGGATAGAAAACGCCCTTGGTAATCGTCTGGGTGGACGCTCCGCCCGACGGGTACGGGAAATACAGCACGGGGCCCGAGCCGGAGTTGGTGAGGAACTCGTTGGGCGTAACGACGGTCGACCCCACGATGCCGAACTGACCGACCTGGGCGGCGCCGGTCAAGCTCGTCGTGCCTTCGAGCGTTGCTTGATCGTTGCTGAACGTGTACTGGTAAATATTCGGGCCGCCATCGCCCACCGCAACGTATTGGCCGTCCCATTCGATACCGCCGACATAGTGGACGGTATTGGGCAGGAGGATATTCTTGATCTCGTCGCCGCCCTTGGACAACTCGCCGAACTCGAGGTTCTCGCCGTAATCGTTGAGCCCGTTGACGTACAGGTTCCCTTTCGGGTCGTAACCGCAGAAGTAATAGTAATAGAAGTCGTAGCCGGTGTACGACTTTGGATACCCCTTGGCTTTATGGTAGATGGCAAGGTCGCCCTGGCGCGCCGAGGCGTCCGAGTAGTTTGCCACCGCGAGGTTGCCGGTTGTTGGATCGACGGCGCAACCGTACGGTACGAACTCGGGATCTTTCAGCGTCTTGATCTGCTTCGTGCCGCCGTGCGCGTACTCGTAGATTTTGCCAAACGAACTGTCGGTAACGTACACGTCCCCTTTTGCGTCCACGCACTCGCCGTACGGCTTCTCAAAATCGCTGAGCGTCCCCACCAGCTTTCCCTTCGGAAAAGAGTACACGGTAATCGTGTACACGTTGGAGACGTAGAGCAGGTCCTCGTTCTTGGCTTCGGGCAGCATCCACGAGTGGCGGTGACCCGCGTGCGGCAACGTCGCGGTCCGCGGAATCACGCTATCGACGCCGCCCTGAGCGGGGTCGAGGGATTGTCGAAAAGCGCAACCGGTAAATGCAGCGCTCGTAGCGCAAACCAGCATCAACAACCTTGGCATAGTCGAAATCCTCATATTAATATGTGAACTCCTGAAGCTGGTTCAAGTTTGGCCCGTTCACATAGCCCGTCCGATTAGACGGATTCACGGCGAGATGCGGCACAACCACACTGTACGCGCTCAGGAAGTCAAAACCGTTGATGTATTCGATGAGCTTGCCGTGTTCGTTGTACACGATGACGGTGCTTCCGCTCGACGAGAAGGTAGAGTCCAACTGTGCGACTAGAAACAGATGGTGAATCGGGTCGGCCGCTACGGCGGCGCCATTGGTTAGGGGACCTTTGTTGTAATAAATGGGAATCTGCACGGCTTTCCCCTTGCCGGTCGACAGATTGTAAAACTCGACGTCCGTGTCACCGGTCGTCGTCGTGCACATCGTATCCGTCGTGGGATCGACCGCCATGCCGTTGGGGAAGCCGTAGCCGACGCCGTAGAAGCTGCGCAGGTGCTTTCCCGTCACCGCATCCATGACGTAAAAGGTGGCCGATTCGTGCGGATTGTACCGCGACCGCATGAGATACCCGACTACCGCTTCATTCGTCGTCGCGTCGACCGCGGCGTAGTTCGGGAAACCGTTTTGAAAAAGAAAGCGCCTTGGGAAGCCAAGCCGCTTGCCCCAAGCGTTCTTCGCGGTGTCGTAGGTATACATGCCGACTTCGTCGTTGCCCCGTTTGTCCGGGTAGAGGGCCATCATCACTTGGCTCGACGAAGCCTGATTGTTCGTGACAAAGTTCGGAACGATGCCGAACGGATGCGGCGGATGCGACTTGGCCGTGATCTTATTCCCCGATACCGGGCTCATGATGTCGAAACGGTCGTCCCGCTGGATGCGGCTGCTTACAACTAAATCGCGCTCGACGTCGATGATCCCGACGTCGTTTCCGGCGACTGCGTCCACCACGGGCTCGACGTTCGCGTTGATGCGCTGCACCTTTTGCACGACCTTCGTGATCTTGCCGGTCGCTTGATCGAAGGTCTCGATGGCATTGGTCACGCTGCTCCCGAGCACCGTTTCCGTGAGCACCCCGTCGTTCCCATTTTGGTTCATGTCCCAGCCGAAGATCTGGCCCCCAAACTGTGAAGTCACGACCGGACCGAGGCCAACGGTGTGCCGTTGCCCGCCGGCGCGCGGCTGCGCCGAGAACGCTTGGGAGTTAAGCGAGGGCGAATTGCCGGGCCCAGCGCACGCCGCAGACGACGCGGCAAGAACAGCAACGGCTGCCGTTTGGAGGGCGTGGCGTAAGCGGCGGTGCTTCATGTCTCCTTCTTTCGACTAACCTCCGATTGCGAAGGCTTCAAGTCCAGCGACGAGACGAGCCTTCAGCGCGGCGCCAAATGGCCGAAGATTGTCCAAAAGGCAGCGCTTTGCGCAAACGCGAACGATGAGAGCGCTGCTTGGAGGAGCTTGCTTGACTACCCGCGCTTTGCCTAACCGCTCCTTCGCCGCCGCGTGCCGGCACTTCTTTAGGCATCTTCGAGAGCCTGCCGAATTACGCAGAAACCCTTTGGTAAGCGCGTACTTCTCGCAGGATCTATCGGCCGTAGCCCGAGTTCGCGCGGACGCGGCGCTCTCCAGCGCGATTCGCGATGCGGTCCGTCGACACGCGGAGTCCTGCTTTCAAAGCGATCGCCTCGAAGATGAGGAACGCGCCCGGCAGCAGTACGAGATAGTGCGCGCTGACATTGATGGGATGCCAAGGAGCCTTCTCGCCGCAAAGTTAGGACTTTCCGCCCGGCAGTATACTCGGCTTCAACATGGCATACGCCGGCGAATCGCGGTCTTGTTATCAGCTGAAATGCAGCACGAAGTGCTTGCGAAAACGACTCCCGGTCGAGCGTCCTTGCCGCTGAGCGAGGTACTGGTGCTGGTGAGTAGGGGATCGACCGCGGCCGCGCTCGCGCGGCTGTCAGCGATAACGGAGAGTGGCGACGACTCTCTCACCGCTTCAGCGCTCTGTCTTCTGGCGATGATACGGCAGCGGTACATGGGCGACTTCGCGGGCGCAAACGGCGCTCTAGGGGCAGCGCGATCGATTCTGGAGACGTTTGCCCCCACCGAGCCCTCTCGGCCGCTCATCAATGCCGAGATCGAACTTGCGCTGATGGAACTCGACATCCATCGCGGGCGATTCGACCGGGTTATTGAAGGCTCCGCCGCGATTGCCAATACCCTCGAGCAGAGCAGCGAGGCCGCGCGTTGGCTGAGACTGCGCGCTCTTTCTTTCGCCGCCTATTGCCATTTAGTAATGGGAAAGCGCAGCGAGTCCCTGTCGTGTTTGAGTATTTTGCTTTCGGATCTTCGGGCAGCGAAGTTCGCGGCGGCTCCGGAGCGCATCGAACTCGCGTTGGAGGTTTCCGTCGTACTCTTCGAACTTGGCAGGTTTTCGGAGTCGTCTCGAATGCTCGCCGACGCCTGGCTCATGGCCCGACAGAATAAACTCGACCTCGACATGGTACGGCTCGATCTCTCGCACACGACCCTTGCGCTCGAGTGCGGCGCGGTTTCGATGGCCATAGAACGGCTTTCCGATATCTGCGATCAAAGCCGGCGGCTTGGCTCTCCGAGCCTCTGCGCACGCGCGCACACATATCTAGCCCGGGCTCAAATGCGAGCGTCGCATCCGCGACCCATGGATATCCTCGATAATGCTCGGCGCGCGCTCGAGTTGAGCCGTGCTCAGACCTCGGAATGGATAGGGGCCAAAGTCGCGGAATCGTTCGCAAAACTCATGCTGCACGAGGTCGCGGAGGCAGAACGCGCAGCACGTGCGGCCGACGATGCTGCGGTGGCGACGGGCGACCGCGTCTTTCGGGGAAGCACGCTGCGCGAGCTGGCGCGTGTCGCCCACGCTCAGGGCCGCCGGCGCGATGCGAAACGCGCGATTATGGCCGCGATAGAGGCAGCATACGCGGTTGGCAAACCGCAACAGACCGCGCAAGCGCTCGACCTAGCAGCCCAGATTCTCCGGCAGCCGAATTACCGAAACGAAGCGTCAGCGATTCGCGCGGCGATGGCGCTGTCGGGACCTCAGAGTTTGACGACCGTTTAACGCGACGGGGCGGGTAACGGGCGCTTGGCGTTTATCCGAGCCTTATATAGGGGAAAGCATGGATTCACCGCCATTCTTACCGCTACCGCTTCGGAGGAACTATGCCAACGTGCCGATTGATGGCAACCGCCCTGAGCCTCGGCCTCGCGTCGATGATCCCGGCCATGGCCGCTACCAACACGATGAACCACGTCAATAATGCGATGTCCGCCCATTCGATGACGATCAATCTCGGAGCGCAGAACGGATCGGGTCAGAACGGCCAGGCGTTTCTCAACGACACCTCGAGCGGACTGCGCGTCAAGCTCCAGGTAAAGAACGAACCGTCGGGCGCCTCCGAGCCGGCGCATATCCATCAGGGGACCTGCGCGAAACTGAATCCCGCGCCCTGGAAAGGGCTCTCGAATGTCGTCGGCGGCGTCTCGGTGACGGTAATCCCGCACCTAACGCTCGCCGACCTCAAGAAAGCGCACTACGCGATCAACGTTCACGAAAGTGCTGCAAACCTCAAGCACTACGTCTCGTGCGGCGACCTCTAAATCCGGGATTATTGCCCGCGACGGTGCCGCGCGATTGAAAACAACGTTTTCTCCAGGTCGGATCCAAAGGCGATTGCGCGCTCAAGGTCCGCGATAAAGCGCGCAAGTTCGGCATGCCGCGACGCACCGTCGGGCGCTAAGAGTCGAAAGCTCGAACCAAGCAGCGAGTGCATCAAGCCACGGTTTGCAGGCTCGCATTTCCGGCGGCGCGATTCGGCGGCCGTCACGATTGCTTCTTGAACTCTTTGCGATCGCGGCCGATCATGGCAAGAGCCTTCTTGCGGGAGCACGTTCCGTCGAACTCCATCGCGTTGCCTTCGACGCCGGAATACTCGATCAGGAACCGCTCGATGCCCTTGAGCGTCTCTTTGGGAACGTCGTCGATGTCTTTGAATGCGTCGGTGCTCAGTGCGACGCCCGGGGTCTTCTTCGGACACGCGACCAACCGGTTATTCACGACCCCGTCTTTCTTCAGAAGAACCCCGCCGAGGATGCGCACGCGGAGAAGGCAGCCCGAAAAGGTAGGCGCATCGTTGAGCACGAGGACGTCGGGATCGCGTACGGTCATGCCAGGCCTTCGGCGAGCGTCATCTTCAGCTGCATGATCCCGTACTTTGCCACGAAGGCGTATTTATGGCGGATTTGGGCCGGTGTTTCGATGTTGGGATGGCGTCGTAGTTCGTTGGATTGATCGGTTTTTTCGTGCGGAAGTTCTACCTATTACCAGCCGCCGCTGCCCGTTGCAGCGCGGGAATAGGGCCGCGGCAGGATGGGTACACGTTCACACGGCGCCGCAGAGAAAGGACGAATTCGATGCCTAGAAAGAAAGCAACCACCCGTAAAAAGAGCAGCTCGAAGAAAACGCGGAAGAGCTCCACGGCGCGCACGACTAGCCGGCGGAAAAAGACGACCGGCCGCAAGAAGACCCCGCGGAAGAAGGCCACGCGGAAAAAGTCGAGCCGCAAATACGGTCCGCTCGCCGGGAAGAAAGTGAAGCGGAATATGGATGAGATGAAAAGCGGCAAGCTGAAGTCGGGCCGGTCGGGAAAGCGCGTGACGAGCCGCAAGCAGGCGATCGCGATTGCCTTGAGCGAGGCGCGACGCGCCGGCGGTAAAGTTCCGAAGACTCGAAAACGCTCGTAGCTTCAGAATTTCTTCACGGTGATGTCCTAGAATCTGGCCCAGCAAGCGACGAGTCGACTCGGCCGCTACCCTTCTCTTATCGCTGGAAAGGACGTAAATGCACAGGCCATCGCAGACCGCGCAGCTCCTGGCCGCAATGACTGCGGTTGCAATATTGGCGGGGTGTTCGGGCGCACCAATATCCTCTTCGGCCCCAACCGGTTCCCAGCAGCTCAGTGGCACCGGCAATGCATCTCAGGGCTTCGCTAGCCACCTCGGAAAGAAAGCTGGCGGGCAAGTTGCCTTCGTTTCGGACTTCAACAATCATGCGGTCTACGTTATTCGGCAACAACAACTAGCAGCGACGCTCGACGTTGACGGGCCGGAAGGCCTTGCGGTGGACGCCTCCCACAATCTCTATGTTGCAAATGTCGCGGAATCGAACGTTCTCGTATACGCTCCTCCCTACAACGGCACGCCCACGGTCCTCTCGGACCCGGGATTCCGACCGAATGGCGTAGCAGTCGACGGCAACGGTAACGTCGCTGTGACGAGCTATGAATCGAACAGCTACGGCCTTGGAAGCGTCGCTTTTTATGCCAAAGGAGCGACTACCCCGACGAAGATAATCGTTGCCGACTCGAAATTCGCGGGAGACTACTACTGCGCATTTGACGGAAGCGGCAATCTCTACCTCGATAGCAAGAACGGAAGCGGACCGTTCGAAGCAGGCGAAGTCGTCGGCGGAATCGGCGGCAAGAGAGTCAAACCTTTGACGACCGCAAATCTCGTACAATATCCAGGTGGTATGCAGGTTACCAAGAGCGGACGGATCGCCATCTTGGACCAGAGCGGCGGCAGTGGATCGCCCACCATTTACACGTATAATCGTCCGAGCCATGGTTCCCTGGGAAGCCCCGTAGCGACGACGCCGCTCTCTTCCGCGAATGACGCTGTAGCGTTCGCGTTTGAGGGCCGCAACGACCGCTTCGTGCTTACGGCGGACACTTTTTTTACGTCGCCTAAGGCGAAGGGCGTAAAGAGCAGCCACGAAGACCAAATAGGACAGACCCAGTTGTTTAACTATCCCGGCGGGGGCGTTGTTACCTCAGTCAGGCTTCCGTACAATCCGAGCCTCGTCGGCGTCGCCCTCGACCCCTGACGGAGCTAGTGCGTTCAAGAGATAGGGCGCGAGCGTTCGCGTTGTCGAACCGTTATAGCCATGCGATCGCCACTGCTGACTGCCGCCCTGATTCTTAGCTGTCCGATGGTCTCTGGCTGCGGCAGCAGCAGCAGCATCCCAACGCCGGCAAGTGCGCCGAGTCTAGCCTCAAACTTCGGTCCCGCGCGTGCTTCAAAAACCGATCGCCCGTTCGCCTACGTCGCGCAAACGTGTGGGAAAAGCCTATCTTGCCCGTGGCCCAACGGATTCGTGCAGATGTTAGGCGGCCCGGCGATTTCCAAGGACATCGAAAACCCCACGACGCTTACACTCGACGGTTCCGGCAATCTGTATGTCGGCAATTCGACCGCGTCGAACGCGGGTGACGTCAGCGTGTACGCCCCGAAGAGCGTGGAGCCGCTGCGGATTCTAAGCGGCGTAGTTGGGGTCCCTAAGGGGCTTGCCGCCAACGGCGCCGGACGTCTATTCGTCGTCGCTCAATATCGCGACGGCTGCTGTGGATTTGAAGGCACCGGCGCAATCTACCCTCCCCGCGCGACGAAACCTCAGCAACGCCTGAAGGATCTCAGCGGCTTCGCCCATTCACCCGTGCTCGACAAGTTCGGGAACCTTTACGTGGCCAACTTCAGCGTCTTTCCCGGTTGGGTGAGCATCTACGGGCGCGGGCAGCACGTTCCGTCGCGTTTCATCCGCAACGGGATCGGCCTCCCGATCCAGTTGGCCATCGCTCCGAGCGGCGATCTGGTCGTCGCCAACGGGCTCTTTAACCACAGCTCCAACGTGGTGGTGTATCCGGCCGGAAAAAACACGCCGTCGCTGACGATCACCGAGGGTGTACGGTGGGTGTATGGTGTCGCGGTCGATGCCGGCGGCAATATCTACGTCGTCAATGGCGGAAACAAGAGGGTTCACCGTTCGATAACGGTTTATCGTAGGGGGCAAAAGCACGTCTGGCATTCGATTCGATACGGAATCACTTTTCCGGTCGCTCTCGCTTTCGATAGCTCGGGCCGGCTCTACGTCGCAAACGCTCCCAGGAAGGGGGCGGAATCGATCGCCGTCTTCCCACCCGGCGGTTCGACGCCGATGCAAACGTACGCCCTAAAAGAGCAGTTTTCCGCACTCGCCGTTCCACGCTAGGGGGTTGGAGCGTTAAGATGCGCGCTATGCAGTCGCGAATACTTGGCGGCGTGTTCGTCGCCGCACTCGTTGCGTGCCATTCGGTGGGCTCTCAATCCGGCTTGTTGCCCGCCGCAAACGGCATCACTACTGCGATAAGCCCGGAGAAGTGCCGAGAGCGCGTGAACGACACGCTGGCAAAGCTCGAGGAGTGCATCCAACGCGCCGCGTTGTGGCACGACCTCGCGCACTTTCAGCAAATCGCCGACGAGAATCCGGGTCCGCTTGGCCACGCAAGCCGCGACACCGGCACGCCTGGCTATGCCGCCTCGGTCGCCTACGTCGCCAACCTGATGCGAGCCGCGGGTTATAAGGTCACCATCCAGCGCTACAACTACAAGAAGGAGGAGGTGATCGGCGCACCAGAATTCCAAGCGCGCGGGCACGTCGGCGCACCCGCGGTAAGCATCGACCTCCGCTCGCAACATAAGAGCGACGTCGACTACAACCTCATCGCCGATTCGCCTTTCGGCGACCCGCACAGCGTCGTCGTGATCGACGCACACCTCGACGCAATCTACGGTGCGGGCATGCTCGACAACGCGTCAGGCTCGACGACGATTCTCGAGGTCGCGCTCAACATGGCCAAGACCCACACGCGCAACCGCCTGCGTTACGTTTGGTTTGGGGGCGAGGAGTTGGGACTGCTCGGCTCGCGCTACTACACTGCACATTTGTCGCGTACCGAGGTAAAGCGCATCGTCTTCGACGTCGACGCCGACGTCACGGCCACGCCGAACTTCGATATTCTCATCGCCGACCCGGCTAATGCCTCGAAGGTCAAACACTTTCCGCGGAACGTCGTCCCGCAATCGAGGATCGGCAACCAACTCTTTGCCGATTTCTTCAACACCGGCGGCGTCGTCTCTCGCCCCGCGGGCTTCGGCAACGACGGTACGGACTCTCTCTCCTTTAGCCTAGCCGGCGTTCCGAACTCGGGCATCCTTACCGGGCAAGACTGCTGCAAGCGGCTTTGGGAGACGCGGCTGTGGGGCGGCTATCGCGGCGATTATGACGGCGTCGTCCCCGGCTTCAGCAAGGCCTGCGTCGATAGGCCGAAGCGTTGGTGCGACGATCTTTCCAACAACGATCCATTCGTACTGGAGCTGACGTCCAAGGCCGTGGCCTACGTGACCTTCAAGCTCGCGAACCGGCACCTTCCCTGATCCCAGCAGACCTCGTCGCAGTGCTACTGCGCGACACTCACGTCAATGCGTGCGCGCATTGGGCCGGAAAACCAGGGCAACGCTATGTCGCGCAGGCTTTCGATCTTCGCCGCGTTACGCTACGCACCGGCGAACGAATGACCGTCGCCATTGCCACGGATCCATGCTTAGGGCTGGGGCAATCGACGCGAATCTTCATTTACGAACGAACGGCCGGCGGGTACCGTCGCGTGCTCGACGACGTCACGCTCCCGAGTCTGGCTGACATCAGCCCGGACGGCACCGTGACGCTCCCAACGCACGAATCGATCGACGTCATCTTCGAAGCAACGTACGTATGGAACGGAACGAAGTATGCGTTCTCGGGTCCGCGGTCGCACCGCTACGACGTTGGGCTGGACCAAAGGAGGCCGTACGAGCTGCCGGTTCGGTTCGCACCCGGCACTTCTGCCACAACGCTCTCCGGGAGCGTGGCCTACACCTTCGGCGACGATTACGTCTTCCAGGCTCGCGCCGGCCAGACGGTGACCATCGAGCTGACGAAGCACAGCGGTCGCCGCCCTTTCATCTCGCTCTATTACGGTGACGAAATCTCCAGTCTCGCGGAGCTATTCGACACGGATCGCTGGAGCGGCCAACTGCTAAAAACGGGAACCTACAACCTTCTGATCTCGGGGCAAGAGGAGTCCGACGAGACTCGCCTTTCTACATACACGATCAGGCTCGCGATCCGCTAACCGCCGAGGGTCCCCGTGAAGAACTTGGGAAGGCGTTCTTCGCAACGGCTTCTCAGTGATGGCTTACTCTGTGGTTCAAGGTAATCGGGCCGCACCGTCATCGTAACATAAAGAGCCGTTTCGGCGAGATGAGCGTGTGAGGCCCCGTTCCTTTTTTTTTGTGTCACATTTCCTTGCCCTGCCCCGTCCCCTTGCTATGAACCTCGCTCTTTGGATCGCACAGGGACTTCTGGCGCTCGGCTTTCTATACGCGGGCGCCATCAAGGTGCTGACGTACGACTACTACGCCGCCACCGTTGCGAAGGCAGGTTCGGCGCCCGTCTCGCGCCGATTCGCCGCCATTATTGGAGTTGCCGAGATGCTCGGAGGCGTCGGCGTCGTGCTCCCGATGGCGATCAACATTCTTCCAACGCTCAGCGCTTGGGCTGCCGTTGGACTCGCGGCCGTTATGTTGCTTGCGATCGGGTATCATCTTCGCGCCCACGAGCCGGCGCCCGCGCCCATTATCTTGCTCTTGCTTGCCGCCTTCGTAGCGGCCGGTCGCCTTTCAGGCGGTTCGTGAGGGCCGATCAGTGTGCGTCGGGAATTCGGGGGTCGAGCGGCTGATGCAAGAAAAACGCCGCATTTAGCGGAGCTTTAATTGGCACGAACTTGCGCGGCGTCTGGTTGAAGTCGAGACAGTCGCCGGCCGGTGACGTCGCGCGCGTGTCGGCGGCTGATAGCTGTTGGAGCCCGAAGGTATCTTCGGCAAAACGCAGCACGCTGGCCGTCTCGTACTGAACGTGCGAAACGTAATTTTGCCTCGCATACGGCGAAATTACGATCAACCCGACGCGAAAGCCCAAGCCGTCGTAGCCTTTGTGCGGCGGCGGAACGGGATCGTAAAAGCCGCCCCAATCGTCCCACTGGACGAAAACGACGGTCGAATCCCAAAACTTGCTTTCGCCCACCGCGTTCACGATCGATGAGACCCACGACGGCCCACCCCCTCCGCCGCAGGCGGGATGATCGGAGTTCGCGCAAAGCGGCGTGATCCAAGTAAAGCTGGCGAGGTTGCCGGCTTTGATGTCCGTGAGAAATCGGCGCTGCGGCGTGATCACGTCCTTCTTCCAGTCCGGGCCGTGGAATATATGCCTGACGGCTTGATACCCCGACCAAAGGCCGCCAAGAGGCTTATGGTAGTGGCTCGTATAGAAGCGCCATTCTAAACCGGCCTTGTCGAATTCGTCGCCAAGCGTTTCGTAGTCGAAGCAGGGCGTCTGCTCGCCGGCGTACCCACGGGTTCGCGAGATGATCTGCACCTCGTTCCCGTTACCGCCGTTGCACCCCCAATAAAAAAGCGGTACGTCGACGCTCGAGCGCGCCTGAGCCGCGATAATGTATTGGTGCGCGACGAAACTCTCGTCGAGCTGCGAGGCAAACATTCGATCGGCCAACACAAACTCGTGCGCCATGTCCCAATAGGGCTTACTCTCCGCGTGCGGCACGTACGCGTACTGGCTGTCCGGACTTCCGTATACCTGCTCGTTGTTGAAGCCGTTCATCCGGCAGTGCGTGCCGGGAAGCACGCCGGTTCCGTTGCAGTCCTCATACATTGCGTGCGCCGAGTGGTCCATGTCGTAGATTTTCTTGAGCGAAATCGGCTGCAGCGGGACCGTGTCCCCCGACGAGTCTTTGCCCGTCGGCGTGGTGTCGGCGCCGGGGTACCCTTCAAACATATCGTTGAAGCTGCGATTCTCCTGAACGACGTACACGACGTGCCGGATTTTTCCGGCGCCGGCGAAAAGCTCCGGCGCGGGATTCGACGACGGCGAGCACGACGAAACCACGAGAACTATGGCGACGTATGCCGCCATATCGAAAAGTCGCTTTCCCATTGATGGCGAATGCCATGCGCCTGCAAACGCTCCTTCCGGCGCAACGGAGGGACCAGTCGCTGCCCCGCTGCCGGTAAGGCTAGCAGGCCAATTAGAGGTGCGGCCGAGAATAGGCCCTCATTGGCTCAAGTGAAGCGAGCGACCAACGTATTGCCCTTCCCCCCTTCTTAGGCGACGCGTGCATTGGCTCCAGCGGACTAACGCTTCTCGAGCAACTTAATAAAGGAGCATTTCTTTGAAATTCTTGAAACTTGCTGCACCGCTCGTCGCGGTGCTGGCGATCGCCGCCTGCAGTGCAGGCGGATCTTCCAACGTACCCAGCAGTGCCGGCAGCTCATTAACGGGCCAGTCGGCATTCACACGCGTCCCAGAGTGGCAGGCAAAGCATCTCGCCCGCGCTGCGTGCCCGCAAGTCGTCGGCAAGCCGACCTGCCTCGCGCTCATCTCTGAAAAGCACGGCGTGTCGCCCCTCTCGGGCTGCAACCCGTCGTCGACCTGCGGCTGGACGGCGACTCAACTCGAAACGGCCTACAACCTTACCGGTTCCTTAGGAAAAGGATCGGGACAGGTCGTCGCCGTCATCGAGGCAGGCGACGACCCGGACGCCGCCACGACGTTCTCGACGTACCGCACCCAGTATAAGCTCGGAACGGGTACGCTCGTTAAGTACAACCAGAGCGGACAACAGAGCAACTATCCTCCCAACTGCGAGGACTACGGGTGGTGCATTGAGACCGACCTCGACATCGAGATGGTCGCGGCCGCATGTCCGAAATGCACGGTGTATTTGATGGAGGCAGGCTCCTCGATCAGCGACTTCGAGACAGCCGAAGCCGAAGCCGTCACGCTTGGCGCCACGATCCTGAGCAACAGTTGGATCTGCTACGGTAACGACGACTGCGGCGACTCGAACTTCCAAAACTACTTTGATACGAAGGGCATCGCGTATCTCGCCGCATCCGGCGACGATGCGTATAACGAGATCGGCGCCCCCTCGGTACTCGACACCGTCATCGCGGTTGGCGGTACTCAGCTTGCCGAAAGCGGCTCGAAGTACTCCGAATCGGACTGGATTGACGCGGGCGCCGGTTGCGCAAGCGGTGTCACGAAGCCTTCGTGGCAGCACGATCCCGATTGTTCCGCCCGCACCGACTCCGACGTCTCGTCGGAAGCCGGATGCTCGCCTGCCGTTGCTGAATACAGCGACCTCTACGGCGGCTGGTTCGGCGTATGCGGTACCAGCGTCGCCTCGCCGTTCACGGCAGGCGTCATCGGGCTCGCGGGTAACGCCACGAGCTTGAACGCCGGCGAGAGCTTCTGGAAGCTTAAGAAGAAGGCGCTCAAGAAAGACCTTCACGACATCAAAACGGGTAGCGACGGCTCCTGCGGCAACTATCTCTGCGAGGCCGGGCTAACAAAGAAGAATGGCGGCTACAAGACGTACAGCGGTCCGGGCGGCTGGGGCAGTCCGAACGGCATCAGCGCGTACTAAGACTCAAGCGAAAGCCGAATCCCATGGAAGGCGGGCGCAAACGCGTCCGCCTTCCGCTTTTTTTCCTACGGTGTTACTTATAAGACCGCACCTAGCCCGAGCGAACCGCCGCCAATCGTCGTGCCGTAAAGCTTACCGTTGGCGCTCATAACCACGCCGCTCGGCAACGCACCGTCGGGCGAGTTGTTGAAGACGTGAAGCACGCTGTATTTCCAACGATGGTTCGATTCGGGCTCGAGCTTGAAAACGACACCGCAACCGAGCTGCTGCGGACACGCGTTGACGTTGCCGCCGATCACCGTGCTTCCGTATAAGTTCCCGGCGCTGTCGAACGTCATGTTCCCCGACGGTCCGCCACCCGTTTTCACCATAAAGTAGTGGATGATGCCGAACGACCAACGGCCGTGCGGAGTCCGCGTAAGCTCGAAGAGCACGCCGCATCCGGCGTAACAACCGGAGTGGCCGCCTTCATTGGTGCTTCCGTAGAGATTTCCGGCAGGATCGGCAACCAGACCCGCCACCGGCGACGCGCCATCGGTTCCGTCGAATGCATGAAGCACGCTCTCCGTCCATCTTCCCTTTCCGTTGGGCGTTAGCCGGAAGACGACGCCGCATCCCGCCGCGCACGCCTGGTTCCCGCCGCCGGTCGTCGTTCCGTAGAGGCTGCCGTTGCGCCCGAATATCACCGGGGCTTGCGGATTCGCGCCGTCGGTATATGGCGCGAAACGGTGGAGTAGTTTCTCGGCCCAGCCTCTCCCCGATGGAATCAATTCGTAAACCGTCCCGCCTCCGCCGCTCCCGCCCGTTCCGCCGGAGACCGTCGTCCCGTACAAATCTCCGTGCGCATCGAGGATCAGGCTCGAACGCGGCTGCGCTCCATCCCGGCCGCCGCCGAAGTTGTGAAGGTCGCGCAGGTGCCATCCGTGCGCGCGGTGGTACAACCCATACGCCAAACCGAGCGCGCCGCCGACATCGGTCGCCCCGAACAGGTTCCCGGAACCGTCGCCAACGAGCGGATAACTCGGATAGGCGCCGTGCGTGAGATCGAAACTCCACAGCGTCGCTTCGTGCCAACCTTTCGCATCGTGCGAGAGGCGAAAGATCGTGCCGCAGCCGCTGCCGCACGTGCCGTCGGTTCCGCCGCGCATCGTGGTACCTTCGAGCGCGCCCGCGGCATCGATAATTCGGATTTGCCATGGGAAGCTCACCGAGCGGAGGCCCGCTAAACGAGTGAATCACCGTCTCGCTCGACGCACCTGGCAAGGCGTACGAGAAGGGCACATACGCAGCAGCGCGCTGCGCCGCGGATTGACAGCCGGCAATCGGCAACGCGATAACGGCGAGGAAGACGACGGCGGTCGCGCGCACGACTTACGCCTTACCGTCCGCGAGCCGAGGGCTCTTTAGCACCTTCAGCACCGTGCCGATCGTATTCCATTTTCGCGTTGTAACCGCCACGCCCAGCGCTTTGTCGATCTGGCCGAGATACGCAATCGTCTTGACATGTCGCCGGTAGAGGCCGAACACGAACTGTTTTTTCCGCCCGACGATACGCACGTACCAATCATCGTTCGAAGGGATCCCGAACGGCATCGCCGGCAGCCGTCGCGGCACCCCTCCCGTAAGAATGCTAACGAAGCGAACGTGATCCGGATCTACCACAACTCCTTGGAACGGCGAGCGGCTCTCGAGAGCGAGCACGTCGGAACCCTCGCATACAGCCACTTGTGTTTCGAACGGCAAGCACCGCGCGAGCTCCGCGCGAAACGTTTGGCCCGAGCCGGGGTTGCGAACGACGAACAAGCCCGTGGCTCCGATGTTGACGACGTCAAACCGCTGTAACTCCTTGGCGACGAGCGAAGGGCGAAAGCGCCGGTGTCCGCCAACGTTCGCCCCGCGCAAGAAGACTACGATTGCCATGCAGTCTGTGCGTGCTCCTACAGGAAAACTGACACGGTGCAATTCCATCGGAATGTCGCCCGCCCCTACTAGACGCGAGGGCGAATCATACGGCCCGTGGAATCTGGCAGCGCTATTTACTATCTCTTAAGAGTCACACGTTCGGTTATACCGGCTAGGCCGGCAGTCAATGCCTTTGCTTGGCTGACGCTGGCTGCGCTGCTCGGCGGATGCAGCAGTGGGCCAAACGCCGGAGCGCCGGGCTTCGCGCCGAACCCGCCTCGCTTCGCTGCGATCCCCGCCGACTCCAAAATCTCAATCATCGGCCCCGGCAAAAACGCTGCACTCGACCGGCTCGTCGTTGCGTTCATGGTTGCGCAGCACGTCCCCAACGCGCAGCTGGCGGTCTCCGTGAGGGGGAGCACGACCTTCTCGCATGGATATACTTACCGCGGCTTCGCGGCCTCGACCACCACGCCGGCGACGATCATGCGCCTGGCGAGCAATACAAAGGCGTGGCTGGATGGGGCGCTCTACAATCTGATCGAGGCCAAGAGAGTGGACCCGAACGCGAAGGTCTTCGCGTACTTGGGAATCACCAAACCGCTTCCCAAAGGCGCCAAGGTCGATAAGCGCGTCTACGACATTACGATCGAGGACATGATCTTGCACGAGTCGGGGTGGGACGATTCGAAACCGCCTTACTACGACCCGACGTTTGCGATGCGCTCCATCGCCTTGGCCCTCAAGTTGAAAAGGCCCGTCGATCAGGTCGAATACGTGCGATACCAGCTGTCGAAGCCGCTGCAGGAACCGCCCGGAAAGGTTTATGCCTACTGCAACTTTTGCTACACCGTCCTCGGCATGGTGATCGCAAAAGCATCCGGCTTGAGCTTCGCCGACTATATCGCGCGCGACGTTGCCGGCCCGCTGGGTCTGAAGAACGTGTTGATTTCGCCAACCGTTGGCAAGCGGCTTCCCCAGGAAGTCGCCAAGTATTATTCAGCGTACCGAGGCCTCTCGGCCGTCTATGTCACGTCGGATAGGCGTTACCGCTTTCCTTACGGCGGTGACGGCATGGTGCTTGAAGTTGCGGGGGGCGCGTCGGCAATCGCGACGAGCGCCGACTCGATGCTCGCGTTCATGAACAACTACTTGATCTGGGGGGTCGGCACGCCCGAACCGGGCGCCGACTGGGCGCGAGAGGGTTCGATGCCGGGCACGAATACCTGGGCGGAGCAGCTGCCCAACGGCAGCAACTATGCGTTTCTCGTAAATACGCGGCAGTACGTTTACGGCAGCGATCCAACTGCGTTTGAAAGTTGCAAACCGAGCTGGAGAAACAGCTCGATCCGGGCTTTGCGCGCTAGTTGCTCCCGAGAACTGCGTAGGCCAACTCACTCCCGCTCACGGTATCGCTCTGATAGGGCGTCCAACCCGAACCGCTTCCGCAATTCGACGGACAGTACGACGCCTCGAGGAACGAGTCGACTTGATCGGTGTCGTTGAACGTCCAGGTGGCGCTGGTCGTGAGTTCGGAGGTGTTGGTGCTGACCACCACCCAGTATTGCGTGCCGGCCTTTAGCGGCACGCCTTTTGCAAGCGTCGCCGTTTCAATCGTGCAGCACGTTCCAAATGCCGGCAAGTTCCTCAGCTGTACCGTGGCGATCGCTTTGGGATATTACATAAGGACCTTCAAACGTCCGGTCTGGTCCGGCGGAAGTACTGGCCTCCAGAAGTATGTGTGCCAGTGGTGGTCAGAAAGGTCGAGGGCCCGGGCGATCCGGGATACGGCGAGATCGCAAAATGGTAGAATTCATTGCCACCCGAGTAGCCACCAGTG
>DATGGV010000040.1:0-55574 GCA_035308305.1 Candidatus Cybelea sp. | reverse complement strand
CGCATTCGGCTCGGACAGCGGCGGAGCGGCGCCATTTGCCGGGCTAACCGATTTGAACGGCGTACTCTACGGCCTTACGGCCGCCGGCGGCCCGACCAATCACGGGACCGTCTTTGCAATCTCGCCATAGACGAGCCGCGTCGACGCCTCGCTCCTAGATTTGAACCTCGACGCCAAGCGCGATTTGGCGATCGGCCTTGATTTCGAGCTCCGCAGCCAGCGTGCGCGAGTTGCGCTGCAAAAACTCGAAAAACTGCCGCTGCCAGAGCGGCCATCCGCCTTGGCGCTTTCCGACGATGACGGGGTTCGCGAAGACGAACGACGTCGTGTCCTTGTCGATGTCCAAGTTCGCGGCGCCGCAGGCGTTGAGAATCGGCGTCAATCTTCGCATCTCCATGTAACCGAAGTCCGCGCGAATGCGCACGAAGCGCTCCGAAATTTCGTTGATCGTCACCCGCTGAGCCTCCGGCAGATACGGACGCGCTATGCTCTTTACGGTTAGCAAGATGACGGTCTCGTCGCTGACGAGCCGCTCGAGCCAGCGATGGGAGTTGACGAAAGGGACGCCGGTAGGATCGCCGCTCAGGAGGACGACGGCGCCCTTGGGAGCGCACGCCAGTGCGCCGTGCTCGGCCGCGAACTGCTCGATCGGTTCTCGCTGCTCGAGCAGCTCGCGCGCCACCACCCGCCGCCCCATGAGCCAGGTAACCGCGGTGAGGCAGATCACGGCGGCGACGGCGAGCGGAAGCCACGCACCGTCGATGAACTTATGCAGGCCGGCAAAGACGAAGGTGGCGTCGAGCAGCGCGAACGACCCGGCGACCGCCAGAGCCAACACCGGCTTCCATTTGAGCGCGCGAGTTGCGACGACGTAGAAGACGATATCGGTCGCGAACATCGTCGCGGAGACGGCGAGACCGTACATGGACGCGAGCCGGTCGCTGCTGCGAAACGTCACGACGAGCAGGATGCAGACGACGGCGAGCATCGCGTTGACGAACGGCACGTAGACCTGTCCGCGCCGATCCTTGGACGTATGGCGCACCGTCATGTTGGGACAGAGATTGAGCGCAATGGCCTGTTCGGTCAGCGTAAACGCGCCCGATATCAGCGACTGCGAGGCAATGATCGTCGCGGCGGTCGCCAAGGCCACCATCGGCATCAGCGTCCAGCCCGGCGTGAGCGCGTAGAACGGCGAGTCGAGCGCGCCGGGATCCGCGGCGACGACGGCGCCCTGGCCGACGTAGTTTAGAATGAGTGCCGGGAAGACGAAGCCGTACCATGCGAGGGTGATCGGAATGCGTCCGAAGTGCGACATGTCGGCGTACAACGCTTCGGCGCCGGTCATTCCGAGAATGATCGCGCCGAAGATGAGAAACCCAAAGACTCCGTGGTGCGTTACGAAGCGCAGGGCATGCAGCGGATTGAGCGCGGCAAGGATCGCGGGATGGGCGACGATCGCGATCAGGCCGGCCGCGGCGATTGCGACGAACCACAGGGCCATGATCGGACCGAAGATTACTCCGACGCTCTGCGTTCCGCGCCACTGGATGGCGAACAGCGCCAGCAAGATGCCGGCCGCGATCGGAACGATGAACGGTTGCGCGTCGGGTGTGGCGACGCGCAACCCCTCGACCGCCGAGATCACCGAGATCGCAGGAGTGATCATCCCATCGCCGACGATCATCGCGCCGCCGATTACCGCAACCCAGACGATCCAATCGGGACGCATTGGAACGCCGAGGATCCTCGGAGGCTCGGCGCGTGCGAGCAAGGCCAGAATCCCGCCCTCGCCGTCGTGATCGATGCGCATCAAAACGGTGACGTACTTGATGCAGACGACGAAGAACAGCGTCCAAATCAGGAGTGAAGCGATGCCGACGGCATTCTCTGCCGTCGGCGTCGCATCGGCGGTCGTAAAGCAGGTCCTGATCGTGTAAAGCGGGCTCGTTCCGATGTCGCCGAAGACGACGCCGAGCGCCGCGAGAGCGAGACCGGTTGGAAGCGGCCGGCGCAAACGATCTACCGATTCGCGAGGATGCGTAGCGTTGTAAGCGCGACGTGCATGCCGTACCACGCGTTCGTCCGGTGCAGCCAATTACCTCGGGGGATATCGCGCTGCCCTTAACCAAGAACGGCCAATGGCCACGATCGAACGGCGCAAATTCTTGTATGCCCTCGGCGCATCGGGCTTCGCGCCGGCCTTGCTGGGGATATCGGATAGCGAGGCGCCGGCAGCGGAGCCGCTCGATCGCGCCCTCGTGCTCAGCGGCGGCGGCGCGCGCGGTGCTTACGAGGCCGGCCTCGTCGGCGCGCTGGCCGCGGCCGGCGCCGTGAGCGACGGCACACCGCTTCACCCCTACGAGATCGTTTGTGGAACGTCGATCGGGGCGCTCAACGCTTGGTTCGTTGCGACCGCCCAATACAGCAAACTTCACGACCTCTGGTACGGCATCAGCGGCGAGCAGCTGATGCGCCTAAAGCCGGAGTATCAAGCGTTGCGCGATTCGCAGAGTGGGCTCGCAAACCGCGCGGCGTCGGTGGTTTCGTTGGCAGGGCTAGCCCGAAATCAGACCGGCGTCTTGCAGAGTAAGCCGGTCTACGACTGGATCGTTCGCAACCTCGATCCCACGACGCCGCTCGCGATGGTGATGGTGTGGGCCGTAACAAACCTTACATTACAACGGCCCGAGTACTTCTTTCTGCGCCCCGGGGGCACCGGCCCGGACGTCCCCGAGCGCGTCGTCCACGCGCTGCAGCTCTCCCTCGGCGCGAGAACCGTGGTGCGCGAAGCCACGCCGGACCTGTTGCATCGTGCGATCTTCGCGTCGGCGGCGCTTCCGATCGCCTTCGATCCCGTACTCATGCCGGGACCGGACGGCACGGTGAACGAGTACTGCGACGGCGGCGTCGCAAGCAACTCCCCAGTCGGGATCGCGCACGCGGTTTCAAAAGCGGCCGACGTCGTCTTATTAGACCCGCCGTTCGAGCCCGACGTAGAAATTCGAGACGCCATCGAGATCGCGTTCAGCGTCTTCGGAACGATGCAGCGCAAAATTCTAGAGACCGAGATGCACAACGTGTATTTTCAATCGCTAGCCAGGCGCGCAATAAGCCGCCTCACCAAGGACGAGTTTGCTCGCGCCGCAGAAGGCAACGAACTCCTCGCAAGGTTCGTGCACACGCTTCCCGTGACCGACTTGCGCTATATCAGGCCGGAGGCGATCCTGCCGGTATCGGTCGCCGGCTTCGGCGATGAAGAGGGCATCGGGAAGGCCTACCGAGCCGGTTGGCTCGACGTCGCACGCGGCTTTACGCCCTACGACTGGTCGACGTTCGAACTCTAGCCCAAGGTTCCAGCCCTCCGGGCTCGTGGCTCGCGGGGCCCGGGCAGGCGAGCGCCGAATCGGACAAGATGAAAAGCTTGAGTTGTACCCGGCACGCGGCCGGCCTAAGCATCGCCGCCTTGCTCGCTGCGTGTAACGGAGGCGGTTCCCCGAGCCTGGCACCCGCGGCTGGAAGCTTGACGCCCCTTTCTGGCCAGCGGGCCGCGGCTTTGACGATGCCGCACTACGTCGCGCGGCCGGTCCATCCGGACCACGGGCGGTCGTGGATGAGACCGCTCCCGGCTGCGCATTCGGCGCTCCTGTACGTCTCGGACTGGTCCACGAACGACGTGTACGTCTACGATTACCCCAGCGGTACGGCAGTGGGCACGCTGACCGGATTCGACGAGCCTTACGGTCAGTGCGTGGATAAGAAAGGCGATGTCTTCATCGTAAACTTCGGCAGCGGCACGGCCGAGGAGTTTACGCATGGCGGCACGAGCCCAATCGCCACGTACAGCCCGGGTGGCGCACCGATCGGCTGTTCCGTCGATTCGAAGGGCGACCTCGCCGTCACCAGTTTTGATCCGGGAGACGTAACAGTCTACCCTGGGGGCAATCCCACCGGCGGCACGACCTATAGCAACACCTCTTGTGAATACCTCTGGACGATGGGCTACAACAAGCAAGGCGTTCTCGTCGGCGCGGGTGAGAGCACCGGTGTTGACATCTGCGTACTCGCGGCCGGCTCATCCTCGATGATCACGGCCTCATTCACCGGAACGATCTATTTCCCGGCCGGGACTATGTGGGACGGCAAATACATCGCCGTCGGCGATCAGGAAGCCGGCGGTACCTATCAGACCGGTATCTATCAAAGCTCGCTACACGGCGGGACGCTAACGGAACACGGCGATACCGTTCTTTCCGACACGTGCTATAACGATTACACCGACGTCGTTCAGCCGTTCATCGTCGGTTCCAAGAACACACCGGCGAACAAGACGCAAGCCACGACCGTTGCGGGCAGTAATCTCTGGTGCACGTCAGGCAGCACCGGCGGCCAAGTCGCGTGCTGGGCGTATCCGGCGGGTGGCAGCACGGTTTGGGACCTCACCTCGCCGCCGGCCGAGCCCTACGGTCAAGCGGTCAGTTTTCACGCGCCGGCCGCAGCGCGCGCGCACCGTTCGATCAATCCTACCTGCGATTCAGGCGTTTAGGCCCTCCGCGATGGCTCGCTGCTTGCTCCACGTTTGCCCTTCGGCCATGAGCCGTTCGAGCGGGCTCTCGTGGAGCGCCTCCTGGAGGGCGGCGATCACGCGGTCGTACTCTTGTTGCTCGGTGAACTCACGTTGATTTTCGAGTTCGGTCAGATGCGCGTCGACAAAGCCCATCAAGCGCGCGGCGCGCATCTTATCGGCCTGCGCTTCTCCTTCGTCAAGCCGTAACGCCGCGCAGGCCGCCAGATGCTGCAACGCCGTTGCAACGAGGATGGCGTTCTCTTGACGAGCCGCCAGCGTCAGCGCTTCGCGGGCGCGTTCGCGCGCTTCGTCAAAACGGTCCAGCGCGATCAGATAGGCTGCCATGTTGCTCGAAGTGAACATCGCGCGGATTCGGTCCGGCAACTCGCGGTCGCTCGCGAGCGCCTCGCCTGCGAGCCGCACCGCCGCTTCGGCATCGCCCTCGTAGAATTCGATCTCGGCCAAAAATGTCGCCACCAATGCTACGTTTCGTTCCGCACCGGCGGCTTTGAAGATTTCCAAGGCTTCGGCGTAGAGGGAGCGCGCCGCCGCGCGATCGCCGGCATTCCCGCGAGCCGTCGCCAGGCGTCGCAGCGTGCGGCCGGTCAGCCTGCGGGCTCCGTGCTTGCGAAAGACTTCGAGTGCGGCCTTCAACAGCTCCTCGCCGTCAGCGATGCGTCCATGGTGTGCCAGCGAGCTGCCGAGAATGTGCTGGGCATAGGCCACGCCTATTTGGTCGTTAAGCTCGTGGAAGCGCGACAGCGCGCGCTGCGCCGGAATGTGACTCAATCTAATCCGGCCAAGCGGTTCGTACAGGAGCGCTTCGGCAAGGTCGAGCTGCGCGACGACCGCGGGCGGCGTCGTCTCATCAACCAGTTCGAGCGCCGTGCGCACCCAGCGTAGTCCTTCGCTCGGGCCGAAGCTGTGCCAGACGTCGCCCAGTTTAGCGGTCAGGCGTTGCCCGAGCAGAACCTCGTTTCGTGCGCCGAGCGACCACGTCAGCGCCACGCGCCAGTTCTCCAACTCCGGCTCCGTTTGCGACAACCACTCGCGGTCGGGAGTCGAGTCGAAGGCATCGTCCAAGCGCTCGGCAAGAGCGAGATAAGCCTCCGCGTGTCCGCGCGCGATCGCCTCGAGCTCGCCGCTTTGCGCCAGCCGTTCGCGCGCGTACTCTCGGGTCGACTCCAGCAACCCGTAACGCTGCTGTTCGCCCGCCGGCTCGGCAACGACCAGCGACTTGTCGACCAGTGCAGAGAGCAGGTCGAGGACGTCGTCGCCGGCGCAGACCTCGCTCGCCGTGTCGAGCGTCCACCCCCCGGCAAAGATCGACAGCCGCCGGAACAACCTCTGCTCCGCTGCGGAGAGCAGATCGTAGCTCCAGTCGATGAGCGCGCGCATCGTTTGCTGGCGGGGTAACGCGGTGCGGCTTCCGCCGGTCAGCACCGCAAAGCGCTCGTCTAACTTCTTGGCAATTTGAGCCACCGTCAGCAGCTTTACGCGTGCCGCGGCCAACTCGATCGCTAATGGAATGCCGTCGAGGCGGCGAACGATCTCCCCCACGAGCGGCGCGTTCTCGTCGGTGAGCCGGAACTTCGCCTCGGAGATCGCGGCGCGCTGCGCAAACAACGCGACCGCGCCATGTTCCGCCGCCGCCGCCGCGGTGAGCGCGGCACCGTCCGGCGGAACCCCCAGCGACGGCATTCGGTACGGATGCTCGCCGGAGATGCGCAGCGCTTCGCGACTGGTTGCCAGCAGCCGAACCTCCGGGCAGTCGCGCAGAATCGTTTCGGCGATCAGCGCGGCCTCGGCGATGACGTGCTCGCAGTTGTCCAGGATGAGGAGCAATCGCTTTCGTTTTAGATATCCCAGCAGCGTTTCGAGCACCGGACGCTCCACCTGCTCGCGTAATCCCAACGTCGTTGCGATCGTGCCCGCGACCAAACTCGGATCGCTCAGCGGCGCCAACTCCACGAACCACACGCCGTCGCCGGAGCCGTCGAGCACGTCCGCACCGGCCTGCAAGGCAACGCGCGTCTTGCCGACGCCGCCGGTTCCCACCAAGGTTACCAGCGGAGCTTGCGCGATCAGCGCTTCGACCTCGGCGACCACCTCGTCGCGACCGATCAGCGGCGTTACCTGCCGCGGCAGATTGTTCGGAAGCGATCCCAGCGAAAGCAGCGGCGGAAAGACGTCGCGCAGGCCCGGCGCCGTTAGTTGCCACACGTGCTCCGGCTCGACCAAGTCCTTCAAACGGTGACTGCCGAGGTCGAGCAGCTGCGCTTGGTCAGGCAGCGGATCGGGCAGCAGCTGCGCAGTCTCTCCCGAGATCACGACCTGCTCGCCGTGCACCACGGCCAGGAGTCGCGCGACGCGGTTCACCGTGGGACCGAAATAGTCGCCGTCTCGCTCGTGGGTCGTGCCGCTATGCACGGCAATGCGGACGGCGAGTCCGCCGACCGACGAGAAATCTTCCGCCGCCAGCGCGCGCTGCGCATCCAACGCCGCCGCTACCCCATCGGTCGCGTGCGAGAACGCCGCGCAGAACGCGTCGCCGACGGTCTTGAAGATGTGGCCGCGGTTTGCTTCGATCGCGCCGCGCAGCAGCTGGTCGTGACGGTGCAGTGCCGAGACCATTGCCTCCGGCCGCTCCTCCCAGCGTTGCGTGCTTCCCTCGATATCGCTAAAAAGCAGCGTAATCGCTCCGGTCGGCGGCGCCATAGAGCGGCGCTTCTCCCACCAACCGCCCCGTCCCCAGGGGCGCGAACGGCTCAGAAGGAAGATTTTTGCATGAACCGGCCGCGCCATCTTTCACTAACGGTTGCCATCACGCTTGGCTTGGTCTCCTGTACGCCCGCCTATTACATGCCCAACGTGATCCGCATCACGCCCAACGGAACGGCATCGAGCCCCGCCGGAGAATCGATTAAATCGTCGTTTACCTTGATCGCGGTGGAAGACGGTTACACGGGCCAGTTTACCGCCCAGACGATCGTCGGAAAATGTTGGGTGGTTCAATCGCCGATCACGACGAGCGGGGCGTGGACCGTGGTTCCGCAGGGCCTCACGTGCAGCAAGCTCGATACCGAGCAGATCCAAGTCAAAGACACCGACGGCCATTCGGCCGTCACCTATATTCGCTCGACCTAGCGACTTCGGCCCGGCGGGCGGGCAGGTTGACTCCTCGACTCCGCGAACAGCACGCACTCCCAACTGCAAGTTCGAATGAGGAGATCGAGGAGATGCGCTTATCGCCGGCCGCCAAAAGCTTTGCACTCGTTGTCGCGCTAGGAGCGTTGCTCGCGGGATGCGCCGGAGGTGCACAAATCACTCCGCCCGGAGGCCTCGGAGCCGCGTTCCACGCGCGGGCAATGGGATCGAGTGACGACGTGCTCTACGCCTTTACCGATGCATCCACCGACGGCTACCAGCCGTACGGCGACCCGGTCGAAGATAGCAAAGGCGCGCTCTATGGAACAACGTCGGAAGGCAGCGGCAACGACGGCGACGTCTGGAAGCTGACGCCTTCGGGCAAGACGTACAAAGAGACCGCGCTCTACAAGTTCGCCTCAAATCGAAAAGCCGGTGCTGCGCCCGAAGCCGGATTGGTCATGGATTCGAGCGGCGCGCTTTATGGCACCACGTCAACCGGCGGCTCGGGCTCGTGCGGATGCGGCGTGATCTTCGCACTGACCCCGAAAGGCACGAGCTATACCGAGAGCACGCTCTACGACTTTGGCACATCGAGCGGCAAGGACGGCGCGGCCTCGGTTGCCGCGCTGACGCTCTCCGGCAGCGAGCTCTTCGGTGTGACGAACAACGGCGGGAGCGGCGCATGCACCGAGACCCCGCCCGGATGCGGAACGGTCTTCGAGATATCGACCAAAGGAACGGGCTATAAAGTCCTTTATGATTTCAAGGGCGGAAAGGACGGTGCATATCCGCAGTCGAGTGTGATCGTCGGCAAGGGCGGCGTGCTCTATGGCGTGACCGCCAACGGCGGCGGCTCCAAAGTCTGCCCCGCCGGTTGCGGCACGGCGTTCAGCCTCACGCCGAAGGGCGGCAAGTACACCGAAAGCGTTCTGTGGCGCTTTGCCGCCGGCAGCGGCACCGATGGCGAGATCCCGAGCCGCGGCCGCGGTCTCTATCTCGCATCGGACGACACGCTCGTCGGCACGACGACCGTCGGCGGAAGCGGCAGCTGCGCGATTCTATTCGTTAGCGGTTGCGGCGTAGTCTTTGCGCTAACGCCGAAGGGTAAGAGCTACACGGAAAGCATCCCCTACACGTTCCAGGGCGGCACCGACGCACAAGAGCCTAACGAGGAGTTGACCCCCGGCAAGGGCGGCGTACTGTACGGCACCGGCTCCTTGGCCGGCGGCGGTGCGGCGTGCACGGTCGGCTGCGGCGTCATCTTCGAACTCACGCCAGCGAAATCGGGCTACACCGAAAGCATCGTCTATAGCTTCCAGGCCGGCAAGGATGGCGCGCGGCCCTACGGCGGCGTAATAGTAGATAAGTCCGGCGATCTCTTGGGGACGACGAGCTTGGGCGGCGGCAGCACGCACTGCGGCAGCGGTTGCGGCACCGTCTTCGAAATGAAGCCTTAGGCGCTCGTAGGTACCGCCGGTGCGCTAGGAGCCTGTAGGGCTCTTAGTAGTTGTCGTTCGGGCGGGTGTCGGCGTCGAGCTTTCTGAGATCAAAGGGCTTGGTCGTGAGTTTGATCGGCTTAAACTTCGGTGGTTTCTGGGTAAAATCGAAGCAGTCGGAGAGATCGTCGGACTGCTCGTCGCGGGTGCCGAGAGACGGCAGGCCATAGAGCTTCTCGACAAATCTCAGCATGCTGCCGAACTCGTGCGGCTGCTTGGATACGTAGCCGTGCTTGGACCACGCGGATGCGACGAGGAGCGGAACGCGAAAACCGTGACCGAGCACGCCGTACTCCTGCGGAACGACGTGGTCGTACCAGCCGCCCCAGTCGTCCCACGTCACGAAGATCGCGGTGTTCTCGTAATATTGGCTATTGCCGATCGCGTTGACGACGTAGGCAATCCACGACGGTCCGTGGCCATCGTTGAGTTGCGGATGATCGGAGGCCAGCGCCGGCGAGTTCACCCACGAGACCGCCGCCAGCCGTCCCGCCTTGATATCGCGGATAATGCGCGTCGGCTGTGCGATGTTGTCGTGCGACCAATCGCGGCTAAAGCGAATATGCCGAATTGCATCGTACGGATCGGGCAGCAGCTCGACGCCCAGCTTCGTCAGCGGCGTCGTGTAGTAGCGCCAGGAAAGTTTAGCGGCATCGAGCTCGTCCCCGAGCGTCTGATAGTTGAAGCACGGAAAGGTTTTGAAATAGCGGCCGTGGCGGTAGACCTGGACCGTCGTCCCAGGCAGCGCATCGCATCCCCACGGCTCGTACCAAGTCGGATCGCCGTAAGCGCCGCCCGATTGCCCCGCGATGATGTACTCGTGGCCGGGGAAACTCGGGCCGTTCTGCGATGCGAACATATGGTCGGCCAGCGTGAACTCGTGCGCGATGTCGAAGTACGGGCGAACTTCACCATGATTGACGTACTGATACGGCGCGAGCTTATAGCTCGGCGGCGACGACGCAACCTCGTCGAAGCCGTCATTCTTGCCGCCGTCGTACTCCGTTTCAAAGTTGCCATGCGTGTGGCCCGGGTCGTAGTACTCCTCGAGGGGGCCCGGGCGTAACCGAACGCTCTTCCCATCGTGCGTAAGTCCGGTGTTCGCGTAATCCGCGCCCGGGTAGCCATGGAAGAGATTGTCGAACGTGCGATTCTCTTGAACGAGAATGACGACGTGCGAGATCTTCGACCCGGCGAGCTTGGAGAGCATTTCATCCGGCTCGGCCGCCTCGTTAGCCGGCAAGCCCGGCGGCAGCGTCCGGCCGTACGAACAGGCCGCAAAAAGGCCTGCGGCGGCTATTGCCACGAGGTTGCGCGGCGCGGTCACTCTTCGCATTAGTATTTCCTTGAAAAACGAAGCTCTCTCCAGCGTACCAGCTAGAGCGTAAAAAATGCATTAAGGGCGACCACGAAAGGCTGCGCGGCCCGGGCTCCCTTTCCGTGGCGGCGCAAGGCACCGGCCCCCGACCGGCGAAACGCTTCACCGCTGACTTTCGGTTGACGGAGCGAGGAGAAGGCAGATGCGAATTCTTGGTTTTGTCCGCTATGCGTTTAGCATCGGCGCGGCCGTTGCGATCCTGGCAGGTTGCGGCGCTTTGAGCGCTCAGGGTGACAAGACCGGCGGTGGCACGGAGCCGCCGATGGGTGTGCCCAACACTGCCGGCAAGAAGATCGATCACGTCATCATCATCGTTCAGGAAGGCCGGAGTTTCAACAATCTCTTTTTGGGCTATCCCGGCACGCAGAGTTACGGCTACGCGGGTAAAAAGAAGATCGCGCTCAAGCCCGTTTCCCTAGCGACGAAGTGGAACATCATCGTGAACGGCAAATGGTGCAACGGCACGGGGAAGCTTCCAGATACGGACTGCCGGATGAACGGTTTCTACAAAGAGGGATGGACCTGCAACCAGCCGGGGTTCCCGCCGTGCCCGATCAAGTATCCACCATACGCCTACGTGCCACGCAACGAAACCGCGCCGTACCTTGATATGGCAAAGCAGTACGCCTTGGCCGATGAAATGTTTGCGTCGAACTACGACGGCAGCAGTTTTGTTTCGCATCAGTATCTTATTGCGGGTCAAGCGGACGGGACCACCGGCTATCCCGTTGGCGGAGGCTGGGGCTGTCCCGGCGGCCCCAGCGACCGGATCCGCACGCTCAACCAGAGACGCGAGTACGACAGTCTCATCCAGCCTTGCTTCAACAACACTACGCTAGGCGACGAGCTCGACCGCGCGGGAATCTCCTGGGCCTACTATGCATCGCCGGTCGAGGGCGGCGTCAAACCGTGCGGCAGCGGCGACGAAAGGCGAAACGACGCCGCTATCGGAGACGGCATTTGGAGCGCCTATCAGGCGATCGACCACATCTGCTACGGACCCGATTGGGACAAAGATGTGATTTCGCCGCCGTCGCGGTTTCTCACCAACGTGGCAAACGGGAATCTTCGAACGGTAACGTGGGTCACGCCGACGTACGCGAACTCCGACCAAGCCGGCAGTGATTCAAGGACCGGGCCCTCCTGGGTCGCTTCGCTGGTCAACGCCGTCGGCAAGTCGAAGTACTGGAACTCTAGTGCCATCTTCGTCGTTTGGGACGGCTACGGCGGGTGGTACGATCCGGAGGCTCCCCCGTACGTGGATGCCGATGGGTTAGGGGTGCGGGTTCCGCTATTGATTATTTCGCCGTATGCGAAAAATGACTATGTTTCGCACGTCCATTACGAGACCGCGAGCATCCTTCGCTTCGTCGAGGACATCTTCGGTCTGCAGAGGTTGTCGGCCAGCGATGCGCGCGCGGCTGCACCGGTCGACGCCTTCGATTTCGGACAGCGGCCACGCAAATTCATTCCGATCAAAGCTCCGTAGCACGCGAGCGCGCGGTAACGCGATGAGTTCTGTGGTCGTTGAGACCGAGCGCCTGCTCATTCGTAAGTGGAGCGACGACGACACCGCGGCGGTGGCAGACATCTACCTCAAGCCCGAGGTGATGCAGTTCATTCCGGGCGGCGTATGGAGTCCCGAACGAACCGCTCGGATAATAACGCGGATGCGGGAGCTGGACATCGAGCAGGGTTATGGCTTCTATCCCGTCGTCGTCAAGAGCCTCGGAACGATCATCGGACACTGCGGGCTCGGCCGGCTCGAGCAGACGCCGGAGGTCGAGGTCGCGTTCGTGCTGGACTCTCCGCATTGGGGGCAAGGCTACGCTTCCGAAGCGGCAAGGGCGATGCTGACCCATGGCTTTTCACGCCTTAACATGTCGCGAATCGTGGCCGTCGCGTTTCCCGAAAACGCTCGTTCGATCGGCGTCATGCGCTCTATCGGCATGACGCCTCTCGGACTCGCCCATCATTTCGGCATCGAGGTGGTCAAGTACGAATCGACCGCACCTCCCAAAGTTTGACGAAGCGTCGCGTTAGCAAGGGTTGCTTACGAGCGCGCCTTTGAATATCTCGATCACGCCGGTCTTGTCTCCAAAGTGCTGGTTTATCCACGGCGCACCAACGGCCCCGATCGAGCCCCCGTATTTAGTCGACTTCTTCGCGGTTTCGAAGCACGAACCGAAGTCGGTCCAAAGGCCGTCGTAACGGTACTCCCATATTTCAACGGTATACTTGCCGTTTGGGGTGAGGTGCGAGCTCTCAACCGGAGTTCCGTGAGGCAGCGTTCCCCCAAAGGTTGGAAAGCCGTCGAATGCGTATCCGATGTAGAAGATCGGTTTCGACGAACCGGCCGGCGGCCAGGTTCCGCCGCTATAGGCCGTAGTACTGCTGGTCAACGTAACCGTAAAGGTCTGCGAATAGTTCAGGTTGGGATACTGCAGATTGCCGCCCCAGCCACCGAACTCGGGAACGCACAGCGTGCCTCCCGCGACCTTCATGTTTTGGGTGGCCGAAGTGGCATAGTCCTTACTGTTCTTCTGCCCTTTGCACTTCGGTGGCGCGCTCACGTCGGGCGCGCTCAAGTTGGTTCCTATTCCGGCGACCGATGGAATCGCGGCCGTCTGCCCGGCGCAGCCCGCGAGCAGCGCGACCGCGACGGCGCCAAGGAAACTCCGGTATGCCGCTTTCGGCGAGTTACAACGCATGAGGGTACCTCCTTAACTCATAGGAATCGTACGTCGCGGCGGTAACGGGGAATATGGGGGGCGACCCTACCTTTGCCCCCCATTCCTCCGAAGGACGACGCGCGGTATGGTTGGCCTGTGTCCATTCCCGACGTCGTGCGCAGCACGGTTCTGCGGCGCCTTGCGCGTTTGGACCGCAGCGCGCGCGCCGTCGTCATGCGGGCCTCCGTCGTCGGGCGCGACTTCGACCTGCAGGTTCTCGCGGCGGCGACGGCACGCTCCGAGACACGAGTGCGAGCCGCGCTCGAGCAGGCCTGCAACCTCCAGTTGATTCGGATTGCGGCAGAGGATCGCTACTCGTTCCGTCACGCACTGACGCGCGACATCATTTATGCCGAGTTTCTCGGCGCAAGAGCGCGGCCGCTTCACCGCCGGATCGCGCGCGTACTCGAACGAAGGCGGCAGTTCACGCAAGTGCCGCTCGAGGAGCTGGCCTATCACGCTTGGGCCGGCGCCGACGCTCGGCGGGCCCTGCACTACAACGAACTGGCCGGCGACAACGCCGCGGCGATTCATGCCGGCACCGATGCGCGCCGCTATTACGAGCGTGCACGAAGCCTAACGGCGGTAGAATCCGCAGCCTACGCGCGGCTGACGCAGAAGCTGGATCGCGCCGGAGGCGCGTAGGCGGCCCCTCGGCGGCTAGCGAAACTGGCCGCTCTATGATCGTGCGGCCCGTGCTCTGCCGGCCGTTCATCGGTCGTCGGCAGGAACTCGCCTACCTTCGCGAGCGCCGGCTCGAAGCCGGCCTCTCGCATGGGGGTTTGGTTCTCGTCGTGGGCGACGCCGGCGTCGGTAAATCCCGCCTGATCTCGGAGTTCTGCGGGTCCCTCGCCTATTCGCGCTGGAAAATTGCATACGGCGCGTGCCTGGAGTTTGCGACCCGGCCGTATGGGCCGATCCTCGAAGCGGTCTCGCGCATCGACCCAGGATTTGAACCCATTGCCGCCGCCACCAAGCACGAGCAGTTCGATGCGATCGTCGACCGTCTCGCATCGATCGCTACTCGCACGGCGTCGCTTCTCGTCGTCGAGGATTTGCACTGGGCCGACGCGGCGTCGCTCGACTTGCTGGCCTATCTCGGACCGAAGCTGCAAAACCTGCGCGTGCTCGTCGTTGCATCGGTGCGCGGCGACGAACTCCCCGCCGGCCACCCGGCGGCTGGTGCAGTGGCGAAGATCGCACGGAACGCGCGCGCCGGCCGCATCGATCTCGCACCGCTGCGCGGCTCCGAGTTGCGCGGCTTTATAGATGAAGCCCTCGACGGTATTCCGCTGCCCGAAGAGACGCGCCGCGCGATCGCACTTGCCGGCGACGGCAACCCGTTCTTTACCGAGGAACTCTTGAAGAGCGCGGTAGAGCAAAGCGAAACTCACGCCGAAGCCAAGCGCCGCTACGAGGTACCGCAGAGCGTGCGCAGCACGGTTTTGGAACGCTTGCATCCGTTCGACGAAACCGAACGACGCATCGTGACGCAAGCGGCCGTGATCGGCCGCACGTTCGGGCTCGCCTTGCTTGCGGCAACGCTCGACGCCGAGCCGGCGACGCTGCTGCCCGCATTGCGGCGTGCCCGCGACCTTCAACTCGTCGAGGAGGTCACGCCGGAAGCCTTTCGTTTTCGCCACGGTCTGACCCGCGACGCGATTTGCGGTGAGTTTCTCGGTGCGGAGCTGCAGCCGCGCCACCGGACAATCGGGCTTGCGCTCGAAGGCGCGCCGCCGGAGAAGCGTTCGCTGGAAGCGCTTGCCTACCACTGGTGGGCCGCGAAAGATTCGGCGAAGGCCTGCCGTTACAACGAGCTTGCCGGCGACGCCGCGTCGAGCGTCCATGCCCACGAAGACGCCATCGCCTTTTACGAGCGAACGCTCGAGTTTGACATGGACGCGTTGGCGCGTGGCACAATCCTCAAAAAGGTTGCCGACCGCCGCCTCGCCATGAGCTGCACGAAAGAAGCGCAGGCGACGTATGAAATGGCCGCGGACATCTTTCGCGCCGCTGGTGAATACGAACGCGAGGCCGGCTGTCGCGCGGCAGCGGCGATCACGGCTTACGGAATCGGATTGCTCGAGCCGACCGCACCTCTCGAAGCAATGCTGGCGCGGCTCGACGTCCACGAATATCTGGCGCGCAGTCGCGTGCACCTCGGGCTCGCGTGGCTGGCAGCCACCTTCGGCTTTCCGACGCGCGCCGGTCGCCATCTCGAACGGGTCGACGCCCGCGCGCTGCAGGTTCCCGACGTTCGGCTGCGCTTTCATAACGTCGCGGCCTTCGCGGCGATGACCCTCGGCGATCTCGAGGGCTTCCGGCGGGAGTTCGGTGCTTGGAGTGCTGCCGCCGAAGCCAGCGGCGCGCCGCAGACCGCCGCCGGAGCATACATCAACGGCGCGATGTGCTTCTCGTTCTTCGGGCTTCACGAGGAAGCGCAAGCGAATATCGCGCGGGCGCTGCGCTTATCGCGCGAAGCCCGCAGCCGCCACAGCGAGGAGATGGTGCACGCCTTCGCCGCGTTGTGCGCGTTGCTGCGCGGCGACCTGGCGCAGGCGCGCGCGGAAATCGAGCAGGTTTCGACATCGAGCGAGAATCGCGTCAGCATCGTGTTTGGCAGCGCGTGGGGATCCGTGATCGGCGCCGCGCTAGACGATCGAGACCTGATCGAGAGGTGGTTCGATGGATTTGAAACGACGATTTCGGCAAGGCCCGACGTCGAGTGCGGCGGCGGTTTCGCGGAGATCATGGCGCGCCGCGGACGCGCCCGCGACGCAGCCGACCTGCTGCATCGCGCGCTGCCCGAATGCGAACTTTTACGAGGGAACGTCATCACGCTGTTGGCGGTCGCGCGATACGGTGCGCGCGACGATCGCGAGCGCGCGAGAGGCTACCTCGAGCGAGCCGCGAGCGCCAGCATGGAGATGCCGGAGCGCCCGGCGCTCGCGCTATTCAAGGCCTTCGAATATCTGCGCGACGGACTCGCGAGCGAGGCTGCGCCGCTCGCTTGCGACGCCGCCGCGGGCTTTTACCGCCTGCGGATGCCGCTGCTCGAAGCCGAAGCGCTGGAGGCCGCCGGCGAGCCGGCGGGCGCGCTCGCGCTTTTCCGCCGCTGCGGTGCGACGTATCACATTCATCGCCTGGAGGGCGCTAGCGCAGCCGAGGACGGAACGCCCAGAGTGCTCTCGGCGCGCGAGCACGAGATCGCAACGCTGGCCGCGCGCGGCAAATCGAACCTGGAGATTGCGAAGCGGCTTTCGATAACGCATAAGACCGTCGAGAAGCACTTGGCGTCCGCGTACCAGAAGCTTGGGATCGGCTCGCGCGCGCAGCTGGGGGCTAAATTGGGTATAAGCGGAGCGTATGCGAGCGGCGCGACTCTACCTTAAAGTTGGGTGAGTTCCGAAGATTGCGGCTCGCAGGCGCGGCGGGATGGCCGGAAGAAAAGCGAAGTACGGAGAGACACGATTTGAAAATGAAGAGCCCATCGCAAAAAATCGACGAACGGATAGCAGAACTGGATGACTGGCGCGGCGACACCTTTACGGAAGTTCGCAAAGTCATTCGAGCAGCCGATCCTGAGGTAATCGAGGAGTGGAAATGGATGGGAACTCCCGTCTGGTATCGCGATGGGATAATCGCATGCGGCGACGCCTACAAAGGAAAGGTGAAGCTCACGTTCAACCAGGGTGCGCATCTTCCGGATCCCAACAAACTATTCAATGCGAGCCTAGACGGGAACCAGAGGCGCGCGATCGATTTCTTCGAAAACGACAAGATCGACAAACGCGCTCTAAAGTCGCTCGTATTAGCCGCGATCTCTTTCAATCGCAACGCCTCCAAGAAACCCAAACCAAACTCTAAGAACGCCACCTCGAAATCGAGTAAGAAATGATGTCATTATTTTCATCGTCCTCACGTGCCGCGACGTATATTGCGCTTATGGCTGCCGCTGCATTGACCGTCGCATGCGGCCATGCGAGCCAATCGGTCGCGCCGTCCGCGCTGGCCGCCAACCCCTCCAAGTATGACGGACAGGATCTGACCGTGTCGGGAACGGCAAAGAATCCGACGGCTAGCCGGATGCGCCGCCGCTCGGCGACGGTCTACCAGCTCTGCGACGGCGCCTGCATCAACGTCATCGAGTTCGATAATCCGAACGTCAGCGATGGAAGCCAGGTGACGGTGAGCGGTCACTTTCGTACCTCGTTCGGCCGCAAGCACGCGATGAGCAACGTGCTGATCGTCGGCGGCCGCATGGGAGGTCGAAAGCTTTGAAACGTCCGTTGGCGCTGGCCGCGCTCGTTGGCGCGAGCTGCGTTGGCGCGAGTTGCCTCGCCGCGCGCGCGACCAAAGAGCAGCCCGCGATTGCCGCATTCGACCGCACGTTTGCCCGCGTGAGCGACTACACGTGCGTGCTGCACTCGTACGAAGTCAACGGACCGAAAACACAGGACCGCGTCTATCAATATTCGTTCATGAAGCCACACTACCTCAAGACGGTGATTCTTAGCGGCGACGGCAAAGGGTCGGGCGCGGTATGGACGGGCGGCGACCGCGTGAGCGCCCATCCTGGCGGCATTCTCTCCGGCATCCACGTGAAGATCGGCGTCGACGATCCACGCGCCGTTTCGCTGCACGGCGTCACGATTCCGGACGGGCTGCTGCCGGGCGACATCGACGACTATGCGACCATCCCCGGGGCGCTCACGCAGGTCGACGGCGGTAAAATCGGAGGCATCGCAACCGACCGTTTGGATCTCAAGGTTGCCGACCCGGCCACGAACCACGGCATCTCGGAGCAGGTGGTCTATTTTTCTAAGTCGACGCATTGGCCGATTCGGCAGATCATGTATGCGGGATCGCAGATCGTCCTGGATGAATCGCTCAACGATCTAAAGATCAACGTCGGGCTGACGCGAAGCGATTTTCCGTTCTAGCTATTCGAACGCGGGGCCTCTTCTGCAGGGGTCCTGCCGCGAGCCTCAAAAGCTGTCTTGCTCGGCGAGGCGCGACAGCCTTGCCCGAAGGAAAGGTCGATGGATTCTATGCACAAGCAATCGCGCTTTGCCGCAGTCCTTGGCTGCATCACCGTTCTCGCGATGGCGGGCTGTGCCGCAAACGGCGGCGTTTCGCCTACGGCCCCGTCGGCGACCCAGCCGCAAGCCCGCGGCATTGCGTTCGGACCGGGATGGGTCCAGCAGGACGGTATCCTTTACCACGTGCCGCACTATATGGCCACCCGCGGGCAAGCTCGCCGCAACAGCAGCAGCGGCATCACCTACGGCGGCGGCCCGGTGGAGGTTACCCCGAAGGTCTTCTTGATCTTCTGGGGTTACGCGAAGTACGGCGATCCGGATAAAGTCAAGCCGCTGCTCAAAAACTATATCGCCAACATGGGCGGCAGCGGTCATAACAACATCTACACGCAGTACTACGAAATCGTCAGCGGCGAAACGATCTACATTACGAATCCCTCATCGCAGTTAGGCGGTGCCTGGGACGACAACGCGCACGTTCCGAAAAATCCCACCGATTCCCAGGTCGCCGCTGAGGCGCTCAAAGGCGTCGCGCACTTCGGTTATAACGCCAATGCCTCGTACGTGGTCGCGACGCCCCACGGACGCAGCACGGTCGGATTCGGCACGCAATGGTGCGCGTCTCAGGGTGTGACGTCAAGCAAGAGCCGGTTCGTATCGTACACAAACCTGCCGTACATGCCCGATGCGGGCGCAGCCTGCGGAGCCGGCTATACCACCCCGCCGTCCGACGAAACCGCGGCCGACGAAGGCGTAACGATCGTCGAGGGTCACATGCAAGGCAGCTCCGTTATCGACCCCGACCCGCCGACGGGCTGGCAGTTTGAGGGTGGTGACATAAACGACTTCTGTGCGTGGGTCGACATCGCGAACGACCCCTTCGGCTCGCACTCGTACACGATGCAGCCGATGTACAGCATCGCCAGTCAGTCCTGCGTTCAATCGTACTGACGAGCTAACGGGCTCCGCTATTGCCGGGCCATGATCATGTTGAGCAGCTGTTCGCGATCGAGCAGATGATCGTGGCTCTCGCCGCTGGTCTCAAGGACGACGACCTGCACGGTGCCGTTGAAGGCGCTCTTTGCCGACGGCATGTCGGGTTTCATCGGGGAACCGCGCTTGAGGCCGACGTCGGAGGTCTCGTCTGCAGAAAATACGATTGGGATGGTCTGTTCGAGACGACCGCTGCCGACGGCTTTGCCGTCGATGAAGAGCGACACGGTGCCCCCCTTGGCAACGCCCCCTCCGTCGTAGGCAAACTCCATCCTGACCTGGTGCGTCCCGGGGCTTAACGCCTCAGTGGAGACGATCTCGGTCTCTCCGAGACCGGCGAAGTTGTACAGGTACTTTGGATTTCCGTCTTCGACGTAGAACATCCAGCCGCCGCCGATTCCACCCTGCGAAAGGATGACGCCTTGCGCGGTCGTTCCCTCGGGGACGATGACCTGTGCGGTTATCGAGTAGCTCTTGTTCTTGAGATTGATGAGGCCGTTTTCGTTCAGGGCGCCCATTCCGTTGGCAAGCACCTGCGCGTTCCCGCGAACGATAACCGGTCTCCCCGCGAGGTCGGAGTCGAATCTCTCCGCGCCGCGATCGTCCATCGGCAAGAGGTTGTTGCGCGTGGCTTCGATGAGCCACAGACGCTGCAAATCGTGCAGTTTATCGGGCATCTCTTTTGCGAGATCGTGCGCCTGCGACCAATCCTTGTTCGTATCGTAGAGTTCCCACACGTCGTCGTCAAATGGCGGGGCCGCGCCCGTCATGATCCATGGCGTTCGGTGGCGCGTGACCGCCGTCCAACCCTTATGGTAGATTCCGCGATTGCCGAACATCTCGAAGTATTGCGTTTCGTGGCGTTCCGCTGCCGCAGGGTCGTCGAAGCTGTAGAGCATGCTGACGCCTTGCATCGGAACCTGCCCGACGCTATTGACCATATAGGGCTCCGGAAGCTGTGCTGCCTCCAGAACCGTCGGCGCCACGTCGATGACGTGATGAAATTGGTTCCGGATCTCACCCTTTGCCTCGATGCCCTTCGGCCAGCGGACGATCGTGCCGTTGCGCGTCCCGCCCCAGTGCGAAGCGACTTGCTTGGTCCATTGGTACGGCGTGTCCATGGCGTGAGCCCAGCCGACGGCGTAATGGTTGTACGATTCCGGGCCGCCGAGTTTGTCAATGCGCGCGGTAAGGAAAGCAACCGTTTCGAGCGCGTTAAGCCCGTTGAACGGGATCATCTCGTTGAAGGTGCCTTGCGGCGTGCCCTCGGCAGAGGCGCCGTTGTCGCCGATAATATAGTAGATCAAGGTATCGTCGAGCGCGTCGACTTGGTCGAGCGCGTCGATGAGGCGGCCGATGTGATAATCGGCGAACGAAAAGTAGCCGGCGTAGACTTCCATCTCGCGCGCGAGTACGCGTTGGAACTCGGGCGCTTGAGAATCCCAGGACGGAATCTCCTTCGGGCGCGCCGTGAGCTCGCAGTCCTGCGGGATCACGCCGAGTTGCTTTTGGCGCGCAAAGGTCTCTTCGCGCAGCTTGTCCCAGCCCTGATCGAACTTGCCTTTGTACTTGTCGGCCCACTCTTTCGGCACGTGATGCGGGGCGTGCGTGGCGCCGGGCGCAAAATACATGAAGAACGGCTTATCGCCGGCTAGCAATCGCTGCTGGCGCACCCACGCGATCGCGCGATCCGTCATGTCTTCCATGAAGTGGTAGCCCTCTTCGGGCGTCTTCGGCGGCTCCACGGCTTTCGTACCCTCGTGAATCGCGGGGTACCACTGATTGGTCTCGCCCGCAACGAAACCATAGAAGTATTCGAAGCCGGAGCCCGTCGGCCAGCGATCGAATGGCCCTACGGGGGTGGCTTCCCAAACCGGCACCTCGTGGCACTTCCCAAACTGCGCGGTCGAATAGCCGTTGAGCCGGAGAATCTCAGGCAGCGGCGCCATCGAGTTGGGCCGCACCGACGTGTAGCCTGGCGCCGACGTCGCGATTTCCGTGATACCGCCCATCGCAACCGTGTGGTGGTTGCGGCCGCTCAATAATGCGGCGCGCGTCGGAGAGCAGAGTGCCGTCGTATGAAAGCGCGTGTACCGCAACCCGTCTTTGGCGATTCGCTCGGCGGTGGGCGCCTGGCAAGGACCTCCGAAGACGGTCGACGCACCGAAACCAACGTCGTCAATCAGGACGATGAGCACGTTTGGAGCGCCCTTGGGCGGCCGCAGGGGCTTGATCGGCGGAAACCTCGAGTCTGGGTCCTTCGCATCGTAGGCAACGAAGCCGGCGTAAGGCTGGTCCGGGATCGGCAGCACTTCACGCTGCACGCGTTTTTGCGAGTCCGGCGAACCGTTCGAGCTCGACATTGCTGACCTCCAAATATGCGGCGAAGTGCTGGTCGTTGGACGGAAGAGTGCTTGCTATACGACGAGCGCGGAACGTATCCTTGAGGCTACCCCGGTGGAACGAACGACGTATTGAACAAGACCGTTCCTTCCACCGGCATACAGTCGACTTTCTTCGGCGTATAGGTCGAGTGCTTTGCCGCGGTTACCGACGCCATGTCGAACTGAAAGTTGCCGCTCGGTTTAACTATCGTGGCCTTTTCAACCTTACCGTCAGGTCCAACAAGTACCGACACGGTGGCATAAAAGGCGCCTTGGTTCGTAGGCACCTCATCGATCTGTACCACGGCGCCTTTTTCTACGCCAGCGGCCTCGGTCATACACAGCGTCGCCGATGGACTCGGCGTCGCCTGCGCAATCAGTATTGCGAGCGCAATTATCGTCATCTGCCTACCCTCCTCCCGCGAAAATTACGTACTACGCCAGGCGCACCTCCGTACATTCCCGGATGCCCGAATTTGCGCGGGGATGCTACCCTGGAAAGGATAAGGAGACGCCAATTATGGGAACGATCGTTGGCCGGCGCCCTTTGGCAACGCTTGCCGCTTCTGCTTTGCTCGCGGCCTGCGGGGGATCGCAGCCGCCCGTCGGCGCGCGCGGTGCGACGCCGCAAATCGCCGCGATCGCGACGCATGCCGGCCACGACACGTCGTGGATGGCGCCCAATGCGAACGTAAAGGACCTGCTCTATGTCACCACCGATACCGTCGTCGACGCGTACTCATACCCACAGGACGAGCTGGAAGGGCAGCTGACGAACTTTTCGTATCCGCTGGGCGACTGCACCGACACGAAGGGCAACGTCTATATTACCGACTACACCAAGAACACCGTTGTCGAGTACGCGCACGGCGGAACGCAGCCGATCGGCAAGGTATCGGTACCGGGAAGCGGACCCGTCGCCTGCGCCGTCGATCCGTCCAGCGGCAACCTCGCGGTCACAACCGCAGGCGACACGAGCGGAGGCGGCGCCAACCTCGTCGTCTACCGGAAAGCCAAGGGTAAACCGAGAACGTATACGGACCCCGCGATATTCAGCTATGCATACTGCGCCTACGACCGTGCCGGCAATCTCTTTGTCGACGGAACCCCGGCCCGCGGCTACGGCTACGACTTCGAACTCGCCGAGCTTCCGCGCCAAGCCAAGTCGCTGAAGGCCGTTAACCTCGAGGGCGGGGTCAGCTGGGCAGGCGGCCTGCAATGGGACGGGCACTACCTTACCGTCGGTCAGCCGGTTAACCCCGAAATTCAGCGCTATTCGATTAGCGAAGGCTACGGAACGTTAGCTGGTTCGACCGCACTTGCCGGCGCCTACGATGCCCGGCAATTCATCATTGCCGGCGGCAAAGCGATCGTCGTAAACGAATACTATTACGACCGGTATATTGCGAGGTGGGATGTACTGGTCTACGACTACCCCGCAGGAGGGTACGAGACAAGCGAGATCATCGAGTCCGGCGTGCCAGTATACAGCGTGGCGCTCAGCCGCCGTCGTAAGTAACCGTCGCGGCACCTTCCCTATTTTTTTACGAGCGGACAGGAAGCCAAGCCGAGCGGCTCGGTAACGTTCAAGGTCGAGAACGGCTGGCTCGCACCGCTCTTGTAGCCAACCACGTTTTCGACTTGGTTCGCCTGAAAGTACAGACCCGCTGCGGTGACGGCGTTGAGCGTCGCCCCATAGTGCTCGACTCCGGAAACGATCGTTCTCGATGGCTTCGTCGAACCGTACTTATAAACGTTGACGACGGACGACTCGAGATTTGAAACGTACATCTCGTCGTTCTGACCGAACGCAATACCGATCGGCACGTCGAGGTCCTGCAGCTTGGCGTCGTTGACTTGCGTCGTGCCGGAAGGAACTTCGAATACCAGGTACGGCGGCCCATAGTCGGAGACGACCCAGATGTTGTCCTTCGCGTCCACGGCGACGCCCATCACCGCGCCATACGTGTCGAAGCTGATCGTCTCATACGGCGAGGTTTGGCCTTTATGGTAAGCGGTCAGCGTGTCCGAGTAAATGTTGCTGACGAAAACGTCGCCTTTCGAGTCGATTCCGACTCCGTAAGGCCAGCTCAGGCCGTCTGAAATGATATACTTTGGCGAGATGTATCCGCGCGGATAGACCGTGACCGTGTCGGCAGAGATGTTGGCAACGTAGAGCGTGCACTTGCTATCGACGGCTAAGCCGGCGGCTCCGCTAATTCCCTCGACGATCGATCCCTCGGGTGATCCATCAGCCTTGTTCGGATCGAACATCAGCACGCCGCTCGGGCCATCCGCGGCGAACAGGATCGGCTGGTTCTTCTTTTTCGGCCACCCCGACGCCACGTTCGGCAACGCAAACGTCGGGGAGGCGTTTCGCCTCTGCAAAGCCAGGGGCGGAGCGAAAGCGCCGTTAGTGGGCGCGTTACCGGAACAGCCGGCAAATGCGAGCGCGGTCGCCGTAATGAGAGCGCGACGTGATACGTTGTGCAACGCGAATCCTCCGAGGGCAAAATGACCGTCACCGGTCTCTTTCGTGCTCGTCAAGTCGCGGCCTGTATTGCTTTTGAGTCCACGCCCTCAAATTGCGTCCTTTGATTGGAGCCGAGTCCGGCGGCGACGTAGGAGTGCTTGGCGTCTTACAATATCCGTCGGGTGAAGCGTACGGCGGAGGATTCGCTGCGTCGCCGATACGCGCTTTGCTTGCCGCGAGCTCGCTCCGGACGGCATCAGCGAAGTAATCTGCGACGGCAAGGTCGGTCATTGCGTTCGCAGCATCGCAGGCGAATGCCCGGTCTCCGGTTGCGCCGAGCCCCTCCGTGGCATTCTCCAGGTTGGCATTGACTTGCACGTACGGTGACTTGGAATTTCCCGAACTCGAAAGGGCATCGATGCGACTCTGGAAGTCGTCGCGCGCCTGTTCCCAGTCCGGATACCTCTGAAGCAGGTCTTCCCAGTTCGCACCCCCGCGGATCATCGCGATCATCGCGATCAGATCCGTGCGAAGCCGAGTGTATTCGTCGGCTAGCCTTGCAAAGACCGCAGTCATTCGCGCATCAGCCAGCAGATCAGGGGGCCGTGCGCGCGCCGCCGCCTCTGCGAGAACCTGAATGGTTACGGGCGACGACCCCTTCACGCTGAAGTGCTCGAAGCTCCCGGCCGCGACCATCGTGTAGTTGCCCGGCCGGCTGAGGCGATACCCAAAGAGTCCGACGTCCCACCACTCTCGCCAGACACGTCCGCGGCGCCAGTCGTTTGTCTTCAGCGACGAGCTCCCCAGAGGTACCACCATGCTTCCGACACTCACGGTGAATACATAGGGGCCGTGGCCGTGGCTGCTCGAGGGCACCGGTTTGCCTTGGCCGTCGACGATTCTCAGCACAACCGGCGTAAGCCCGGATTCATCGTAGTAACGAAGCGGCGATGCCGTCAGGTTGGTAACGACGAAACGCACGCGTACCGTCTCGCCGGTGACGTATGCCGGCCGATCAGTCTGAAGCCGGAGGCTGACCGACGCACCTCGTGCCGATGCGGGCAGCACGAGCGCGGCGCAAATAATAGCGACCCAAGGCGAACGTGCCATAGCAGAGCAAGCTTTTTCGCGGCGGTCCGGCTATGCCTGCGGCGGGCGCCGCTGGGATAGCACTTGGCCGCGGCGAAAGTCCCTTCACGCCGAGCCGTTCAAAAAACGTGGAGCACAGTTCGTGATCATTCACAGCGTTCGCCTCTGTCTATTGAGAGTCGCCACTGCCGCAGGCATGAGCGCCGTTTCGGCGTCGCTCACCGGATGCGGCGGCGTTCCGGTCACGACCGGCGAAATTTCGGAACGCAACCCGCCTATCACGGCCCCCGGTCCAAACCGCTGGAACGAGGCCTCGCTGCACACCTTCAACTACACAGACGGAGCTTACAATATTTACGCGGGGTTGGTCTTCGACGCCGCCGGCAATTTATACGGCACCACGCAAAGCGGCGGCGAGGCGGGATGCAACATCGTTGAAAGCTGCGGCATCGTCTTCGAGTTGATGCGCACCGCAAGCGGCAACTGGCAAGAAAAAGTACTGCACAGTTTCTTTGCGAGCGATCCTCTCGGCTTCTTCCCCCGCGCCGGCTTGACCCTGGATGCCAAGGGAGACCTGTTCGGCTCAACCTCGGCCGGTGGCCCGTACTGCAGCGGCAGCGTCAACTGCGGTGCGATCTTCGAGTTGTTCCCGAACAACGGACAACGGACGGAGAAAGTGCTCCACGGGTTCAGGGGTGAGATCGACGGAACAAGTCCGGAGGGCGCGCTCATCTTCGACGCCGCTGGGAATCTCTACGGAACGACCGCAGAGGGTGGAGAGCGGGACGACGGTACGATCTTTGAGTTAACACCCCAACGCAACGGTTCGTGGGAAAAATCGACTTTGCACTCGTTCACGAACGACGAAGGGTCGGGACCCGAGGGTAAGCTGGCGTTCGATAGCGCCGGTAATCTTTACGGCACCACCGAATTTAGCGGCGCATACCGGTCTGCTTGCGGTGGCTACGGCTGCGGTACGGCGTTCGAATTGAAGCCCGGTACGAGCGGCACTTGGACGCTGAAAGTTCTGCATAGCTTCGGAAAAGGGATTGACGGTGCGGGCCCCGCGTCCGGCCTCACCTTCGACGCGTCCGGAAACTTATTTGGCGTCACCGCCCAAGGCGGCGCGCACAGCGCAGTGGTGCCGCATGCATGTCTCCTTTATGGATGCGGGACCGTCTTCAAGTTGGCGCGCTCGAAGAAAAATAAATGGACGGAGCGAGTAATTCACGATTTCGGTTACGGGACGGATGGAAACCTCACCAGAGGCGACCTGATCCTCGACGATCGTGGCGCTCTGTACGGCACGACGGTCGAGGGCGGCCTTTACGGTTCCGGCATCGCCTTTGAATTGGTCCCAGGTGCGGGCGGCAAATGGAAGGAGAACGTCCTGCATAACTTCGGAAACGGAAAGGACGGCGCTCTGCCCTACACAGGCATGATCTTCGACCCCGCTCACAACCTGTACGGTACGACCGCCGGCGGCGGCGGCTACCAAACCACCTTGTGCAAGAAGTCGCGCGGCTGTGGCACGATCTTCGAAATCACACGGGCACGCGATTCAGGAGACAGGCGATGAGGATTTCAGGCTTTGGCCGCCCCGCGCTAAACATCTGGGTGGCCGCGGCATTGCTGGCGGGGTGCGGCGGCGTTCCACAACCGATCGGCGCGGCAGGGGCAATGCCGCAAACGTGCTGCGGTCCTTCGAGCGTTAAGTACGAGGTGCTCTACAGCTTCGGCGGCTCGGGCGACGGCGTCAATCCGTACGCGGGTTTGTTCTCAGTGAAGGGCACGCTATACGGCACGACTCAGTACGGGGGCGGCGCGGGCGGCGAAGGTACCGTCTTCTCGGTCTCCGCGTCGGGCAAAGAAACGGTTCTCCACAGTTTCGGCCCCTATGGCGAGGGTGATGGCGAACAGCCGTATGCGGGCCTGATGAAGGCCGACGGCAAGCTGTACGGCACGACGGAACGCGGCGGCACGCACGGCTGGGGAAGCGTTTTTAAAGTCACCCCCGCCGGCAAGGAAAGTGTGCTTCACAGCTTCGGCGGCGCGGGAGACGGTGAAGAACCCAATGCCGGCCTCATCGCTCTCAACGGCACGCTCTATGGCACAACCGCACTTGGAGGCGCAAACGGCGATGGAATCGTGTTCGCAATCACCGATTCCGGCGTAGAAACCGTCCTCCACAACTTCGGCGGCGCCGGCGACGGCGTTAACCCGCAGGCTGCGCTCCTCAACGTTAAGGGGACGCTCTACGGCACGACCGAAGGCGGTGGCGCGAAGGGCGCGGGCACGGTCTTCACCATCACGCCGTGAAACAAAGGAGTTTATTCGGTCGCGACGCCGATTTGGGCCGATAGACATCCGCTCGACGCGCACGCCTTGACGAGCTGGTAATACTTGTATTTGCCGTGGCTGGACTTAAGCGAAGTCGCCTCAGTGATCGTGTCGAGCGTCGGATCGCCTGGATTCGGATAGAACGCTCCGTCGAGCTTGTGAAAGACCTTCCCCTGCCGGCTGTAGAAGACGCTGCTCCATGTATACGTCGGCGGCGAGCCCGAACACGAGGTCACGATTTGACCGCTCTCGACGCAGAGACCAACATCGGCTCCGCTCGGCGGACTAACGGTAACGCAGGCAAGATCGGATTTAGGACAGTGTGCGTCCGGCTGCACGCCGAAATTGAGCGCTCCAAGCGGCGTCATCTGTGGGGTATACCCGGCCCCGCTCGTCGTCTTCCCAGAGCAAGCGACAAGGCCTGCGGCCAGGATGAGCGCCGGAACCGAGCACCGACGAAGCGTCGTTACATTCATGATTTTTTACATCTCCTGAAGTGGCGTGCGTGTATCTGAGGCTATCGTCGCATGCCGGCCGTACGCAAACGTACGGCGGCGCCCTGAGGTACGTACTGCGCCGGCTACCTCTCCGTACATCCCCGGATAGCCACGCCCATCCGCAGTTGCTAGCCTTGAAAGGATAAGGAGACGACATTATGCGAGCGATCCTTGGCGGCAGCCGTTGCGCAATGCTTGCTGCTTGTGCGTTCCTCACGGCATGCGGCACCCTTCCCTTGCCCCTAGCTCAGGGTGACAAAGCTGGCGGCGCCGCTCGCGGCGGATCGTGGATGCGGCCGGAGGCGAAGAACAAAGACTTGCTCTACGTCGTCTACCCAACCGTGGACTCAGAAGGGACGATCGACGCGTACTCGTATCCGCAAGGCGTTCTCGAAGGACAGATCACGGGCCTTAGCAACCCAGGCGGCGATTGCACCGACGCAGCCGGGAACCTCTACGTTACGAACGCCACCACCAGCGAGAACAGCATCGTCGAATTTGCGCATGGCGGCACGCAGCCGATTCGCAGCCTGTCGGTGCCCGGGTACGCCGCTTTCTCATGTGCGGTCGATCCAACCAGCGGCGATCTTGCCGTTACCAGCTACGGAACCATGGAAGGGGGACGGGGTGACGTTGCCGTCTACCACAACGCAAAGGGGTCGCCGCGAATCTATTCGGATTCCAACCTTTCGCATTCCGACTTTATCAACTACGCGTACTGCGCTTACGACAGCGCCGGCGATCTCTTCGTCGATGGTAAGTATCCCGTTGGCTATGAAGTGCCCATATTCGGTGAGGTTCCACGCGGAGGCAAGTCGTTGGTGGCCCTCAACCTCAATGAGGGGATCGGATGGATCAGCGGCCTGCAATGGGACGGCAAGTATCTCGCCGTCGGGCAAGCCGTCAAGCCCTACATTTTCCGATTCAAGATTAGCGGAACAACGGGAACGCTCGTGGGCTCGACACCGCTTACCGACGCGACGGATGCCTTCCAGTTCGTATTCGCGGGCAACAAAGTCATCGTCGCAAACCAGTGGTTTTACGATCGATATGAATATGAGTGGGACGTGCTGGTTTACAACTATCCCAAAGGAGGAACTTCGACGGAACGGATCGCGTACAAGATAGGCGGCTCGGGCTTTGATAGCATCGCTCTCAGCCGGCGCGACGGTCACGGAGGTGCCGCACTCGCGACATCGGAACGGGCAAGTCCATGACCCGTGGAGCAAAGCAAGCGCGGATTTCAAGCTGCGGTCGTTTCGGGGTAAGTTGCTGCACGGCTATCGTATTGCTGGCAGGGTGCGGCGTCCTTCCCTTCGACTCCGCTCAGGGCAGGCCGGCTCAGGATGACATGCAGCCGGTGATTGGCGCTTCGGGGACGATGCCGCAAACCGGCGCGACCGTTTCGCTCGCCGCAAAGGGCAGCGGGAACCTTTTTGTTGATGACTACGAGAACAACGCAGTCGAAATTGTGACGAACGGCGGCGCGGCGCCGTCGTTAGAGGGGCAACTCGAAGCCCCCGGCTGGAACAAAATCGGCACCATTATGGAAGACCTCTCGAATCAACCCGCAAGCAACTGGGTCGATAAGCACGGGAATCTCTACGTCCCCGATTACAATTTCACGGCAGTCGGCCTAACCCTGCCCCAGGTTACCGAGTACGACCCATCGGGAACGCTAAAGTTCGTCTATAGCAGCAACATGGAGTTTCCGCACGCCGTGACGACGGACGCCCGCGGAGATGTCTTCGAAGCCGATGCGTTCAACGGCGTCAACGAATATTACCAGGGAAGCAACGCAGTCGTGGCGACATGCCCCCAATTGGGCGGCGGCCAACGAGGCGTTGCAGTGGATACGAAGGGCGACGTCTTTGCCAGCTACAGTACGTCGGACTCCACGGGGGCCATCGTAGAGTACACCGGCGGTCTCACCGGTTGCCCTGAAACCGTCCTCGAGGTGTCCCTTGGCGTGCCAGGCGGTCTCGTACTCGACAAGAGCGCCAATCTCGTCGTCTGCGACGAGACGAATGGGGTCGTTGATATAATCGATCCGCCGTATTCTCAGATATCGGCTCACTTGGGACGAGATTACGGCCCTTATCGGTTCGAGATGCCGGTTTCCGTCTCAATCAACAAGAACAACACCCTTGCGTACGTGACCGATTGGGCAGAGCAGAACGTCGACGTCGTTACCTATCCTGCCGGAGCAGCGTTTGCACAAGTGGGCTCCGGCAGTGGCGTTAGCTACCCGGCGGGCGCCGTCGATGAGTCGAACTACGTCCCTTAGCCCGAAGTTTTCGTTATGGTTGTTATAATCACCGGTGCATCGCACGGCATCGGCGAAGGCCTCGTTGCCGCATATCGCGCTGCCGGCTACGGGGTGGTCGCCAGCGCGCTCTCAATCGGGCCCAGCACAGATCCAAATATCGTGAACGTAGCCGGCGACATTAGCGACCCCGCGACTGCCGACCTCATCATGAGCGAGGGCGTAGATAGATTCGGCCGGCTCGACTCACTGGTCAATAACGCCGGGGCTTACATTTCGAAGCCATTCATGCAGTATACCCAGGCTGACTTTGACTTGATGCTCTCGACGAACCTCGCGGGCTTTTTTCATATTACGCAGCGCGCGCTGCGCGTGATGCAGACTCAAGGCTGGGGTCATATCGTCAACATCACGGCGACGGTAGCCGAACAGCCCGTCAAGGGTGTGCCGGCCGCGTTGGCATCGTTGGCCAAGGGCGGCTTGAACTCGGTCACGAAGGCGCTCGCGATCGAATATGCCTCATGCGGCATCCGGGTGAACGCGGTCTCGCCTACACTTATCCGGACGCATCCCGAGGCATCGTACGCCGGACTCGAAACGCAGATCCCGCTCGGGCGAATTGGCGAGATCCAAGACGTCGTCTCCGCCGTGATGTATCTGGAAAACGCCCCATACGTAACCGGCGAAATTTCTCATGTCGACGGCGGTCAAAGCGCGGGCCACTGGTAGGGCGGCGACGGACTACTTTACGGATGCGCCAAAGAGTGGCAGAATAACGACGAGACTCGCGCGTATTGGAGGATGATAGACATGGTGCGCCGTTTTTTCATCTCTGCCTTCTCCTCGGTCGTTGGTCTGGCTGCGTCGGCGTTTGATCCGGTCGCTGCTGCCGAGCCGCAGCGATTTCCGGAGCCCGGCCCCATTGTCGTCGATGCTGCGACGGTCGAGCGAGCTCGCCGGGTTCTCGATGCCGTCGCCCAGGGCACGTTCGATCGCTCTGAGCTTATGCCGCAACTGGACGCTTTTGTAGAACCTGAGGCGTTTGTAGACGGAGCCGTGCTGGTAAGTGCATTTGGTCCCCCACGGTCGATGTTTGCGTTCGAAAAGCGAATTACGGCGGACCAAATCTCGACTTTCTTCCGTGTGCGATTTCCTAACGATGTCCTGACGTGGGTCGTTTCCGTCGACGCGACAAATAAAATAACCGGGCTCTCGCTTCGCCGAAGTCTCAACCACCTGATTTTTAGCGTCGTCTATCGCGACGTTCAATATTAACGGCCGAACGTGAAAGCTGCTGTCGTTACCGCCGCCGACGCGACTCCCCAATACGGTGAATTCGCCGAACCCCAGGTTGACGAGGGCTACGAGCTTGTAGAACTGGTAGCTGCAGGGCTCCATCCCGTCGTACGATCGCTGGCAGCCGGACAGCATTACGGAAGCACGCGGTCGTGGCCCCTCGTCCCGGGCGTTGACGTCGTCGCTCGTACCGCGGCCGGCGATTTCATCTACACCGGATTTGTGACTCCCCCGTACGGCACGTTCGCGGAGCGAATGGCGGTACCCAAAAGAATGCGCATCCCGCTCCCCCCCGGAGCCGATCCCGTAAAGATCGCCGGCGGATTGAATCCGGCCTTCGCATCGTGGTTGCCGCTCAAGGCGCGCGTTGCCGAGGTCGGCTCGCTCGCAACGGTATTGGTTCTCGGCGTGACCGGTGTGGCGGGACATCTTGCCGTACAAAACGCGCGCCTCCTCGGCGCTAATCGCGTCGTCGGCGTGGGGCGCGCTCCGTCACGACTTGGACGCGCTGCGGCGCTTGGGGCTGCAACCGCTGCCCTGACCGGCAATCGCGAGACCGATGCCGCGGCAATCGTCGATGCCTTAGGCGGTACGACGCCGAGCATAGTACTCGACTTTCTGTGGGCGTCGGCAGCCGAGACTGCCTTCGCTTCGCTCGCAAGGCGCGGGCTTGAAGAAGACACCGCCGACATCGCCTACGTGCAAATTGGCGCTACGGCCGGGCCCGAGGCAGCCCTGCCGGCGGCGCTCTTACGAAGCCGCCGCATTCGCATCTCCGGAAGCGGTGCCGGTTCGGCGCAAATCGCCGATATCATGGCCGAAGTCCCCGCCTACATGCAGCTTATCGCAGACCGCAGCGTCCTCGTCCCGACCGAAGCGGTACCGCTTTCGTCGATCGCGGATGCTTGGACCGCGCCGCCAGACAGCACCTACAGGTTTGTCGTCGTTCCTTAACGCCGCGCGCCTTATTGGGCGGTTTCGGCCGTCAAAGGCGACTGCTCGAGGGTGAGGGTCGTCTGATATACCGTCGTCGTGGTGCTGCCCATGCCGTTGTCGAGGCGTTGCGTCACGTACTCATCGACGCTCGTTGGGATCGACCGGCTGAAGTCGTAACTTATCTTCGTCTGCACTTCGGTCGTTTGACTTCCACCGCTGACCGGACGGACGCGGCGGTTCTCGGCGATCTGCATAATTCCGTTCGAAACGCTGTTGATTTGATATTTGGCCTGCTCGTCGAGGGTGCGAGAGTTCTGCGTTACGGTCCAGCTTCGATTCGCATCTAGGCGCGTCGGATCGACGAAGTTCCTTGCAAGGAACCGCAGGAGCGTGTACTCCTCGGGATTGACCGTTTTATCCGGATCGCAAATCGTTCGAGTGTCGCCGAAGACGACGCAGGTGGCCGGCAGGGCGCGGCGCGTGCTTTCGCCTTGCTCGCTAATCGCGACGATGAGGCCGCCGTCACTCTCTTGGCGGCCTATCTGAACGGTCATCGTGCCGCGGTCGTTGAGCGCTGCATGATAGTGGCTTATCCCGCTGCCGAGACGATCGGCGAGATCGATCGGCTCCGCGGGGTTTTTGGAATCACGGGCGTATACGTCCTGAACCGAGCTGTAGCTGAAGGCGTAGACGAGCTGGTTCTTCGTCAGTACGGCTTCGGCGGTGGCTCGCGACGAGAGCAGCGCTGCCGTCACAGCGGCCACGAAAAAAAGCGCGCGTCGTCGGTTTCTTGCGGAGGCGGAAGGCATTTGTCTAAGGTTCCTCCCTGAACTCGCAACGATTGGCGGCCCAGGAATGTGATGCCGCATCGTTTTCACGATCGGAGTCGCGCGCCTCCAGAACTTTAATGGGGATCGAGGGTAGGATGGTTCGGCGAGGCCCGGTCAACCGCCTCGGCGGAACGACCGTAGCAGTGGTCGAAGCCGGGAACCGAGTGCCGGCGCCGAACGTCTCTAACCGTCGATTTCCGTTTTGTGGATCGAGAGGCGTGGAACATGAAGAGCTTTAACCGGTACGCCCTCAACGGAGGCGTTGCAATTGCATTGCTCGCGGGCTGTGGTGCATCGCAGCCGCCGGGTGGAACGCCACCCGCGATGCCGCAAACTGCGCGCCCGATCCGATCTGAAGTCACGCTCGCCGCAAAGAGCAACGGGTACCTTTTTGTCGACGACTACGCATACAACCGAATCGAAATCGTGACGAACGGCAGCCGCGCATCGTCGTTCGAGGGGCAGCTCCAAGCCCCGGGCTGGAAAACGATCGGCACAATCAAGGCCGGGCTCTCGAACCAACCCGCAAACAACTGGGTCGACAAGCAGGGCAATCTCTACGTCCCCGGTTACAATTTCACGGCGAACGGCCCAACTCAGCCTCAGGTTACCGAGTACAACCCGTCGGGAGCGCTAAAGTTCGTTTATAGCAGCAACATGGAATTTCCGGGCGGCGTGACAACTGACGCTAAAGGAAACGTCTTCGAAGCCGACCGGTTCGATGGCCTCAACGAATATCATCAAGGAAGCAACGCTCTTGTGGCGACATGTCCGCGAACGGGCGGCGACCAAGGTGTTGCAGTGGATGCGCAGGGCGACGTTTTTACCGGATACGGTAGCTCAGACGGAACGGGAACCATCATCGAATATCACGGCGGCTTGGCCGGCTGCTCGTATACCGCCCTGGGCGTATCCCTAGGTCAGCCCGACGGTCTCGCGCTCGACAAGAGCGCCAATCTCCTCGTCTGCGACTTCACGAACCAGACCGTCGATGTAATCGCTCCACCGTATTCTCAAGTTTCGAGCCATTTGGGAGGAGATCGCGGCCCGATTTCGCTTCGGTACATGGAGCCTGTTGACGTCTCACTCAACAAGGACAACAGCCTGGCCTACGTGACCGATTGGTTCGCTCAGAAGGTGGACGTTCTTACTTACCCCGCGGGAGAAGCGTTTGCAGAGGTGGGTTCAGGCGACGGGATCAGCTACCCTATCGCGGCAGTCGATAGCTCGAACTACGTTCCCTAAGTCGGTGAATCATCGTCAACAAATCCGCATCGTCTCGCAGCCTTCAGCTGAATCCGGAGGCCGAGCATTCGGGCGGGACGCAGCGAGAACGCGGCGAACCTCAATAGCCGCTCATCCATTCGTTATCGGGAGGCTTCGCGCATGAACCGTTTGGGTCCCTACGCTTTTAGCATCGGCGCCGCCTTACTATTGCTCGCGGGCTGCGGCGGATCATCGCTACCGGCCGGCACGCCGGGTGTGACGGCCGATAGGAGTGATCTTCGGTATCACAAGACGTTCCACTACACTGGCGCAAAGCAGTCGTTCAAAGTACCGTCCGGCGTAACGCACGTAACGATCACCGCGTATGGCGCAAGCGGTGCCCCTGGCGGCAGTTACTTCGAAGGCTTTGCGGCGAGCGGCGGCCCCGGAGGAATGGTGACGGCAACAATACCGGTGACTCCCGGCGAACTTTTGGCGATCTTCGTAGGTGGGAGCGGCTTGCTCGGCGGTTTCAACGGTGGTGGCGGCGGGACCAGTCAGTACTGCCTCGACCATCATAAGTACTGCTACGCCGTGGGCGCGGGCGCGTCCGACGTGCGGCAGGGAGGCGACCAGTTAGCAAACCGCGTCGTTGTGGCCGCGGGCGGCGGCGGCGGCGGGACCGACGGCTATTATTGCTCCGGTAAGAGCAACTGCTACCAACTCAATGGCGGTGCCGGCGGCAGCGGCGGCGGGCGTGAGGGTGTATCGGGCCGCGGAGGCGACTTGGACAACACGCGTGGCGGAAGCGGCGGGAGCGGCGGTACGCAAAGCACCGGCGGTAAGGGTGGCGCGGGCGGCGGTCGCAGCTGCGGCGGCTTCGAGGGAAGACTCGGTCGCGGCGGCATTGGTGGCTTCGTGCGCGACCGCTGCGGCGGCGCCGGCGGCGGGGGCGGCGGCGGCTACTACGGCGCGGGCGGCGGAGGAGGAGGCAAAGGCCACCTCGGGTCGGGTGACTTCGGCCCCGGCGGCGGGGGCGGCGGCGGCTCGTCCTTCGCCGAGAGCGGTGCTTCGCACGTGAAGATGACGGACGGCGCGAACAAGAAGGCCAACGGATCGATCGTCATTCTTTGGTAATTGTGTAGCGTTTCACCGAGGTTTTACAGCCAGCGAATGCGGATAGCCGTATTGCTCGTTTGGAACGCAACGCGGGGGCGTCTTGGCTTTTGGCGCGTAGACACACAAGCTTCCGCTATCGCCGGAGGATGTCTCGTGGCGGTCGAGGGCATGGCGTAATAGTCGTTACCGACGTAGAGATTGCCCTCGCCGTCAACCGCTAACAACTGCGGATCGTGCATCTGGGATGTGATCCGGTAACTCGGGGTGGACGCGCCGGGCGCGTAGACCGAGACCCAACCCTGGCTTGGAAAGGGTGCGTTCGAAACGTAGAGCGTCCCGGAGCCGTCGAGGGCAATCGCCTGCGGGCTCGAGATCCCGCGTGTGATGTTTCGCAACACTTTGGCCGACGACGCCGCGTATTCAACGATGCTCCGCGTCCCATTTACCGGGACATTCATCACGAAGAGATTGTTTAATGGGTCAAACGCGAGCTCAGTCGGACCGGTTATTCCTTCCGTCAGCTTGCGCAGAGGCTTGCTCGATCCCGGCGCGTAGACGGTCACTGCCGGATGAGGGTAAGCGGCGTCGGCCACATACAAGTTTCCCATCGCATCGAGTGCCAGCGAGAGCGGAATGTCGATGCCCTTTACCTTGTCCGCACGGCCCGCACAAGTTAAGTATGCGGTGGGACCGAGCCGCGCCGCGCCGAAGTGATTTCTAGACCACTCATGGACCGAGGAGCGATGCAGATGAGCACGTTGAGTTTGAGCCGCTATCCCCTAGGCATCAGCGCGGCTGCGGCAATACTGGCAGGCTGCGGCGGATTGCAGCCGTCAGGCGCAATTCCGCAAAGCCGCGCGATTGCAGCGCACACCGATCGGAGTGAATCGTGGATGCTCCCAGAGGCGAAGAGCGAGGACCTGATCTATGTCACGAATGGCTGCGGCGGTGTTTGCGTATTAGAGTACCCTCAAGGCTCGCTCGTGGGAAGCCTGGCGGTCGCGGACGCGGACAGCGTTTGCGCCGACCGCAACGGTAACGTATTCGTAACAATCGCAGACCTGTCGAATGCGTCGATCGTCGAATATCGCCATGGCGGGATGAAACCAATCGAGACCCTCAACGACGCTCCCAACGTGCCGCAGGGCTGTTCGGTGGATCCGACGACGGGAAACCTTGCGGTTGCAAACTTCATTGGCACGGGCTGGGGCTACGATCACGGCAACGTCGCTATTTACACGGGAGCGAAGGGCAACGGCATGGATATTCACCAGCCGAATATCTATTGGTATTACTTCTGCGCGTACGACGATGCCGGCGATCTGCTGGTCGATGGCCGCTCGGTGAGTAGCGGCGATGAATTCGCGGAACTCCCCGCACGGAGTAGCCAGCTCGAATACATCTCGATCAGCGACGATTTAGGATTTCCGGGGCCGGTCGGATGGGACGGCGCGCACTTCGTTATCGGGATGGGCGGCCATCGCGACGACTTGGTTTACCGCGTGGCGCTCAGCGGTTCGACGGGTAAAATCATTGGCAAGACCCGCTTCACCGGGCCGCGGTATCGCAGGAGCTTTTACTATTCATTTTGGATTCAAGGGCCCACAATCATCGTTCCGTACAGCACGCACGCACATCACTATGGTGACGATCGGCTCGGCTTATTCGACTATCCCAAGGGTGGTAAGGTGAGGGCAGTCATCGCATCGTACGACGGTAACGTCGCCGTGAGCCTCGCGCGAAAGCATTAGCGACTCCGCCGCCCCACCCCCGCGAAACAGGTACGCCGAAAGCCTCGCAATAACTGACGCCTTAAGCGAAGAGATTGAGTTCTCTTCCGTTCCCTTGAATGGAGGTACTGCGTGAGTTGGACGCCTCGTTCCAGCCTTGATTCGGTCGAGGGCCTGATTTGGCTGCCGCGATTGTTCGCCAAAGCGCGTCGGGTCGCAGAATCGGGCGGGCGCTCGCGTCTCGTTGACGGATACTGCTACGGTAACAATGACGTCATGGACGGCAGGGTTCTACGCTTCTTGCGGACTGACGACGTCACGGTCTCCTCAATACTGCAAGATCACTCTGATGACGAGGCGGCGCGAATCATCGTAAAGCAGAGTGGCCGCACGCGCGAGGAGTGTCTGCAGTTCAGTCGAGATCTCGAACGTACACTTCGGAGTTTTCCGGTTATCGACGCCGATGAGGGGCTGTTGCCTCCCGGGATCAAGGCGACGGCTGTTCGCTTTTTTTACAATCGGCTGATGATGCCGGTCGTTTATATGATGTTTCAGAGGGCGGAGCGAAAGCGTTAGGGTGCTACGCCAGCATCGCCTCCGCCACGGCTCGGTCCGTGGTCCACGTGGCTCCTTCCTGCGTCTGTTGCGAGAGCACATCGTCCCCAAGCTCCGAGCGTAAAGCACCCATGATCCGAGCGAATTCCGCTTCCTCCGTGTAGTCGCGTAGTGCTTCCAATGTAGCGAGCCGCATGTCGACATAGCCTACAAGGCGTGCGGCAAGCAGTCGCGACTCCCTAAGCTCTCTCTCGTCGCCGATCCGGCGCAGCGCAGCAACCGCGGCGAGATGCTGGAGCGTGAACGCGAGATCCACCTCGAGTTGCAGCTCGCGAGTCAACGTAAGTGCCTCACGCGCTCGCACACGCGCTTTGTCAAACTCGCCAAGGGCGATGAGGTAGGCCGACATCACCGCTAAGCAGATTGCAATGCCGCTTTGAGAGCGCACGGCGCGCACGCCGGCCAGCGCTTGTTCTACGAGGCTCAACGCCAAGACTGAATCCCCAAAGCGAAATTCCATTTCCGCGAGTCCGCCGCAAAGATTTGCGGCTAGATAGTCGGCGCCCGTAGACCTGGCTAAGGCCAGAGCTTGCTCGAAAAGCTCCCGGGTTCCAGCTACATCCCCGGCGAATTCGCGAGACCACGCTAGACCCTGAATAATCGATGCCTGCAGCCTTCGGGCATTCAATGGTCGAGCATGAGCGAGCGCACTTTGTAGCAGCTCTTCTCCCTGCGCCGATCGTCCAAGCAGGACTAGGGCACGACCGCAGAGCCGCAGCGCATCGGCGAGAAGGAGCGTCTCGCCAAGACTCGAGAACTGGTCACGCGCTCGTTTTGCACCGGCGAAGCTTGCCTTATTTAGCGCAAGCGCTGCGTCGAGCTGTGCTTCCGCCAAGTTCAACTTCGCGGCAACGATAGGGGATGGCGTAGCTTCACCAGATGCCATCTGTATCCAGCGGCGTCCCTCTGCCGGAGCAGAATCGCTCCAAAACCGCCGCAATAGGCTCGCGAGCTGTTGACCAAGTGCGACGTCGTTCCGCGCACCGAGGCTCCACTCGAGGGCGGCGCGCCAGTTTTCAATCTCCGCTTCAATCGCACCGACCCATAGCAGATCGGGCGTCGTTTCGTAGTTATTGTCCAGACGCTCGCCGAGGGCGGCATAGGCCATCGCATGGGCGCGCGCCGTCGGCGTCAGTTCGTCGCATTCAACGAGTTTCTCATTGCTGTACTGGCGAATCGACTCGAAGAGTCGGAAGCGAGGCCCTTCTTCCGTGGCTTCAGGTTGAACGAGCGACTTATCGACGAGCGCGGCAAGCAGATCGAGCACGGCAAATTCATCGATCGCGTCATCTGAGCAAACGGCTTGCGCCAACTCTAGCGTGAAGCTGCCGGCGAAGACCGCCAGTTTACGAAAAAGCCGGCGCTCCGGGTCGGAAAGAAGATCGTAGCTCCAGTCGACTAGCGCGCGCATGGTCTGCTGGCGTGGCAGCGCGCTGCGATCGCCACCGGTCAGTACGCGAAAACGCTCGTTGAGCTTGCAGGCGAGCTGCTGCGGCGAGAGCACCTTCATCCGCGCGGCCGCCAGTTCGAGCGCGAGGGGAATGCCGTCGAGCCTGCGGCAGATCTCGGCGACGTGCGGCGCGTTCTCTTCCGTCAAGCTGAAGTGCTTGGTGCTCGACCGGGCACGGTCGACGAAGAGTTGCACCGCTCCGTAGTGCGACGCCCCTTCCGTGAAGAGCATACGCGAATCCAATGGAACGTCGAGCGAGGGTATCCGATACGCCTCTTCGCCCGAGATATTCAAGTATTCTCGACTCGTTGCCAGGATGCGCACCTCGGGGCACTCGCGCAAGATCGCCGCGCCAATGCGCCGCGCTTCTTCGATTACGTGCTCGCAGTTATCGAGAATGAGCAGCAATCGTTTGCGTTTGAGATACGCGAGCAGCGTGTCGAGGATCGGGCGATTGGGCTGCTCTTGCACGTTCAATGCTTGTGCGACGACCGTTGCTAGCAGCGTCGGATCGGAAATTGGTGCCAGCTCCGCCAGCCATACGCCGTCGCCCGAACCGTCGAGCAGCTCCGCGCCGACCTGAACAGCGCACCGCGTTTTCCCGGTACCACCCGTGCCCGTCAACGTGACGAGGCGCTGCTGCTCGGTCAGTCTCTTGATTTCGGCAACCACGCGATCGCGGCCGACGAACGTGCCGAGTTGAGCCGGTAAATTGTTCGATAGCCGGTCGAGCGAACGTAACGGTGGAAACGCCTCCGCCAGGTTGGGTGCAACCAGTTGAAAGACGTGCTCCGGCTGCGCAAGATCCTTGAGCCGATGTATGCCGAGATCGCGCAAGCTGCTTCGTGGCGGCATCTCATCTTGGAGTAACTCCGCCGCGGCGCCGGACAGCAGCACTTGACCGCCGTGTCCTATGGCAAGCAATCGCGCAACGCGGTTCACCGTCGGGCCGAAGTAGTCGGCGGCGCGTTCGTCGGCGGTGCCCAGATGTAGCGCCATACGTACTCGCAGACCGGCGACCGTCGAGAAGTCTTGCCTGGCCAGGGCGTGCTGCGCGTCGAGGGCCGCGCCGACCGCATCCCGCGCGTTTGCGAAGGCGGTGCAAAACGCATCGCCCATGGTTTTAAAGACGTATGCGCCCCGGGCGTCCATTGTCGCGCGCATAACCGCATCGTGGCGCGCAAGCGCTGCGGCCATCGCCTGGGAGTCGCGTTCCCAGCGCGCGGTGCTCCCTTCGATATCCGAAAACAGGAAGGTTACCGTACCGGTTGGGCGCGCCCCAGCCGTCGCTCCCGGTTTCACGCGGGTTGCCATGGTCCGGGTTTTTCGTCCTAGTCCTGGTCGCCTCCGCCGAGCATCTCCATGAGGGCTCGCCCATGCTGCGATGCTCTGTGCACGTGAGCACGTACCGCGGAGCGCGGCGGCCGCTTACAGGCGTTGTGGCCAACGCTCGGTTCTGCTCGACCGTAAGCGGTGGGAGGCGGTGCCCGGACTGCGACGAGAGACGACTCCTGCGCCGCGCGGCGCAATGGTCGTCGGGGACGCCTGCGTCGGGGACACGCCCGCTGCGTGAATCAAACCCGTTACGTCGCCACGAGCCATGGCCGCTTCGATGAGTGCGTGCACGTCTTGGCGAGAAGACGCATCGACGGCCGCTACCCTTACCTCGTATCCAACATTTCCCAGGATCTCAACAGCCGCACTAGCATTCTCTTTGCGTACATCGGCCAATAGAAGATGCTTGCCGGCCGATCTGGCGCGCGATCGCTTGGCCTATTTGACCGGCTCCAATGAGAACCACTACTTCGGTCAAGGTTTCTCCTGTATTAGTCAGCGTCGGGCCCTGCGGCTTGCCGTCGACCTTCCGCTTTCAACGATGGCAATATAAGTCACGGCGGTGGTCGGCGTCGCCCCCGCCTGGTTGGGTTGGCACGCTAGGTAGGGCCTGGGCCTTTACCCGTGCTTACCCGTGCGTACGACGATCCGCCGCCGCCTTTTGATCGATAGGATACGCGCACTATCGCGTACTGCGTCAGCTACTTAGCGAAACGACGTAACGCGGTGGCGATCTCAGACTCGGAGTAGCCGCGATGCGCGAGCGCCTGCAGAAACTGCGCGATTGTTTCGTGCAGCTTTCGGGCTCGCGTCGGTTTATCGCCAGCGCGCACGCCCGAAGCGACGCTGGTGCCGCGACGCCCGTTGGACGTAACCAAACCTTCCTCTTGCAGTTCGGCGTACGCACGCGCCACCGTATTGGGAGCAACGCCGAGATCGCCTGCCAATTGACGCACGGTGGGCAGCGCATCGCCCGCCCGCAGCTCGCCGCGTTCTATGAGGCTGCGGAGCTGATCCATGATCTGCTGAAACGGTGCCAGATCGGGATCGACCGCGAGGAGCAACTCCTTCAAGACGTAGAGTCGCCCAGACGACCGAGATAAACGGAATACAGGATTACCGACGCGCCCGACAGCGCCCAAGTCCACCACGAAACGCTCAGGAGCGTGCGCTGCAGCGGCAGCACCGCCGGCAGGTTGTAGTTCACGAAACTGATGAAGACCATGATGCTGCCCATCGCAATGACGGCGGTGATGCCAGCCTTTCGCGTGCGTGATCTGCGATCGCGCATCCGTTCAGATTGAAGGTGTTCACCGTATAGCTGTCTGGGCGCGCTGGCGATGCGCCAGGCGATCGCGGCCATGACGAGCGCGCAAATGCCGACGATCGTTGCGGCCGCGCGTTCCTGGTTAAGAATCACGTACGGAGTGAGCGGCAGCACCGATGCTGCGGCCAGAGCGACCCAAACGGTCGGGGCCACCTCGGCGGCAGGACGCGGAACCAGCAACGCGACCCTACGCCGACGCGCCCGCGCGTGTTCGTCCTGTAATAGATCGGCGAGCTGAAAACCCGCCAGGGCCAAGCATAGCAGGCTGTACCCAACGACCGGTGAGACGAGCTGGTAAACTACGAGCAACGCAATGACAAACGCAACGAACGCGGTGACGAAGAATGCGCGCGCATACGGCGGATCGCAACGGCGGTTCCGAATACCAAGAATCCCATACACGATTGTTGCCAGAAAGGCCACGGCGGCAACGGTGAGATTCTGATCGAAGCTTGTCAGGTGATGCATTGTACCAGTACATAACACAAACTATCCGTTTGTGTCAATGGTAGGTACAAAACCTGCGACCGTTCGGCCCCGACGGGCTTATCGCGGCGTGCTCGCGCATCCGGGCCGGAGCGAGGGTTCCCGTCCACGCCATTGGGAAGCGTTGCGAGGGCACACACCGGGCGTTAAACGCTCAACTTACGTGGGATAGTCGTGTGGTCCGGGAGAACGTCATAGCCGTTCATTCGTCAGTTTATATGGGAGGCGTTGCTCATGGTGAACCGGATCACGGACCTTGGCGCCTATACGCTTCGTTCTAAAGACTTGGCGCTTTCGCTTCGCTCAATCGCTTGCGTGTGCGCAATGAGCGCGATCGTAACGGCGTGCGGGGGCAGCCCCAGCACGTCGACCACCGGGAGCTGCAATAGCCCGCCGCAGCCCTTCGCCCAGCTACTTTACCCCATCCCCGGCTCCAAGAACGTCGAGACCAACGCCGGCGTACTCATCATCGGCGCGCGAAATGAGGATCCGGTCCCGTGGCTGACGTCGGGCGGGAGATTTCTTTATTATCCGAAACGGGTGCCGCTTCCAAGCCCACTGCCCCAACCGGAACTCACCCCGGCTCCAGGTACGACGCTGTATGCCGCGGCGCTGCGACCGCTCCAGCATAAAACACGATACTCCGTAAGCGTGACGCTGGTCTACGCTTACTGCGATCCGTTTGGTGCGCCCACGAAACTCGGGTCGTTCACTACGCAATAAGAGCCCTGTCGAACCTTTTTAGTCGCCGGTCCCTTTGCTGCTGTGCTCTCGTTGGCACTGCTGCCGCATTGTTCGCAGGCTGCAGCGGATCGCAGCCGCCGATCGGCGCGCCGGGCACTGCGCCCCAACGCGAACCGATTCTGAAAAGTGGCTCTTCGGCAACCGAAAAATCATTTCGAGTATTATACCGGTTCCGAGGGGGTCGCGACGGAGCTGGTCCGGGTGGGTCACTAATAGACGTGAGCGGCATGCTTTATGGCACGACTAGCGCCGGCGGACACCCGCATTGCGGTTATGGCGATGGCTGTGGAACGATTTATAGCCTCAGCACAACCGGCACCGAAACGGTGCTGCACCGCTTCGCCGGTGGTTCGGATGGCTGGGATCCGTTCGCAGGCTTGTTAGATGTGAACGGTACGCTGTACGGCACTACGCGGTACGGCGGAGGCTCAGGGTGTGCGGAGTACTTCGGGTGCGGTACCATCTATGCAACAAGCGCTGACGGTCACGAGAAAGTTGTCTTCGCTTTTGACAACTACGCCAATGGAACTCAACCTTTTGACGGCTTAGTCGGCGTTAACGGGACGCTCTACGGCACGACCTGGCATGGCGGCGCTTCGAACAACGGAACCGTATTCAGCCTCACCAAGACTGGTGTCGAAAAAGTCCTGCACAGTTTTGGTGATCCTCCCGATGGTGCGTTGCCATACGCTGGCCTGATCGATGTTAAGGGCACACTTTATGGCACGACGTGGGCCGGTGGTTCGGAATGCGGCTCACTCGGCTGCGGAACCGTCTTTAGCATAACAACGAGCGGCGCGGAGAAAGTCATCTACAGTTTTACCGGCGGTTCCGATGGCTCGTATCCTAGCGCTGGGCTGACCGCGGTCAACGGCCTAATGTACGGGACGACCTCGCCATTCCTGTGCTGCAGCCGCAGAACCGGCTGGGGAACTGTTTACCGCGTAAGCACCAGCGGAGTAGAGACGGTGCTACATCACTTCGGTCACGACTCGGACGGCGCCCTACCGGTCGCGGAGCTAACGAATGTACGCGGCACACTTTACGGAACCACGCGGCGAGGCGGTTTGGGGTCAGTCTGCGGCACAACTTCCGGCGAATACCCCGGCGGCTGCGGGACGATTTTTAGGATAACGACGAGCGGCAAGGAAAAGGTGCTTCACAGTTTCGAGGGCACCGACGGAGAGCTGCCAGGAACGAAGTTGTTGTACCTCAACGGCATGCTGTACGGAACTGCCGGGTCAGGCGGTCGCCTAAAATGCGGCCCTTATGGTTCCGGCTGCGGGACCGTCTTCGCCTTGACACAACAATAACTGCTACGCTCTGGAGAAGCTTAAGAGTGAATATAAATCCTCGCGTCTTGACGACCCTAGCGTTAATCGCTTTGTTGTCGGCTTGCGCGCAACAGCAGGCCGGGGCACCTTCTCATTTGGGTGTTGTACCATCTTCTTGGGATAACCCCAACGGTTTAGGTAAGAAATGCGGAGGCCAAAACGGCGTAAGGGTGCTGCCTTGTCCGGTCAAACTTACAAGCCAATCACCGAAGGTCACCGTTGAAGTAAGCGGACCTGGCGTCGTGAGCAGTGGCTACCTCGGATCCTGCTACGATGTTTGCTCCATTAGTCTAGTTCGCCACGGCAAACCGGTGAAGTGGCGTATCGTTTCGGGCCCGTCATGCGGGAAACTCGGGCTGCTTTTTCAGGGGATGAATCGCCACAACATACTCGTCGGGAACGCCGCCCTAACAATCGTGAACAGGAATTGTTAGTTTCACAATCTCCCCCGCGCGTCTGCCCCTCCGCCCGGCCTCGCGAATGCGAGGCCGTTGCGCTTAACGGCCTGGATTGGCGTGCGTAGGTCGCATTGCAGCTGCGCGCGCCTCGCATCGTGGGTCATTGCCCTCGGGCGTCTGCGCCACAAGCACTTTGCGATCCGCTTTTATCGCTTGCAGCCGGTTCCCGTGCCGCTCTAGCGACCGAAGGTCCCACCGGGCGACCGAAGCGCCATCCCGCCGCGCCTCTGTGCCTCTGCACGGCTTCGCGACACGAGGCCGCGCCGCGCGTAGCGGCTGGGATCGCGAAGAGCTTGACGGATCGGCAGTTCAGCAGAGGGAGGCGTCGTTTCGGCGGCTCTTAACCAACCGGTCCGCGGTCAAAGTGAACAGGCTATGATTCGCTCTTGGGCCTCGCTTGGCGAGTGGACGAGAGAACCATCGAATCAGCGTAAAGTTTTCCAGTTAGCACCTGGCCTTTAGCGGGGGGTCTCGCTCCTTAGCCGGAAGTAGCTAGCCGCCGGTCGGAGTTGCGCGTCGTGGGGGGAGATGAGGATTTCACCTTTTGCTCGCTATGCGATTAGCGGTTGCGTAGCGGCGGCGGCGCTCGCGGGGTGCGGTGGATCGCACCTGCCGTTCGGCGCGCCGGCTATGCTTTCGCAAGCCCGCTTGGTCGCTCCGAGCGTCAAACTCGGCAGATCGTGGATGGCGCCTGAAGCGAAGAGTGAAGATCTGCTCTACATATCCGATTATGACGGTGTTCACGTCTTCTCATATCCAAAAGGCCTGCACGTCGGGGATATTACCGGCTTCGTTTCACCCGCGGGCCTCTGCAGCAACAAAAAGGGCGATGTCTTTGTGACCGACACCCCGGCGTATCGTGTCTACGAATATGCGCACGGCAGCACGGAGCCCCTCAAAACACTGTATGACAATTCCGTCGACTTTGGTCCGTTCGACTGCTCAGTCGACCCCACAACAGGTAACGTCGCTGCCACAAACCTAGATTCCGGGTTTGTTGTCGTCTTTCCCAAGGCCGAGGAGAGACCGAAGGTCTACTACCCGCATACGATGCATCGAGTGTCCATGTACATGTGTGCCTATGACGACGAGGGCGACCTCTTCGTCGATCAGATTTATAATCGTGATGGCCGGCACGAATATATAGGCGAGCTTCGGAAAGTAACAAAGCAGTTTCAGGTTTACCTACTTGATCCGCGTATCACTCACCCAGGAGGTATCCAGTTCGACGGTAAGCACGTGGTCATCGAGGATTTGGATTCGCACATCGTTTACCGGCTTCGCTTTTCTGGCACCAAGGCGGCCGTCATCGGCAGCGCCTTGCTCGACGGTACACCATGGGTCGAGCAGTATTGGATCCAAGGCGAGACACTCATCGGTCCAGACGCGAACAGCACGGTCTACTTCTGGAAATATCCGCAAGGCGGTTCTCCCGTCAGCTCTGTTCAAAGGTTTACGCTAGACGTCGGTTCCACGGTAAGCCTTAGCCCCTAATGCCCCGGACGGCTATTAGCTCGGAGCGTTCAACAGATTTGGAGTCATCTATGATCTAAGGAAAGGATCCTAGCATGGAAGTTCTCACCGTTATCAACGTCGTGACCGATCATGGCGCAGACAACACCCCGCTCGTTGGTATTGAGAAGTCCGGAAAAGCGAACGTTAATAGCGGGACCGAGGCCTGCATTTCGTAGGTTGAGAAAGCGAAAGGCATCCGGCTTCGACTCTGGCGCTTCTGCAACGACGATTGGTACCAGATCGCGCGTGCCGTAAAACCAGAGTTGGCGCCGATCGCCGGCAGAGTCGAAGTTCTCATCTTCGATCTTGAAGGATGAGCCGGGAACAATCGCCGGATCGTAGACCTTTAGCGCTGCGAGGTCGTCGAGAATCCGATCGAGTTGTGCCCATGAGAGCGCACGCACCGCGCGGCGACCATCCTGCAAGCGATACGGGCCGCCCTCGCACGGAACAAAGCCGCCATCCTTGCGCGTGATGACCATAAGCGAATCGGTGTCGTCGTAACACACCTCGCCTTCTGCCTCGCGCACGAGATGCTCCGCCACGGATAATAAAAGGCGTGCCCCGGCCGTGACAAGCGATGCGATCGGAAACGAGCAGAGCGCGCTATGCCACTCGGGTCGATCGACGATCGCCTCGAACGTACGCAAACCGCGCACGGTGACGCGCGTGAAACGCAGCGGTGCGTCGGGATCGATATCCTCGGGCGTCGTCTCGACGAAGCACCCATACGCACCGCTGTTTGCGATCGTTTTGTAGCCGGTCGAACGCAGCTCTTCGTCGAGCTTATTGACGCTCTTGCGCTTGCGCAGATCGATCAGCCGCTGGAACGGATTGGACGCGGCGGGATCGATGAGATCTTCGCCGCGGAACTTCACCGGCTGCAAGGTGCTTTGCTCGCCCTCAGGGCGCAGGCGCCACGCGCGGACGACCCGAGGGCGCGCCGTGCCCGCGAACGCAGCGACGGGCAAGGTCGGGGCCGGCGAACCACAGCGATTCCGTGGACGTGAGCGGGCCGATCGTGACCAGACGGTGCGAGGCAGGATCGTTGTCGCTCTCCGGCACGTCGGTGGCGGCCTCTTTGCGCGCGCCCTGCATAGACGGCCGATCGTTGGCGCAAAAGAACGCCAGCACGTCGTCGGTCGTGAGGTCCGGATCGCCGAGCGCACCTTGCACCATATCGGTGATCCGGTCGAGGTTACCGTCGGCGCGGCCGGTCGGCGGTCGTCGAAGGTTTGCCCGCATCAGCCTTGCCGGTACGTCGGCGAACTCTCCGGCCCGTTGCCAGCGCTTGCGCTTCGGATCGAAGACCATGTCGGGTACGATCTTGCCGCCGCACTCGTCCAATGCGTTCCAATAGGGCGCCTGCGCGCTGAGTTGCTCATCATAGAGGCGCGCGGCCTCGTCGGCGATCATTCGGCGACGAGAGACGTACGGCGAGGGAATCGTCGGCCGCGCCGGGAGGTGTGCGCCGTTCGGATCGACGAGCGCAAAGAAGGCCAGCCGAGGCCACAGCGTTGGATCGAGTAGACGCCGTGGTTCGCAGACCGCTGCAGGCAACGATCCACGGCGCAGCGCCGACGTGAACCGCGCGCGGGGCGAGGCGATCAGCGAGGGGCATCGCCGCAATCGCCGCTGGGCGCGCGAGCATCCGGGCCAACGCGACGAGGACTGGTTCAAGCGCGAGATCGCGCCGAAGCTCGACGGCTTCTCGCTCAAGGAGATCGCGGCGGCGACCGGCTTGTCGCTCGCGGCGTGCTCGCGTATTCGCGCAGGTGTAAAGGTGCCGCATCCGCGACACTGGGGGGCTCTGCTGAGCATGCTCGGCGGGGTGGCAAGCTCGTAGCACGAAGGTCAGCCCATGGCCATGCAGGCAGAGCCGGGACACGCGGCTCGCCCGACCGGTGCGGTCACGTTTCTGTTTTCGGATATCGAAGGCAGCACTTCACGATGGGAAGATGCGCCCGAAGCGATGGAAGCTGCATTAGCTCGCCATGACGTGCTGCTGCGCAGTGCAATCGAAGCTCATGCCGGGTATGTCTTCAAGACCGTCGGTGACGAATTCTGCGCGACCTTTCAAACCGCCGCCGATGCCATCGCTGCGGCGCTGGACGCGCAACTGGCGCTGGCGGCTGAAGACTTCTCGGCGGTCGAAGGATTGCGCGTGCGTATGGCGCTGCACACCGGCCACAGCGCCGAGCGCGACGGCGACTACTTCGGCCCAACGGTCAATCGCGTGGCGCGATTACTCGCCGTCGGCAACGGCGGACAGGTGCTCCTCTCGGGCGCTTGCGTGGAACTAGTCCAAGGCGAGCTGCCCGCACAGTGCAGTCTGCGCGATCTCGGAGAGCACCGTCTCAAAGACCTCGCGCAGCCTGAGCGCATCCACCAGCTGCTCGCACCAGACCTCGTTGCCGACTTCGCGCCGCTGCGCTCGCTCGAACATCTCTCGAACAATCTGCCGGCGCAGGTTTCGTCCTTCATCGGCCGCGAGGCCGAAATCGCCGAAATCACTGCGCTGATCGAACAGCATCGTCTCGTAACGCTCGTCGGCTCGGGCGGCGTCGGCAAGACGCGCCTCTCCTTACACGTGGCGGCCGATCTCGTTGACCAAGTCCGCGATGGCGTGTGGTTCGTTGAACTCGCGCCACTGAGTAGCGGCGACTATATTCCCACGACCGTCGCGTCGGCGCTCGGCATCACGCTCCCGTCCGAAGGCGATCTCGTCGAGAATCTCGCGCGAGCGCTCAAAGGCAAAGAGCAGCTGCTGGTCTTCGACAACTGCGAGCATCTGGTCGAGCCGGCCGCTCATGTCATCTCCACGATTCTGCACGCTGCGCCGAAGGTCAAGGTGCTAGCATCGAGCCGTCAAGGGCTGGGAGTTGCGGGAGAAGCGGCCTATCAGGTGCCCACGCTCGACATTCCCACGGGCGTCGCGCTCTTTGCCGAACGCGCACGTGCCGCCAATTCCACATTTGCGCTCACCGATGAAAATGCCTCAATCGTGGCCGAGATCAGTCAGCGGCTCGACGGCATTCCGCTGGCGATTGAGCTGGCCGCTGCACGAGTAAAGGTCTTGACCATACCCAACCTCGCGCAGCACCTCAACGAGCGCTTTCGTATTCTTACCAGCGGCGGGCGCGACGTGCTCCCGCGCCAACAGACGCTGCGCGCGACAATTGACTGGAGCTACGATCTCCTCACGCCGCAGGAGCAGCTGCTGTTCAATCGCGTAGGAATCTTTGCCGGCGGCTTCGGTTTGGATGCCGTGACCAACGTCTGCGCCGGCGCGGGCCTCGAAGATATCGACATTTTGGATTTGCTAGCTTCGCTGACCGATAAGTCGCTGATCATTGCCGATACCAGCGGCGAGCGCGAACGCTATCGCTTGCTCGAATCCACTGCCACCTATGCGCTCGAGAAACTGGACGCGTCAGGCGAGCGCGAGTCGTTGGCCCGCCGCCATGCCGAGTATTTCCGCGAGCGAGCTTGCGCCGCCGACGAACGCTACGGCATGGGTTCAATGTTTGCATTGCTCGCTGAGGTAGAGCTCGAGCTCGACAACGACCGAGCGGCACTGTCGTGGGCGCTCAAGCACGGTAACAATGCCGCCCTGGGGGGAGCCATCGCCAGCGCACTGCAGTCGCTTTGGGCTCACGCCGGCCTTGCTGTCGAGGGGCGCTACTGGATCGACCTTGCGCTCCAACGTGTGACCGAAGCCGAGCAACCGCAACTCGCGGCGCACCTATGGCTAGCGTCTGCCTATCTTTTATCCGGCCAGCGCATGCACGACGCGGCCGAGCGGGCGATGCAGCTGTATGCGTCGGTGGACGACGCCCACGGGGTTGCTCGTGCGCAGCGGAATCTTGCTTTGGCGCTTTATCAAATGGGGCGACTCGATGAAGCGAAGGCGATGAACGAGCAGGCACTCGAGAGGGCGCGGGCGAGCGGGGACGCGAGGAATGCGGCAAGCTGTCTCACCGGGCAGGCGACCATCGAGCGGACTCGCGGCGACATTCACGCCGCGCGCGAGCTCCACGCGCGGGCGCTGCTAGCCTACAGGGCGTTTGGAGATGAGGTGGGGGAAGCAATCGTGCTGAATAGTCTGGGGGAACTGGAATTTGCGGACGGGCATCCCGAGCAGGCCTTGCGCGCCATGAACGAAGCGCTCGAGATCTTTGTGCGCGGGAAGAACGCAACGCACGTCGCCATAAGCCACGGCAACAGCGCCGCGTATCGCATTGCGCTTGGCGATCTCGGCGCAGCCCGCGACTCGGCGCGCGAGGGATTGCGCATAGGGCGGCAAGTACGGCACGAACCACTCATCGCCATTGCACCACAGCATCTTGCGCTGATCGCCGGGCTGAGCGGCGACGCGCGGCTCGCCGCGCGTCTGCTCGGCTACGTGGACGCGCAGTTCACCGCGCTGGGCATGCAACGCGAACTCACGGAGCAATGGGGCCACGACAAGCTCATTGCCACGCTGCGCGAGCAACTAAGCGAAGACGAGATCGCACAACTGGCATCCGAAGGCGCAGTCTGGTCCGAAGATGAGGCCGTCGAAGAAGCGCTGAAAGTTTAGCCCCCCGCGCCCGCGAGGCCGCATCGCGCTGGGATGCGTCGCAGCTTAGCGGCTTAGAGACTCGGAGCTGCGCAGCCCGGCGCCGATCGCGCGCGTTTGCAGCCTCGCAGCGTGGAGCCTTGCGGCTCGCAGCGTGCTCGCAGTCTCGCGGCGTTGTTCCTGGAGGCCTGGCGCTTAAGATCGCGGCGGCTAGGATCGCGCAGCAGCTGAGCCGGCCCGCCGGGCGGGTGCACAATTGTGCAGCTTAACTCCCTTTATGCGGCGGTGCGGGCATAGAGGAACGAGCCGAAACGCCGCACCCTGGACGCAGCTCGCCGATCGCCGGCCATTGCCACAAAACCCTTATACAATAAAATACAATAAGCACTTTTTGCATCGCAGCTCGCGGCTCACGCATCGCGCGCTTTTTGCATTCGCGTTTGCAAAAACTCGGCAACGTCGAAAAAGCTATATGGCGTATGGCTTTTTTAGCATCCGGCCACGATGCATGCCCGCGTGCGATGCATCGGGACGCAACAAAGCGTCGCGATCGCGAAGCCGTGCAGAGGGGCAGAGGCTCACGTAAGTTTACGGGAGGAGGGGCGGAAAGTACGCGATTCCCACGGTGTATGCAAGCCTTTGCTAATCATCTTGCCTGACGGCTGTAGCGAATCCGGCCGAAATTCAAGTATGGCAGGCCTGAGTCCCGAACATCCCTGCAGGCCCTCGTCGGAGACATACAGCCAACCATTTTTGCCGATCGAGAGCCCCCCGGGCCCGTCGATCTCATCCGTGATGGTCCTGTATGGGTGGTTTTGACCGGCGCGATACTCTTCCACATTGCATGGAGGGCTATCGTTCGCTACGTAGAGCGTGTCTTTAGCGTCCACGGTGATCCCAGTCGGCCACACGACTCCATCGGTAATCGTTCTTGTGGGAGACTTGCGACCTGGCGGATACACTTGGACGTTCGTTGTCCCATACAGCACGTGGTTCCCAACATAGAGATTGCCATGGTGATCGATAGCGATCCCTATAGGATACGTCAGGCCCTTCGTTATTGTCATGTGCGGTTCTGTGGAGCCCTTCAAGTATTCCGTCACCGTTGGAGCGCCGCCATTGTTGGTCACCCAAAGATTTCCTTGGCCATCGATCGTGCAGAAGGCGGGCTGATCGAGGCCATCTGTTATTGTCTTGAACGGCTTGGTTTTACCAGCGGCATACTCCGAAATCCAGCCTGAAAATCGCAGGCCTTCGGGGAGCCGGGACCATTATGAGAGGGTGGACAGATGGGAATACGTAGGTTCAGCTTGCTTTTTGGGTTGGCGGTGCTAGCTTTGCCACTTGTTACTACCGCACGCCAAGATTCCGGCGCGCTGATTGCGCAAGCACTACCGAGCTATTTCCCGCTCGCGACATCCACTCCGCTGCAAATCACGAACAGCGAGAACCCGGAGTTTACCGGGGTTCCCGCATGGCTCTTTACCGCGACAAACGGCTGCACGGATGAAGGAACTGGTTCCATTTTCGGTATTGTGAATAGCGATGACTCGACAATTCTTGGAGTCAACTGCGGGACCGGAATCGGAGCCCATTCTGGAGTGTTCGTGCATGGCCTGATGTCTGACGGTATCGAAAACGACGCCTTGCCGACACCTTCCGCGTCACCGGCCCCTCAAGTTGAGCCGATATGCGGCGCGTACAGCGTCCAGGAGCAGGTATGCCAAGGCTATATCGCGCCCACGTACACAATGTCTGGAGCTGCCGCAACATCTTCGTTTTCACTGCGTCTATGGCAATGTGACGGCATCAAGCGCCAGCGAAACGTTGACCTTAACAAACTCGGCGGTCTTTGAAACGGCACCCGTCGAGGTTTCTGGCGTTGATCTCACAGCGGGGACGGTGATGCCGACTACGAGCTTTAGCGCTGTAGGAACATCCTCAATAACCTTTTTCGGCAACTTCTGCGCACTCGTATTATGTTCACATTTGCGGATTTTAGCATCCAGCAGCCATCGCCAGGAATCCCGCCCGTTTCTTTGCGTTCAGTAACCATCGGATTAACGCCGAGGATTGGACAAGTCGCGCGCTTTTCAGTAGTATACGGATGCATCCCACTCAGCCATGCATCGCGGCCCTATGAAAAAAAGCTAGACACCATATAGCTTTTTCGAAGTTACCGCGTTTTTGCAAACGCGAATGCAAAACGAGCGACGATCGAGACACAGCGCGCGAGGCGCGAAAACCTTTATTCTATCAAGCTTTTTGCGCTCGGGCCCGGCGGGACGAGCTACGAGGGAGGGGGCCCGGTTTTAGCTCGTTCCTCTATGCCCTTTACGCAGCTGTGCGGGAAAGGAGCCGAAGCCGCCAAGACGAGACAAGCCCGGCGCCTGGTTGCCTAGCCCCAAGCGATCGAAGCCGGGGCTAACGCCGCCAGGCTGGCCACGCCGCTAAGCGATCCACGCCGCTATTCTGGCGCAGCAGCAGTGCCGGTCCACGCGGCAATGCCCGCAATGCTGCAAAGCCCGCGTAGCAAAGCGGCCTCGCTTTCGCGAAGCCGTGCAGAGGGGCAGAGGCGCGGGGGCGGTGGGGCTACGGTAGCAACGGTGGGTAGTAAGCCACTCCTAATGCGTCGAAGACCCCCTTGGTAATCCTTTTCGATGACGGCTTTAGGGAATGCGGCGGGAACTCAAGGATTTCCCAGTATTTATCCGACTCTGAGACCCCCGCGACGTAGAGCCACCCGTTTTTACCAACCACGACGTCGCCCGGGTAAGAAAACTCGCCCGTTATGACTCGGTACGGCTTACTCTGCCCCGATCGATACTCTTCGATGTTCCCCGGCGCAGTATCGTTCGTCACGTACAGCGTACCGTGCGCATCAACCGCGATGCCAGTAGGCACAGAGATGCCATCGGTGATCGTTCTCGACGGTGACTTGCTGCCTGGAGCATATACCTGGATGTTCGGGGAGCTTTGCGGTTCAAAATTACTGACGTAAAGATTACCCTTATGGTCGATCGCAATCCCGTCAGGCTCGGTCAGCCCCTTCGTGATCGTTGCATGAGGCTTCGTCGAGTTCTTCAGGTATTCCGTGACGTTAACACCGCCGATGTTCGCTACCCAGAGATTGCCCGACGCATCGATCGCGCAATACCCGGGGTAATCAATGCCTTTCGTGATCACCCGCAGCGGTTTCGTTTGGCCAAGGGCGTATTCCAAAACATACCCCTTGTTGCTGCTACCGGCGTTGGTGACGTAAAGCGTGCCCTCGCCGTCGATGCAAACTCCCCTAGCGTTGAAGACATCCTTGCTTATCGCTGCTATCGGCTTGGGGTCTTTCTCGTTCGCCTTGTAAACGCGTACTGGTGTGAGGTCAAGGTCATAGCTGGCCACGTAGATCAGCGGGCCGGAGACCTTGTACGATGGCATAGCCGTTCTTAGCTTCGGCGCTTCGTGGTTTTGGACGCGCTCCGGCATCGCGCCCTGCGCGCCGATCGGCGGCTGCGATCCGCCGCACCCTGCCAGCATTGCCGCAGAAATGCAGCTGTTGAGCGCGTAACGACTAAATACCGAAAGCTTCATCTGGCTTTGCTTCCTCGCTCCGTATCTTGCATCGCTTCACGGCAGTAGCGGAGGAGAGTACGCCGTTCCTTCAGGGTTATAGAGGCCTTTGCTGATTTGCCGTTTTGACCGTGTGATCGAACCCGGTGCAAATTCGACGACGACCTCGTTTCCACGGTTAACAACATAAAGCCAACCTTGCTGGTTGACGGTCAGCCCTACGGGATAGTCCATATCGTCCGTGATGGTTTGGTACGGCTCATTTTGACCCGAGCGATACTCCTCGATGTTATTTGCGGCCTCATTCGCTATGTAAAGAGTGCCGCGTGCGTCAACGGTAATGCCTACGGGGGTAGTCACACCGTCGGTGATCTCCCTTGACGGCGAGTTGCTACCGGGAGCAAACACTTGAACGTTCGGGCTGCTGCTTGGGTAGAGGTTCCCGACGTACATATTCCCGGAATGGTCGATTGCGATGCCATCCGGATATGTTATTCCTTTCGTGATCACCGCATGGGGCTCGGAAGTTTTCAGTTCGAATGAGACCACGCGTCGCGCGTGATTAATGTGCGGCTTCATGATTTTATGCGCGTATGATTCCGTTGTCAAGCGCTGATTCCAAGTGCGCTGATCTCCTCAGCAATCGGTGATTCATCCGCGC
>DATGGV010000039.1:0-38794 GCA_035308305.1 Candidatus Cybelea sp. | reverse complement strand
AACGTGACGGTAGGCGTGAACGCGAGCGTGCTCGGCGCCATCGTGCTCGGCGATAACGCAAAGGTCGGCGGCGGTTCGGTCGTCGTGAAAGACGTGCCCGCCAACGCGACCGTCGTCGGGGTTCCGGCGCGGATCGTCGCGCAAGACGGCAAACCGGTTCGCGTCGTTTCGGATCGCCCGCAAGTCGAAATGCCCGATCCGACGACCGATGCCATCGTTCGGCTGCAACGCCAACTCGAGCAGCTCGAGAAACGCTTGAACGAGCTCGAGCAGGGCGAGGCGACCGGCGACGAATCCTGGAGCTGGGTGATCTAAGAGCAGTGCCGCTAAGACTCTACAACACTCGAACGCGCACGGTCGAGGAGTTCGCGCCGTTGCGCGAAGGCGAGGTTCGCATTTATGTTTGCGGCCTCACGCCCTCCGCGCAAGCGCATCTCGGGCACGCGCGCTCCTTTCTTTTCTTCGACGTGCTGCGCCGCTATCTGGCCCATCGCGGCTGTCGCGTGACCTACGTGCAGAACGTCACCGACATCGACGACCGCAGCATCAAAGCGGGAATCGAAACCGGTCGCGACTATCATGCCATCGTGGAGCACTTCTACGCCGAGTTCAAGGAATCGATGCGTAAACTCGGCATTTTCGAATACGATTTCGAGCCGTACGCGACGCAGTACATCGGCGAGATCCAGCAGATGATACGCGAACTCGTCGAAGGCGGACACGCCTACGTCACCCGCGACGGCATCTACTATCGCGTCTCGACCTTTCAAAATTACGGCCGCCTGGCAAACCGGAACGTCGCCGACCTCGAGGCCGGCGCGCGCATCGAGGTCGACGAAAATAAGGAAGACCCGCTCGATTTTGCGTTGTGGAAGTTTGCGAAGCCGGGCGAACCGCGTTGGCCGTTCGAACCGTTCGGCGACGGGCGCCCGGGCTGGCATATCGAGTGTTCGGCGATGGCGCGCGCGCTGCTCGATCCGCCCGGCGCGGGCTTCGACATCCACGGCGGCGGCGCGGACCTGATCTTTCCGCATCACGAGAACGAGATCGCGCAGAGCGAGGCGCTGATGGCGCGGCCCCCGATGGCGAACTTCTGGGTGCACGGCGGCCTGCTGCTCTTCGACAACCGCAAGATGGCGAAGTCGCTGGGCAACTTCGAACCGCTGATCGATTTGCTCCAGCGTCACGATCCGCAGGCGATTCGTTGGCTCTTTCTGCAAACCGGCTATCGCAAAGTAATGAACTTTACGGAAGACTCGATTGCCGCCGCGGCGCTGGGCCTGAGTAAGATCAAGTCGGCGTATCGTCTCGCCGCGGCCCGGCAAAACGGCGAGGCGCCGGCGCAAGGGTCGCCGTTCGACGAGCAGATGGAAGCCGCGCTCGACGACGACATGAATACCGCCGCGGCCCTCGCCGTGCTCTACGAGTTTGCCGCAACCGCGCCGTTGGAACGCCTGCGCTATTGGCTGACGATTCTCGGCGTTGAGCCGAACGACTCGTGGGTGGCAGAGCCCGTCGTCGAGCTGACGCGGGAGTTCGTCGATCGGTTGCAAGCCGCGCTCGACGACGAGGGCGTTGACGGCGCCGCCGGCAAAATAGGAAATCTGGAACCGAACGAAGCGATCGACCGAGTCATCGCGATGCGCGCGGAGGCGCGACGCGAAAAGGATTGGGCGGCCTCCGATCGCCTCCGCGATGCCTTGCAGCGATGCGGCATCGAACTGCACGACACGAAAGAGGGGACGACCTGGAGCGTCGTGGGCTAAGACAGCGAGGGCGGCCGGCCGCGCTGGATTTCGACGATTTGATCTACGGTATTCACGCTGTCGAAGAAGCGCTGCTCGCCGGGGAGCGATTACGTTCGATTGCGGTAGCCGCGGATCGCACCAAGGATGCGACCTTGCGCGTGCTGCTCGCGCGCGCAAAAGAGCGCAACGTGCCGGTTCGCTTCGAGCAGCGCGCGTTCTTCGAGCGCGTCCCCTTCAAAGCGCACCAAGGCGTCATCGCCACCGCGCCGCCGTTTCCGTACGCTTCGCTGGCCGACGTCCTCGCGCTTCGCCGTGCCGACGGTTCGCCGCGCCTGCTGATCGTACTCGACCATCTGACCGATCCGCATAACGTCGGTGCCATCGTCCGGACGGCGGAGGCCGCCGGCGCCGACGGGCTGGTCCTGCCCGAGCGCCGCTCGGCGGGCATCAACGCAACGGTTCGCAAGGCGGCCGCGGGCGCGGCAGCCTACCTGCCGATCGCCCGAGTGGCCAATATTGCCGATACCATCCGGGTCCTCAAAAAAGCCGGCATTTGGGTGGTTGGCGCCGACGCCTCTCCGGCCGGAATCGAACTGGCCAAGGCCGACCTCAACCGCGACCTCGCCCTGGTCCTTGGCAGCGAGGGAGCCGGGCTCGCGCCCCTGGTCAAGCGGGAATGTGACTTCCTGGTGAGGATTCCGATGCACGGCCGGGTCGCCTCGCTGAACGCCTCGGTCGCCGCGGGAGTCCTCATTTTCGAGGCTCTGCGCCAGCGCATGCTAGCCTCGTCCTTGACGGGGGAGGGGGCCCCTCCTATATACTAAGCCTCGACGTGCCGTGCCAGACGGGCTCCGGCCTGCGCATGCGGCGCGCCTACTCACGAGGCAAACAAAAAATATGGCAATGACCCATCCCGTCACGGATGGAGTGGAGTACCAGCAGCGGGTTGACGAAGACCTGGTGGCTATCGCGAAGACCGGCGACAACCTCGCGATGGAGTACCTCCTCAACAAATATAAGAACTTCGTCCGCATTAAGGCGAAGAGTTATTTCTTAATCGGCGCCGACCGGGAAGACATCATCCAAGAAGGCATGATCGGCCTTTACAAGGCCGTGCGCGATTTCAAGGCCGATAAGCTTTCGAGCTTCCGTGCATTTGCCGAGCTTTGCATCACGCGCCAGATCATCACTGCGATCAAGACGGCGACGCGCCAAAAACACATTCCGCTCAATCAATACATTTCGCTCAACAAGCCGATCTACGACGAAGACAGCGAGCGCACGTTGCTCGACGTGATGGCTTCGCAGAAGACCTCCGACCCCGAAGAGCTGGTCGTGACGCAAGAGGTCTCCGACGATATCCGTCAGCGCATTCGCCAGAATCTCTCTGAGCTGGAATCGCAGGTGCTGGAATCGTATCTGGAAGGCAAGAGCTATCAGGAAATGGCGCGCGATCTGGGCCGTCACGTCAAATCGATCGACAACGCGCTCCAGCGCGTCAAGCGGAAGATCGAGAAGAACCTGGCCGAGTTCGAGTTCCAGTAGTACCCAGACCGTCCAGGAACCGGCGAAGATACCACAACGCGATGCGATTGTGGAAACCGGTGGCGACGATCTCAAAGGCATGGTCGGCCCATGGCAGCTCGACGTAGGTAACGTCGACGCGATAGCCGCGCAGTTCGTCGCGCAAGAGGTGTTCGAAATCGAGCGGGATGATGTGATCGCGTCCGGCCGCAATCATCAGGACGGGCGGCATTCCGGCATGGACGACGTATCGCGGTGAACCGCTTCGGTAGCAGCCGGGTTGCTGCTCCGGCGTGCCGCCGCAGAGATCGCCCAGGACGTGACGCTGGTCGATGATGTCGGGTTGCGGCGGGTATTCATAGCCGAGCCGCAAATCGACCGGGCTTTCGTACGTTATTACCGCGCTGATGCGATGCGGCCGCAGTGCCGCGGCGATGAGCGCCAACTGCGCGCCGGACGAGTGTCCGAGCACGACGATGCGGCCGGCCGGCAGAGAATCTATCTGCGCCAGAACGGCGTTGCGTTGCGCCGGCCACCGTGAGCCGGGCGCGTGCGGATAGTCGAGCGCGATGACCCGATACCCCCAGGAGCGGATGATTGCATTGAGCAGCGCGTCGTTCCGTGGCGAGCCATGCTCCCAGGCCCCGCCATAAATGGCGAGCACGACCGGTGCGCCCCGGCGTTGCGCGACCCCCCGCTGCGGCAGCGGCGCCAGCAACGCCGACAACGGAACGTAGGGACCGCGTATCGCATACGAAAAAGGCGGCACCAACGTGCACGCGAGCGCCGCAAGCGCGATGATCGCGTTCGCGAGTCGCATGCGGCAACGCGAGCGCAGTGCGATGACGAGGACGACGACGTCGGCGACCGTCAGTACCGGCCAGAGTTCCGTACCCGCAACCGTGAGAATGAAGAGCGCAGCGACGGGGCCCGGAACCAGGATCCAAATCGAGAAGAACGCTGCGAATACTGCCAGTGCGAGCGGTATCGTGGCGGCTACGGATCCTCGCTTCCGAGCCTCGCGACGATCGTGCGATAGAGTTCCTCGCGGTCGCCGAGCGGGTCGAGCACCATCACCGTGCCTCCTCCGGCACTCGGTTCGATGCAAACGGTTACGCGCCCGCGCGCGCAGACGTCCATACAACTCGTGGTCACCGCGCGAACCGCGCCCCAATAACCGTCCTGCTTTAGCCGTTCCTTGAGCCAATTGCGAAGATGAAAGTCGCCGATGCGCTCGGCGACTTCCGGGTCTTCCTCGGGAATGCGCTCCTTGAAGCAGCGCTCGCAGACGAGCACGAGGCCGCCGCGTGCCCACTTGGGGTTAACCTTTTGCACTATGGTTTAGCGGTTAGACCGGTTGCAATGCTCCAAAGATGTTCCCGTCGCGATCTTTGAAGTACGCCAGCAATCCGATGCCCGGTATCTCGTGCTTTGCAACGGCGATATCCCCGCCGTTGGCGATTATCGACGTCTGCGTCTCATCGAGCGACTCTACGCCAATCGTGCAGACGTAGGCGCTGACCGGCGCCCCCGTGGCCGGCGCGTCGCCTTGGCGCCGCACGATGCCGCCGTCGATACCCGGGCCTTCGCCGGTCTGGACGAGCCAGTACTCGACGGGTCCGTCCCATTTGATTATCTTCCACCCGAAGACCGTCGTGTAGAACGCTGCCGCCGCATCAGTATCCGCGGAATGGATTTCGAAATGAACGACTCGAGGCATAAACCAAACTTTCTGTGATGAAGAGTTCTGGAGCCGACGGTGGGATTCGAACCCACGTGCTCATTTCTGAGGCGTAATTACAAGTCACGTGCCGTCGACCGCTTGGCTACGTCGGCATTTCCGCTACCTATGTTGCGCCGTTTCCACGTCACACCCTTCACGTTTCCAGTGCGCCACGCGCGGCCCCGTCCCCAGTCCATCGACGTGCTCGACTTCAATCGCGAAACTTCTTGCCATGCGCATGGCAGTCTGTGCGACGAGGATAAGCGCTACGGCGTTCCGGTTACGACCCAGTCTGCGATGGCGTACTGCGCGCCGGTGCTGGTGATCGTGAGCGTTCCTTTGCCGTTCGCACTCGTATGGAACGTCGCCAGCTCGGTGCGGCCCCTCGTGATGACGCCGGCGATCGACGGCGGCCGCCCGGAAGACATCTCGACGTCGATGCTCTCGCCGCCGGCAAACCTCGCGTTGCTCACGCTGAGGTTCCATAACGTCCCGTGACGATACGTGAGCGTGATCGGAATCGAAAATGCGTCGGTAGCCGTCGCGCCGTACACGGAAAACATGGGCGCCATCATCGGACAGCTTGCGCTCCCGCTTCGCATGACCGAGAGGCCGCCGATCGGTGCCTGCACGGCTTCGCCGACGGCATTTGCGGACCACGTTGAAAATCCGTTGTCGCCGCTGACACGCGCGCCGCCGGAGTACGCGCCGCTTTGCCAGCCGAACGTTTCGTCAAGCGACGGAACTCCTTTGAGGCTATATCCCGCGGAGCTCTGACAGTAGCCGGAAACGCCGCCTCCGCCCGGATTTAGTACCAGCAGCGACTTCGAGAGAACTCGGCGCACGCCGGCGTTCTCTTTGGCCTGGGGGGCGCCGGAGAGTATCCGCTCGCTGTTGCCGACGTCGCGAACGATCGAACCCAGTGCGTCGGTGACGCCGATCGCTGCCCTTGCGTTCTGAGTCGCGGAGCTGCGGTTGGCGACGAGGGAATCGGCCGCGTCGCTGACCGTCTGTACGTCGTCACCGGCTGCGGGGATTGAAACGCCGGCTTGGCCGAATGCTGCACTGCACCCGGTCAGGAGAAGCCCTACCAGGGCGGTGGTACCAAGAGCCGCTAATCGCGCCATCCTGTCCAGACTCCCAAAAGCGTCGGCGAGTTTGCTATGGCTTCCATGGTAAGGTACCCGGGATAGAGGGCACATGAGAAGCCAATGAGGACCCCGCGGGGAAGCGACCGGCGTCAACTTGCCGAGGAGCAGACAGTTGGAGTATCGTACCCTCGTCAGCCACAATCAGAGAGTTCTCCATGGGTAGGTGGCCGAGTGGTTAATGGCACCAGACTGTAAATCTGGCGTGCGAAAGCGCTACGCTGGTTCAAATCCAGCCCTGCCCAAATTTTCGCGGGCGTTGCATAGTGGTAATGCCCTTGCCTTCCAAGCAAGAGTCGCGGGTTCGATTCCCGCCGCCCGCTCCACAATAACGATACGTTCAACCGTCCCCTAACGAGCGGGAAGCGACACGACAGTCGAGCGAACTGAAGGAAACAAGGGAACGGTTGGCGCGACGGGGGGATCGAGGTCACCTTGAAGAGCCGGACCGTTCTTTTGATACTTGCAGCGGGACTGATTGCTGCGGCCTCTCCGACGCCGCCGCCTCCGCCCGCCGTTCGCGACGTCGAGACCGTGTATTACGGGGTCTCCGTGCCGGACCCGTACCGTTACTTTGAAAATCCAAAGGATCCGGGGCTGGCAACCTATTTCCGCGAGCAAAGCGCCTACACGCGCCAGATTCTCGACGCCCTCCCCGGAAGAGCGGCGCTGCGCGCCCGCATAGCGCAACTCGATAACACCAACGAGAGCTTGAACTCCGTTCAGGTAATCGGTTCCTACTACTTTTACCTGAAGCGAGCGCCGGGAGCCAATACGGCGAAGCTCTACCGCCGGCGAGTCGGCGGCGGCCCCGAACGCCTCGTCTTTGACCCGGGAACGTTTGCGCGCTCGCCGGCGCAGCACTACACCTTCGATTACTACTCCGTATCGCCCGACGGACGCTACGCGGCGCTCGGGACCTCCGAAGGCGGCTCGGAGAACACCGAACTGCACGTCGTCGACGTCCGGGACGGGCGCTTACTATCCGACGTCATCCAAAACGCGGTTTACTTTGGTCCTCAGTGGCGCAACGACTCTCGCTCGTTTTATTATTTTCGGACGCCCGTTCTTGGCCCCGGCGCTCCTCAGAGCGAGCGTGACACAAAAGGCGCCGCTCGATTGCACGTGCTGGGGCGCAGCCCCAGTCTCGATCCCGCGATCTTGGGCTACGGCTTGTCGCCGCGGATTCCGTTTGCGCCCGAGGATGGGGCCATCATCAACGTATCGCCTCGAACGAGCTGGGCCGTCGCCGCGATCTACCACGGCGTGCAAAACGAAATCGCTCTTTATGCCCTGCCTGCCGCCCAGGCAACAAACGGGCGGGGACTCTGGCGCAAGATCGTGGGCTACGAGGACGACGTCACCGATTTCCAAGTCGTCGGCGATACACTCTACCTAAGCTCGCACCTGGGCGCGTCGCGCCATCGGATCCTTGCCGTCGACCTCAACAACCCCTCAATGGCAAACGCGCGAGAGGTCGTCCCGCAAAGCAAGAGCGTGATCCAAGCTTCGAGCCTTGCCGCCGATGGCATCTATCTCCAAGAACTCGACGGTGGAATCTCTAAGCTGCGCCGCATCGCGATACACGCCGACGGGACGCCCGGAAGCACGACGGAGGTAGCGCTCCCGTTCGACGGAGCGATTTCGGAGATCGCGACCGATCCGCTGCGCCCGGGCGTGACCTTCGACATGGAATCGTGGACCAAATCGCCGTTGTGGTACCGCGCCTCGGCAACCTCTCCGGTTGTCGACACCGGGCTTCGGAAGAAGTCGCCGGTTGATTATTCCGCGATCGTCGCGCGCGAGGTCTTGGCGAAAAGCGCCGACGGAACCGAGGTGCCGCTTTCGATCGTCATGCGCGCCGGCACCGCGCTCGACGGCCAAAATCCCGTGCTGCTGGACGGCTACGGCGCGTACGGAATCGCCATCACTCCGTCGTTTAGTCCAACTCGTCTGGCTTGGCTCGAGCGCGGCGGAGTTTTCGCGGAGTGCCACGCTCGCGGCGGAGGCGAGTACGGAGAGGATTGGCATTTTGCCGCTCACATCGCCACCAAACAGCGGACCGTCGACGATTTTATTGGCTGCGCGCACTACCTGATCGATAACGGGTACACGACCCCGGCGAAGCTTGCCGGCTCGGGCACGAGCGCCGGCGGCGTCACGATCGGCAACGCCATCGTGCACTACCCCGAACTGTTCCGCGCGGCGCTCGACGTCGTCGGCGATACCAATCCCACCCGCGACGAGTTTGCCGAGGGCGGCCCCGCGAATATTCCCGAGTTCGGCAGCGTCACCGACCCCGTCGGATTTAAAGCGCTCTACGAGACCGATCCCTACATCCATATACGAGACGGAGTTGCCTATCCGGCCGTTCTCGCAATCACGGGAGCGAACGACCCGCGCGTCGCGCCGTGGATCGTGGCAAAGTTCGCGGCGCGCCTACAAGCGGCGACGTCGAGCGGAAGGCCGATACTGCTGCGCGTCGACTACGATGCGGGACACGGGGCGTTGGGAGCATCTCGAGCGCAAACGCAGGCGCTGATCACCGACGAGTACACCTTCCTGTTTTGGCAGTTGGACGCGCCGGTCACCCCGTAGCAAATTCGACTCAGCGCCGCCCGCTCTAACTTGCTGAGCAAGCAGACCTGTGGAGGCTCGACTCCGCGTTTCTCCTTGATTGTTTTGGCAGGGGCCTGGGCTGTCCAAACAAATCTCGGATGAGTCCCTGGCACGACCGAACGAAGCGCCATTTTATTTGTCGAATGCCTTCAAAATCCGAATTTTTTTCAGTTTGTTGACCTGTTAACAGGGAGGGCCCGCCCGCCACCGAACCATCGCCAGGCTACCCCGGGCACGCTGTTGAGAAATGGCGGAGCCACGTTTCTCACTATTTAAAGGAGAAATTCGACGACATGCGATTTTCGTTAGCTACGGCGGGCTGTGCTGTTGTCATATCCGCACTTCTCGCAGGATGTTCAAGCAGTCCTCAAGGGTCCTCACCCGCGCTGTCGGGCTCGACCCAGTCAATGGCGACGAGCCGCTTCAGCATGGTGCTTCGGCCCCACCTGACGCTCCACGCCAAACCGATGTACATCGCGCACAAAGGCAAGTTGCTGACCACGCTTCAACTGATGAAGCTGGAACTCGCCGGCAAGATTCCCTCGCCGATGTCCCACAGCCTGATGGCCAAGCAAGTGAACTACGTGGAGCACCACAAGCGCCCGTTCTTCCGCGGAATCACTCCCGACAAGTCCCAGTCGGTCGCGGAGTGGAGCTCGCTGCTGGACTACGACTATCTTCTCGGACAGAGCAAGAAGATGACGTCGACCGTTGGCGCGATCGACACCGCGAACAATACCTGTTACGAGCCGTACATGGTCAAGGTCGACCACAACCAGAACATTTGGACTGGTTGCGACGAAGTGCCGCCGGACTATTATAGCGGCGTTCAGGAATACACCAGTGCCGGAGCTCTAACCGCTACCTATGGCAGCGAATGCCCGAGCCCGCCGGCCGGATATATCTCTTGCGACTACTACTACGGCTACGGCTACGACTCGGCCGAAAACTCCAGCAACGTCTTCATCTCCCTGGAGTTCTTCGAGGCCGAGTTCTGCACCAGTGGCGGAAGCTGCGGCTACGACGAGGGCGGCGGCTTCATGTACTGGCCGGCAGGCGAGCCGTCTGACACTCCGAGCCTGATCGGCGGCGCCGACTGCAACCCGCTCTGCGACGTGTACTACATGGACGTCGACGCAAGCGGCAACCTGTGGTTTGACTACTATGGGGAAGTCAACGACGAATACGGTTATGGAGTTGCCGAGATCCAGAACCCGACCTCCAGCACCCCGACCTTCGTCTCTGCGCTGAATCCCGGCACGATGGAGTGCGCGGGCGGCGTTTACGTAAGCACCAAGAGCGGCACTCAGACGGTCAACGCCCTCGATTGCAGCTCGCGTAAGATCTATCAGTTCACCACGGAAGGTGTAGAGACTGGAACGCTGGGCCCGGTCGACCTCTTCGGAGAGCCCTATGGCCTCGGCTTCAACTCGACCGACACCTCTGCGGTCAATGCCGATTGCGAACTCGACTGGAACAACGTCGGCAACCTCGCGAAGAACACGTGGTCGCCGAAGAAGAGCGCGTACGAAGTCAGTTGCCTCTACGGCTCTGCGTACACGCCTTCGGATAAGTAACGCACTAGAAAACCACTAGCAGGTCAAAACAGAACGGGATCCTCTCTCAAGAGAGGGTCCCGTTTTCGATGTGCGCGGGGCAGGCACGAGGCAGCGATAGGATTGCCCGCCGAGTGCCTCGTAGCAGCAAGGATATCCTAGCCGGCGGGCCGTCGTAGCTTAGTGGTAAAGCACCTCGTTGGTAACGAGGAGATCATGGGTTCAATCCCCATCGACGGCTCCATTCCCGCAGTTCATCGCCTGCTTGACGAACGCGTCGGCCGCGTCGCTCCACGGCCGCTTGAAGTCCTTCGGCCAACGCATCTGATCCGACCACAGCCGATTAAGGCCGCGCGCGACTTCGCCATCACCCTGCGTAAACGACGCCACCAAACTGCGCCAGCGTTGCGCCAGCGCTGCGGCCTCGTCACTCGACGGTTCGATACCCCGTGAAGCGGCAGCCTCGACCTCCGCAATCAGAGCGGTCCAATCGCGCTGCCCTTGCTCGACGACCTCCGCCGGCGTGCTGCGCCGGTGCTCGTCGATCTTTTCGCGCGCTGCTTCCGAGTAATACTCTTGGGTCCATTTCCAATCGTTTTGCATTTTGAATCCCTCCATGACGGTACGGAGAATCTTCCAACGGTCGACCGATGCGCCGGCCGTAAGCGCGCGTTCTGCCTCTTCGAGAAGCGTAAGCGCCGATTCGAGGCTGCGCTTCTGCCGCGCGATCACTTCGCGCTGCATGCGCAGCGCCGCGACCAGCGGCCGGTCGGGTCGTCCAAGCAGCTCTTGATCTGATCCAGACGCAAGCCGACGAAGCGCAACGCCAGAATGTGCTCGAGGCGTTCCAGCTCGGCTTCGCCGTACAGGCGATAACCGGATTCGCTTAGCGCCGCCGGCCGCAGCAGGCCGAGCCGGTCGTAGAGGTGCAGCGTCCGCACGCTGACCCCGGCTTCGGTCGCGAAGGCTTTAATCCGGCGCAGTTCGCCGCTGTGCGTTTCCATCGTCATTTCCTCGGTCGAGCGTAATCCCTGACGTAACGTCGGAGTCAAGAGCCGCGGCTTCGAGAGTTTGGCCGCTTGCCCGATAGAGCGAGAGAGCATCATTTTGCACGTTTTCTAACCACGGCGGCGCGGCCGCGGAGTTATAATAGTCCCGACATGCGGATTGCAACATCATTCTTTCAAAAAACACTCTCCTGGGCCGTGTTGCCGGCGGTCCTCAGCCTTTCTGTGCCCGGGGTCGCCGGCGCGCAGCAGCCGCCGCCAGGCTACGGGACCGAACCGGTTCCGAGCTATGGAACCCCGGTAAGGCCTCAGGAGCAGATCAAAGGCACGGTCACGGGTTTTGACGGGGCCTACATCGTGTACATGCGCGACGACCGGGGCTACGACGACCACGTTTCGATGCATCAGGGCACGGAGATCAATCCACTCGGCACCCGGCTCGTCGAGGGCATGCCGGTTACGATTTACGGCTACGGCAACGGACCTACGTTCGAGGCTTATCGTATCGACGTTGCCGTGGCCTACACGCCTTACTATAACGGCGCCTATTACGCCGGCGGCTCCCCCTATTACGGGGCTGGTTACGGGGCCGGCTACTACGGCGGGGCCTATCCCTGGGGCGTCGGCATCGGCATCGGCCTTGGCCTTGGCTTCGGCTGGGGCTGGGGTTGTTGTGGGTACTGGGGCGGCTGGGGCTGGGGCTATCGCCCGTGGGGCTGGGGCTATCGCGGCCCGTGGGGCTACTACCGCGGCCCGTACGGTTACTATCGCGGCGGCTACTACGGCGGCTATCGCGGCGGCTACTACGGCGGTTATCGCGGCGGCTACTACGGCGGTTATCGCGGCGGCTACCGCGGCGGGTACTACGGCGGCAATCGTGGGACCGTGCATGGCTCCGGCGGAACGGTTCATGCCTCCGGCGGCGGGCACGGCGGCGGTCGACCGCGCTAAGGGCCGGCTACCAGAGCGAACCGCCTGCGACTAGCAGGTAAAGAATCGGGCCGAGGCCCCAGACGATGCTGACGACGAACCAGACGACCTTCTGGAACGTCGTCAGGTCGCCGCGGCCGATCAGATTGATCCACATCAGGACCATCGCGATTGGGTGTAAGAGAATCGACAGCAGAATCTCGAAGAGCAGCTTCATAGGCTGCTCTTCGCGCTTGCATCGCTTTGCCGCCTTCGCTCGTTATGGTGGGTAGCGATGAAGCACGACATTACACCCGACGTACAAAAAAGCGAAGCCGAGTGGAAGGCGCAACTCGGTCCCGAGCGCTACCATATTCTTCGCGAAGCCGGCACCGAAGCGCCCTTCTCCGGTTCGCTTCTCCAAGTTCAGGATGACGGCACCTACCTCTGCGGCGCCTGCGGGCAGCCGCTCTTCAAATCGAGCGAAAAGTTCGAGTCGCACTGCGGTTGGCCGAGTTTCACCCATCCCGAGGAGCGGGAAAACGTAAGACTGCTCGACGACCGTAGCCTCGGCATGCACCGCATCGAAGTGCGCTGCAAGAGCTGCGACTCGCATCTCGGCCACGTCTTCGACGATGGCCCGGGCCCGGAAGGAACCCGCTATTGCATCAACTCACACTCGCTCGACTTTCGGCCCTCGCGGCCGGCCTAAGTCTCGCGGTCTCGTTTACTGCGATGCACGCGCAGGGAGCGACCCCGCGCCCCGACCTTGGCGCCGTCTCCGTTCTCTACGCCGGATCTCTCGTGACGCCGATGGAGGGTCCGCTCAAAGCAGCGCTCCACGACCGCGGAATCGAGTTCGAAGGCGAGCCCGGCGGCAGCAAAGAGCTGGCGAACCTCATTTCGGCCGGCATTCGTTCGCCCGACGTTTTCATCAGTGTCAATCCGGCCCTGGTGACAAAGCTCGGAGATCGCGTGGCGTCGGCGACGACCTTCGCCGGCACGAGCCTCGGCATCGCCTGGGCGCCAAACTCGAAGTACGCTGCGCTCTTCGACGGCGTCGCGAATGGGGCGACGCCGCTCGAGCGCGCGCTCGAAACGCCGGGTCTGCGAATCGGTCGCACCGACCCGCAGCTCGATCCGAAGGGAGTCTACACGATCGAAGGGATGACGATGTGGCTGGGCCGCGACGGCAAGCAGCGCATCCTCGGTGCCGATGAAAATCCGTCGCAAATCTTTCCCGAACAAGACCTGCTCGCGCGCGTCGATACCGGGCAAGCCGACGTCGGATTTTTTTATCGCACCGAGGCCATCGCGCGCGGTTATCGCTTCGTCCCACTCCCCGGCGGCGCCGCGCTCACCGACCGCATCAGCTACACGCTGGCTATTATGAAGGCCGCGCCTCACCCCCAAGCCGCGCGCGCCTTCGCGGATTTCGTCCTGACCGGTCCCGGGCGCGCGATCCTCGAGCAGGCCGGCCTTACCTATCGGTGAGCACTCCCGCGCAGTTTCCGGATGAACAAGCCGCCGACGGCAGCTTCGAGCGGCAAGAGGACGCCTTTCGCGATTGGGTGACCGCCGGCGGCAGCTCGGGCTACCCCGCCGCGGCCGGGCGCTATCATTTATATGTGTCGCTGGCCTGTCCGTGGGCCTGCCGGACGATCGTCGTCCGCAAACTCAAAGGCTTGGAAGACGCCATCGGCATGACGATCGTCGACCCGATTCGCGACGAGCGCGGCTGGCGCTTCTCGACGGCCGAACCCGATCCCATCAACGGCTGGCACTTCTTGCGCGAAGCCTACCTGGCGAGCGATCCGGCCTACACCGCTCGCGTGACCGTGCCCGTGCTGTGGGATAAACAACGGCGACGCATCGTCAGCAACTCCGACGACGATATCATGCGCATGCTGGAAGGTGAGTTCGATGCCTTTGCCGGCAATCCGAAGCTCGATCTCTACCCACCCGAACTGCGCACCCAAATCGACGAGCTAAACGGCTTCCTTTACGAAACGTTCAACAACGGCGTCTACCGCGCCGGCTTTGCGACGTCGCAAGACGCTTATGAAGCCGCCGCCTACGAAGTCTTTACGACGATCGACGCCATGGAAGAGCGCCTGGCATATCGCCGCTATCTCTTTGGAGAGCGGCCGGTCGAAACCGACTGGCGCTTCTTCGTGACGCTCGTCCGTTTCGATCCGGTCTACTACGGCCACTTTAAGTGCAACCTTCGCCGGATCGTCGACTACCCAAACCTTTACGGCTATTTGCGCGACCTCTATCAAATCGACGGCATCGCCGAGACGGTGAACTTCGATCACATCAAGCGTCACTATTACTTCACGCACGACGACATCAACCCGACCCGGATCGTCCCAATCGGGCCGTTGATGGACCTCAACGCGCCGCACGGCCGGAATAGCCTCTGATTTCGGCCTGACGGCCCGCTCCCGTCAGCGGAGGGGGTTCGAATCGGCTTGCAAGAAGGCGCCCCCATGGAGCTTCGCCCTCTGGGATTCGGCGAGATTTTCGACCGGGCCGTAACTCTCTACGTTCGCAACTTCGTCCCGTTCGCGACCATCGTCATCGTATTCGTCCTGCCGACCGCGATGTTGCAATACCTGCTCGATCGGGGCTCCCAGCCGGAGTACTACGCGATCCTCCAGATTCTCCGGCACCCCGCGCGGGCCCATACTCAACACATCCCAACGATGCTCGATTCTCCGGGGCTGATCGTGATTTCCATCGCGCTCATGCTCGTAACGTACCTGCTTTGGCCGTTTGCGCTCAACGCGGTCGCCGTGGGTGTCGCGGCACTGTATCGCAACCGGCCGGTAGTCTTTCGAACGTCCTACGAGATCGTGCTCCGCCGGTGGCTGCAGATCGTGGGATTGATCCTGTTGGATTTCGTCGCGGCGCTGCTTTGGTACTTCGGTACCGTGCTGCTCATCGCGGCAATCGTCGTCGTTGCCGTTGTCTTTGGGAAGGTCTCGGCTGCCCCGGCGCTGTGGTTCTGGTTCGGTTTTACCGGCGCGTTCCTCGTGCTCATGGTCTCGCTTCCGTTGGTCGCCCCGTTATATGTCGCGCTCACCTTCTCCATGTACTCGGTGGTGATTGAAGAGCGCGGCGTGCTCGAGTCGCTCACGCTCGGTTTTCGGCGCATCTTTAACCGGGCCGAGTTCTGGCGGGCGCTGCTCTTCGCGATCGCCGCTGCGGCTACCGTGTTCGGCGGCTCCATGATGTTCGGCGGCCTGGCAATGGTGGCGGCCTTCGCGCACTTGCCCGGGCTGCAGGCCGTCATCGAAGGGCTCGCGCGCGCCGTGATTACTCCGTTTGCCGTAGTGCTCTTAGCCGTCTATTACTTCGACGTGCGAATTCGGCGCGAAGGCTTCGATCTCGAAGCCAGCCTCGAACGCCTCTCCGCCGCGAACGTCACGTGATCGTCGCGATCGCGGCCGCGGCCGCGCTGGCGCCTTCGAAAGACGCGTTGATCGAGCGATGGCTGCGGGCCAATCACGTCCACGTCGTCGCGCGTCTTGCACCGGCCCCGGCTCCCTTCGCCTCTCCGCCCGATCTGCGGGGCTTGGCGCAACGCGAGTTCGCGGTTAACGGCAGGTACCAAATCGCGGACTCCGCGGTTGTTGCGGCTGCCGAACCCTGGTGGCTGCAAGCCTGGGATTGGGTTTACAAGCGCTGGCAGCGGTTTTGGGAGCTCCTGTTCGCGCGCGTCAGCGTCGGCCCGGAGGGAGCCGCGAGCCTCGGCGACGTGCTGCTCGTGCTCGTCGGTATCCTAATGATTTTTGTCGTGGTGCGCTTTCTGGAAAGTCTCCAGATCGAGCGCTCGCGATCCGCTCCTCCGGCTGCCCCGCTGCAAGAATCGCCGGCTCCGCGCGCGCTCTACAAGCAGGCCTGCAACGCGGCCGGCCGGGGCGACTACGGCACGGCGGTGCTCCTGCTCTTTGCCGCGATGGTCGCACTGCTCGAGCGACAGGGCGCCGTGGACGCAACGCTCAGTGCGACGGTCGGAGACCTGCGCCGCGAACTGCGAGCCCGCAATGCCCGGCTCGTCGCGCCGTTCGATGCGGTTGCCGCGCCGTTCGTTCAAGAGGCGTACGCGGAGCGCGCGGTCGACGAGCCGCAGTGGCATCAGGCGCGCGACGCGTTCGCTATGCTGCTCCAAGAGGGAGCGCCGCCGTAAGACTCCGTCTCGATCTCATCCTTCTGGCGGTCTGTTCGCTGCTGCTCGTGCTGCTCGGTCTAGAACGCAGCTCGCTCGAGCAGCAACGGCGTCCTTCGATCTATTCTACCTACGACACGGGGCCGAACGGGTATCGTGCGCTCTACGATGTGCTCCGCGCCGCCCGCGTCCCAGTGCAGCGCTTCGAGAGCGAACTCGGCACGCTCGATCCTGCCGTCCAAACGCTGATCGTCACCGGATACGAGCACGATCCCTCCGCCAAACCGCTCGACGAACGCGATGCAGCCTTCCTGCGCCGGTTCGTGGCCGCGGGAGGTCGTTTCGTTGCGATTGACGCCGAGTTCGCGGGGCCGCTGGACGTGACGCCGGGCGCCGGTACCACCGTTCAAGCACCCGGCGGCGGCGACGCAATCGCGCTGGTGCGAAACGCGTACACGGCGGGCGCGGCACGCGCGAACGGGTCGATCGACTGGATCTTTCCGTTCAAGGAGCCGCGTGGCACGCCGTTGCTGGCCAACAATCAGGGGATGGTCGCCGTCTGGTATCGCTATGGCCGGGGCGAGGTCGTAGCCATTACCGCGCCTTCCCTGTTTGGCAACGCCCAGTTGCGCAATGCCGATAACCTGCGCTTCATCTACAACGCGATCGCGAACCATGGCGCGGCGGCGTTTGACGAGTACGTCCACGGCTACGACGATCGGCTAACGATGTGGGCCGCGCTGCCGGGGCCGGTCCACGCCGCCGTCTGGCTCATCGTTGCCATCGTTGTCCTGGCTTTAATCGGGGCCAACGTCCCCTTCGCACCGCCATATCTTTCCGAACCGGCGGACGAGCGCGACTCGTCTGCGTACATCGCGGCGATGGGGGAACTGATGCGCCGTTCACGTCGCCGCCCACCGGACGACGAAGTAGTGTGGCGGGCAGCAATCGATTTCCAAAAGCGAAAGGAGCACGCGTGAATACTTCGGTGCAGGAAGTTGCCGGCCGGCTCGCGTCGGGAATGGAGCGGGTCTTGGTCGGCTCGGATCGTCTGACGCACGGCCTCATCATCGCGCTGCTCGCGCGCGGTCACGTGCTGATCGAAGGCGTGCCCGGTACCGGCAAAACGCTGGCGGCCCGTGCGCTCAGCGTGCTTTTAGGCCTAACCTTTCGGCGAATCGCATTCACGCCGGATTTGATGCCCTCCGACGTCGTCGGGACGACCATCTTCAATCCCCAGACGGCGGAGTTTTCAACCCGTCCTGGCCCGATCTTTGCCAACGTCGTGCTGGCCGACGAGGTCAACCGCACGCCGCCCAAAACGCAGTCGGCGTTGCTCGAGGCGATGGAAGAGGCGCGTATCACCATCGACGGCGTCTCGTATCCGCTGCCCCAGCCATTCATGCTCTGCGCGACGCAAAACCCGATCGAATACGAAGGAACCTATCCGCTCCCCGAGGCGCAGCTCGACCGCTTCATGATCAAAGTTGAGGCCACGTATCCGCTGGAGAGCGAGGAGCTGGAGCTTCTCGCGCGCGCGGCAGCCGGGTTCGACGCTCGGGAGTTGGAGACGTCGAGCATTCTGCCGGTGACCGATGCCGCGGAAGTGCTCGCGGCGCAAGCGGCGGTTCGGCGCGTCCACCTCTCCGACGCCGTGCGTGACTATGCCTATCGCATCGTTGCGGCGACGCGAACGCACCCGCGACTCACGCTGGGCGCGTCGCCGCGCGCGAGCCTCGCGCTGGTCACCGCCGCGCAAGCCGCAGCGGCCATCGCCGGCCGCGACTTCGCGACGCCCGACGACGTGAAGGACGTTGCCGATTTCGTGATTTCACATCGCCTGATCGTCGCGCCCGATGCCGAGATCGAGGGCGTCTCCGCACGCGACGTGCTGCGGGATATTCTCGCCGCCGTTGCCGTTCCGCGTGCGTAGACTCTGGTTACCGGCGTGGGTCACGCCGCGGTTTCTCTGGACGCTCGCCGCGATCGCGTTGCTGCTTGCGTGCTCCCCGGGCGTCGCGCTCTTCGAATGGCTGGCCGCGCTCCTAGGCGCCGCGCTGGCTGTCGCGACGCTCGCCGATGCCTGGCTCGGGCCGCCGGCCTCGGCGCTGCGCATCGCGCGCCTGCCACCAGCCCACTTCGCGCTCGGAATACCCGCCGAGCTTTCCTACACAATTGAAAACCGGTCGAAACGCGCCGCGCGAGTCGGCATCGTCGAGACTCCCGTGCCGATGTTGCGTTTCGACGTCGACGAGTGCATCGGTGAAGTCCCTTCGCGGAGTCGCGTTACGTTGGCTCGCGCGGTGACGCCGATCGCGCGCGGCGCCGGCGAACTGCAGAGCCTCTACTTCTGGTACGAAAACGCGCTTGGCCTGGTGCGCCGACGGCGCCGCGCCGACGCGCAGGAACCAATCCGAGTCTATCCCGACCTGACTGCCGTGGAACGCTATGGCCGGCTCCACGTGCGCAATCGCGTCATCGAGGCGGGGCTGCGCCGCATGAGGCTGCGCGGCACCGGCACCGAGTTTGAGTCGCTGCGCGAATGGAGCGATGGCGACGCCTTTCGCACGATCGACTGGAAGGCGAGCGCGCGGCGCGGGAAACTAATGGTTGCGCAGCACGAAGTCGAGCGCAGCCAGAACGTGCTGCTGCTGCTCGATTGCGGACGGCTGATGACGCCGCGGCTCGGCAGCGGCCGCAAGCTGGACTATGCCGTGACCGCGGCGCTCTCGCTGGTCAAGATCGCCGGACTCGCCAACGACCGCGTGGGCCTCGTGGCATTCGCGCGCGAGATCCTCGCCGCTCGAGCTCCGCGTTCCACCCGCTCGTCGGTCGCCGGCCTCTCCGAGGCGCTCTACGCCCTCGAGCCGCGGTTCGAGGAAGCCAACTACACCCGAGCCTTCACGTACCTTCGCCACCACCTGCACAAACGTTCGCTGATCGTCTTTCTTACCGACGTGATCGATCCGCTGTCGCAGGCCGCGACGATGGCCGAAGTGGCGTCGTTGGCGGCGCACCATCTGCTCGTGTGCGTCTTCATGAACGACGCGGCGGTGAGCGCGGCGTTAAGCCAAGAACCGCATGACGCCGGCGAGGCCTATCGTGCGAGCGTTGCACTTGACCTGGCGAACGAGCGCCGCGTGGCCAAGGCGATGCTGGAGCGCACCGGGGCTATTGTAATCGACGTGCCGGCCAAGCAGTTGACGACGACCTTGATCGACGCGTATCTGCGCGTTAAACGGCGCGGTCTGTTGTAACGGGCCCGTCGCGGCGTCCCGCGCCCGCAAAATACGCAACGAGCGCGAGTGCGCTGAACAGACCAATTGCGATCCGCACCGAAACCGGAAGGCGGCGCGGCGAAACGAAGGCCTCGATCGTGCCGGCGACGACCAGCATCGAAGCCACGCCCAAAATCAGCGTTCCGGCCCGTCGCGCATTCGCGACCAAGGCGTCGCGCCGTCGCCGGCGCCCGGGAAAGAGCACGCCCGCGGCAATCAGCATACCGGCCGCCCCGGCAATCTGGATCGCGGTTAGCTCGATGACGCCGTGCGGCGCGATCGTCGCCCAAAAGTCGTTCCCGAATCCGGCATTGGTGAAGAGCGCGGCCATCCCCCCCAGCATCAACCCATTGAAACCGATGATATAAACGGTCAGCACGCCGAGCGTGATCGAGCCCGCAAAGGCGACGATCGCGACTTTGACGTTATTTACGATGATCATCGCCGACATCGCCGGCCCGAAGGTTGGAGCGACGGCGAAGTTTGAATCGTGCAAGCTCTTGCGGATCGACTCGGGGATGAGCGCCTTGGGCAACATCGCGTACGCGTCGGCCGGATGATTGCGGACCAGCACGTAGGCGACGACCGCACAGGCTGCCGTGATCGCCGCGCAGATGCCGACGTAGGGGAGCGACCGGCGGAACTCCTGGGGAAAGGCCCGCGCGAAAAAGCCGGCGATTCGCCGGCTGCCGCTTTCGGGCGCTCGGGCATAGACCTGAGCGTGCGCGCGCGCGACGCAGCGGTTCAGATACTCGAGCAAAGCGCGGTCGAAGCCGCGCCCTTGGGCGTAAGCCAGATCGCTGGTCGTTGCCCGGTAGAGGCGGCCGAACTCGGCGACCTCGTCCGGGGAGAGCGCGCGTACGCCGCGGCGCTCGATGCGCGCAACGAATGCATCGAGATGCTGCCACGTCTCCGATCGGCGCGTGATGAAAGCGGCTTGCGTCAACGACTGGGAGTTGGCGAGCGGCCGCTGTCGAACCTCGGGGCCGTGGACCGTACCGTTGAAGTTCGTACGCCCGAGAGCATCGCATTTTGCTACGAACTCGCCGGGCTGGGAAGCCGCTTTCTCGCGCTGGTCGTGGATCAGGCGATTCAGTTCGCAACCTTGGGCGCCATCTTTGCCGGAATCGTTCTCGCGGCATCGCGTTTGCCCAAGCACTTCGCGCCCGACGCGGCCGAGAAGCTGGGCGAAAGTTTCGCCATTGCGTTCATCATTACGGTCGCGTTTGCGGTCCTCTTTGGATATTTCATCCTCTCCGAAGCGGTTTGGAACGGTCAGACTCCCGGCAAGCGGCTCCTCGGCCTTCGCGTCGTGCGCGACGGCGGCTATCCGATCGACTTCGGCGCTTCGCTGATTCGCAACCTGATTCGCGTCGGGGAGGCGCTGCTGGGCTACTATGTTCTAGCCGCGATCAGCGCGCTGATTTCACCCGAAAATAAGCGGCTCGGCGATCTCGCGGCCGGCACCATCGTCGTGCGTGATGCGCGTTTAGCCGCGCCGCGCTCTTTGGGTGCGCGCGATGAGGAGCCCACGTACGCTTCAACGGCCTATCTCGCCGGCGAAGAACGGGCCCTGATCGAGCGCTTTCTCGAACGCCGCGACACGCTGACGCCCGATCGCCGAAAGGCACTCGCGGCGCACCTCGCGACGCGCGTCCGGGGGCGAGTGCCGGCCGACCTGGCGGGATTGGAGGACGAGGCTCTTCTAGAGCGCCTTTGAGCGCAAAACCGAACCGCTATGGGTACTGTTTTCCGCTTGCGGTACTGTACGTAGCTCCCGAAGTAATCGGGTCGAGGTGATAGACGGCCTTATACGTTCCGCTATTAATCTTTCCACCGGTGTACGGGGCGCCCGCCTGAAGATACAATCCCAAGTTCGTGCCCTCGCTAAAGGTTGCCCCGACGGTCGTATTGACCGTCGCGGTTAAAACGGGCGGCGGCGACGAACCGCACGCTTCATCGAAAGACAGACCCGAATGGGTCGTGGAGAAGCCAACTTGTTCGAACTGCGTCGCGCTGCACTGGATCGCCGGGCCGGTAACCGCTAGAGTTGCGGTGAAACTCACCGGCGAACCGTACGACAGCGAACCCGACGTGATGGTGAACATATCTTCCCATCCAGTGTAGGTATAGGCCACGGTGCTCTGGTCCGCGTGGCCCGTTTGATCGGCTTTCCCCGAGCCGATCAGCGTCCCGAGTGCCGTCGTCGTCTTGAGCGAGGCCGAACCGTAGTAACTAGAGGTCGTCACCGCCTTCGTCAGGCTCTTCTTCGGAACCCATTCATTACACGCACTCGGTGGGCCGCTGCAGCCTTCCGGATTGCCGGCGTCTAAGACGGCCAACACTTCTTCAACGCTGACGCCCCATCCACTGTGAATTTTCTTTGCGGGAACCGGCCGGCTCGTTTGAATATTCGCCAGCGGAGTTGTGGCGATGCCGGACGGTATGCTGTTTCCGCCTGGAGATCCGTTACTCGAACAGGCGGCTAAGAGCGCAGCGACCCCAATGGCCGACAACGCCCGAGCTATATCTTGATGCGGGTGCATGAACGCTTTCTTTTGTAAGCCCGTGTGATGAAGGGGAGTTGCAGAAAAGACGGGGTGCCGATTTGCGCGGGCTCAGAAAGCAGTCGGATCCGAAGGATCTGTTCTCGGCTTGGATTCCGGAAGCAACCGAGTAAGCCTGCTCGCACGTGTGCCAGACATTGGCGGTCTCGCGCAAGCCAGGTGAAAAACGCTGCTTGACAATCGAACATATGTTCGATTAGCATGAATCTCCCATGGCAGCGCTAGCGTCCTCCCGATTCTGTCATCCTGAGCCTGTCGAAGGACGCCGCGAAGCCTTTATGGCGCTGAAGGCCGAGCTGAGCGGCAGACCAAGCCTGTCCCCTCAGCCGGTCGAAGGCGCCGTTCCCACCTGCATCCCCGTGCTCGATCAAATGCTCGCCGGCGGCTTCCCTCCAGGCAGCGTCGCCACGCTCGAAGGAGCGACCGGGCGTTGGAGCGTCGCGGCCGGACTCGTTGCCGCGATGACTCGGAGAGGCTTGGTCGCGATCCTCGACGACGGGGCGCTCTACCCACCCGGTCTCGCCGAAGCGGGTGCCTGCCTCGAGCGAGTGCTCATCGTTCCCGTTCGCAAAGCGCTCGAAGTAGCTCGCGCGGCCGACATTCTGCTGCGCTCGCGAATCTGCCGGCTGATTCTCATGCCGGCAATCGCTCTGCGCGACTCGATCTGGACGCGATTGGCCACGCTTGCACATCGCAACGGGGTGCTCTTGATCGTCATGGCGGCGCGTGCCGGCGCCGCGCTGAGCGCGGCAGCCGAACTGCGCCTGCACTGTGCGCTCGAGCGAATCATTATGCGCGGCACGCATGGTCTCTGGGGCAGCTTCGCCGGCTTCGAGCTCTGCATCAACCTGCGCAAACACAAACACCTGCTCCCCGGCTGCCAAACTCACATGCGCGCAGTAATGTCATCCTGAGCGCAGTCGAAGGACGAAGGACGAAGGATGCTGCTCTGCGTTGAGGTCGACTTCCCGGATCTGTGGGAGGAGATGCTCGATGCTCTCGATGCGGTCTCGCCGCTGATCGACGACGTTCGCCCCGGCTTGGCCTTTCTCGAGATGCACGGCATCGCCGGCGACGCTCGCGCATGGATGGCGCAAACGCGAACGGTGCTCGACCCGTTCGGGCAGACGCTGCGGCTCGGCGTCGGAGCGAATAAAATCGTCGCGCGCGCGGCGGCATACGTTGCCGACGGCAGCATCTGCGAGCCGGGTTCGGAGTGCGAGCTGCTCGTGCTGCTTCCCCTGACGCTGCTCGATATCGAAGCGGAGGTCGTCGAGCGGCTGATGCTCCTTGGAATCGAGCGGCTCGGCGATCTGGCGGCCTTGCCGCACGGACCCTTCGTGCGTCGCTTCGGCGCCGCGGCGGCAGGCTGGCACGAGCTGGCGCGCGGCATCGATCGCCGGCCGTTCGTTCCGCGAAGCCGCGCCGTTGCGATCGAAGCCTCGATCTTCGGTGAAGGACGCGCCGTTGATGAAGCGCAGGTCTTCTTCGCGCTGCGCATGCTGCTGACGCGCGTCTGCGCCGATCTCGCGCGCTGCGGCAAATGCGCCGGCGCGCTGCATCTCGCCCTCGAACTGGAAGATGCGCAAACGTGTACGTTCGACGTACCGCTTGCAATGCCGACGGCGCAGGAGCGCACGATGTTCGACATGATGCGAGCCAAGCTCGAAGGCGCAACCTTTGAATCGGCAATCGTCGGGCTGCGCGTGCAGGCGCGCCAACTCGAAGAAGGAGGAGAAGCTCAAGCGCTCTTCGGCGCCGACGACTTCGATCCGCAGCGCGTCGCCGTGACGATCGCGCGTCTCGAAGCGATGCTCGGCGAACGGATCACCCGAGCCACAACGCGTAAAGCGCATCTCCTCGAAGAACGCTTCACCTACGAGCAGTTCGAGTTGCCGAGAAAAGCAATGTTCGACCGCACGGAAGCGCCGCACGAGCTAGTCCCGCAACTGCGTCTACTCGAAGTCCGCGAAATCGCCGTCGAGCTGCGCGCCGGCGAGCCGTCGAGGGTCGACCAACAAGTGGTGATGCAGTGCGTCGGCCCCTGGCGCATCGCCGAACGCGCCCACGCCCCCTCACCCGTCGCACGCGACGAATACGACGTCGTCCTCGAAGACGGCACCTTCGCCCGCATCTACCGTCAAAACACCCACTGGTACCTGCGCGGCATCTATGAATAAAAGTGAATGATTGTGGGTTCAGGCATGGGTCTGGGGGTGATGCTGAGGAGGCTCTGCACGACGAGCGGAGCCAGGATGGCGGAGCGAGGAGGCAGGCAGCAGGAGCGCAGCCAGGATGGCGGAGCGACGAGCGGCTCCTCAGCATCACCCCCAGACCCATGCCTGAACCCACAATCAAGAGCGGCTACGCCGAACTCCACGCCTGGTCCAACTTTAGCTTTCTGCAGGGCGGCTCGCATCCAGAAGAGCTGATCGAGTGCGCGGCCGAACTCGGGCTGAACGCGATCGCGCTCACCGATCGCGATGGCCTCTATGGCGCGGTGCGCTTTGCCGCGTGCGCGCGGCGATGCCGAGTCGACGCGGTTATCGGCAGCGAGCTGACCTTCGAGGACGGCGCGCATCTCGTGCTGCTGGTCGAGAACGAGTGCGGCTACGCGAATCTCTGCCGCCTGATCTCCGCGGCGCAAATGCGGGGAAGCAAAGGCGATGCGCGCTTGCGGATCGAGGATTTAGAGGCTTACAACGAAGGGCTCATCGCGCTCTCCGGCGGTCCTTGCGGTCGCGTGGAGCGCGCGCTGGTGCAGCGCGGGCTGCGCGGCGCGGCACAAGAAGCGCAACGCCTCGCCGCAATCTTTCGCGATCGTTTCTATCTCGAGCTCCAGCAACATCTTACCGCAGAAGAGACGCAACGCAACTTGCAGCTCGTGCGGATCGCGCAGCGTTGCCGCTTGCCGTACGTGGCAACCAATGCGGCCGTCTATGCGACCGGCGACGACGCGCTGGTAGCCGACGTGCTCGCCTGCGTTAGGGACGGCACCACGGTGGCGCAGGCGCGTGCCGCCAATAAGCTGCGCCCCAACGCCGAGTTCCACCTCAAGCCGCCGGCCGCGATGCGCCGGCTTTTCGCCGAATACCCGCAAGCAATTGCGGAAAGCGTCGAGATCGCGCGGCGCTGCGCCTTTAGGATCGAGCGGCTTGCGGGACAGTTTCCGCTCTTTCCGGTGCCGGAGGGAAGCTCGCCGCAGCGCTATCTGCGCGAACTCGTCTACGAGGGTGCGGCGCGGCGTTATGCAACGCCGCTGGAGACTGGCGTCGAGCGGCAGCTCGAGTACGAGCTCGGCCTGATCGCCAAGATGGATTTAGCCGGCTATTTTTTGATCGTCTGGGATATCGTCCGGGAAGCGGCCGAACTTGGCGTGCTCTGTCAAGGCCGCGGCTCGGCGGCAAACTCGGCGGTCTGCTATGCGCTGGGCATCACGGCGGTCGATCCGATCGCGATGAACCTGCTCTTCGAACGGTTTATGTCCGAGGAGCGCCGTGAAATTCCCGACATCGACATCGATTTCGCCCATCAAGATCGCGAGCGCGTCATTCAATACGTTTACGAGCGCTACGGCCGAGCGAACGCGGCGATGGTCGCGGAGGTCATCACCTATCGAACGCGCTCGGCCATTCGCGACGTCGGCAAGGCGTTGGGATTGTCTCTCGAGCAGGTCGATGCGATTGCGCGCGAGTTCGACGTGCGCGAGGAGCTGCCGCAGGAGTCCGGCCCCGAGCTGCTCTTTACGCTCTGCCGGCGCATCGCGAACTTTCCACGCCATTTGGGCATCCATTCCGGCGGCATGCTGATCACGCGCGATCCGCTGGTCGGCGTGGCGCCCGTCGAGTGGGCAACGATGCGCGATCGCACGGTCGTGCAGTGGGACAAAGACGATCTGCAAGAGTTAGGGTTGATCAAGATCGATCTGCTCGGCTTGGGAATGCTCTCGCTCTTGCGGGAGGCCTTCACGCTCTACCGGCGCTGTCTGCACCGCAACGATGCGTGGCTGCCGCCTATCCTGAGCCCTTCGACTCCGCTCGGGATAAACTCCGTCGAAGGGCGGGAGCTTGCGCTGCACACGATCCCCGCGGACGACGAAAAAACCTATGCCATGATGCAGCGCGCCGATACGATCGGCGTCTTTCAGATCGAATCCCGGGCCCAGCAATCGATGCTGCCGCGATTGAAACCGGCCTGTTTTTACGACATCGTCATGCAGGTCGCCATCATTCGCCCCGGACCGATCCAAGGGCAGATGATCCATCCGTTCTTACGCCGGCGTTCGGGTTTGGAGCCGGTGACCTATCCCCATCCCAAGCTCAAAGCGGTACTGGAACGAACGCTCGGCGTGCCGCTCTTTCAAGAGCAGGGCATGCGCTTGGCGATCGAAGCGGCGGGTTTCTCGGGAGGTGAAGCCGACGAGCTGCGCCGCGCGATGGGGCACAAGCGCTCGCGCGAGCGCATGGACGCGATACGCGCGAGGCTGGTCGACGGCATGATTCGCAACGGCATCGATCGTACCGCCGCCGAGCAGCTCTTCCACATGCTGGAGGGCTTCGCCGATTACGGGTTTCCGGAGTCGCATGCCGCCAGTTTTGCGCTCTTGGCCTATGCATCGGCGTACCTCAAATGCCACCTGCCGGCAGTCTTCGCCGCGGCCATTCTCAACGTACAGCCGATGGGGTTTTACTCAACCGAAGTGCTGGTCAACGACGCACGGCGCCATGGGGTGGCGATCCGCTCCGTCGAAATCAATGCCAGCGAGTATTGGTCGCACGTCGAGCGCGACGGTGCGCTGCGCCTGGGCTTTCATCTCGTGCGCGGTTTAGGCGAAGCACAACGGCAGCGGCTGGAACAAGCCGTCGCCCAAGGGCCGTTTGCCGGCATGCTCGATTTCGCGCAGCGAACGCGACTTGAAGCGCCGGCGTTGGAGAATCTGGCGATTGCCGGCGCTTTCTCTCCGTGGCACGCTTCGCGCCGCGAAGCGATGTGGGCCTTGCGCGGTCTGGACGAGCGGGAGGCGCGCGGCGACCTGGGAGCGCTGATGGACGTCGACGAGCCTGCGGTGCGATTCAAACCGCTGGCGCACCGCAGGCTTGCCGCCTTCGATCTCTGGTCGACCGGCATCACGCCCGCCGGTCAAGTGATGGAACACTTCCGTGAGATGCTGACGGCGCGGCGGGTCGTCGTGGCCGCGCAACTGCCGGAGCTGGCTCCCAACGCGCGCTGCCGAGTCGGGGGCCTCGTCATCACGCGCCAGCGCCCCGGCACCGCCAAGGGCTTTGTCTTTCTCACGCTCGAAGACGAAACCGGCGTCGTCAACGTCATCGTCCGCCCCAATATCTACGATACGTTTCGCCGTCCGATTCGCACGTCGTCAACCCTCATCGTCGAAGGCCGGCTGCAGAAGGAGAGCGGCTGCATCGACGTTCTGGCAGAAAAGGTCTGGAGCTTCGACGACGATGGCGTCACCAAACCGCTCTCCGTCCACAGCTTTCAATAGAAGGTAGCAATGCGCAAAGTCAATACCAACCAACTCGAACCGATGAAATGGTCGTCCCCAAAAGGGACCATGGCGGGCGAGGGGATTCAAGTCTCGGAGGCGCTGGGCCGAAAGCGCGACTCGACGGACATTATGGAACGCCATCCGTTCGACGTCGAGATCCTGCGCATTCCGCCGGGCAAGGCGCCTTACCCGTATCACGCCCACAGCGCGCAATGGGAGTTCTATCACGTGATCTCCGGCAGCGGCAGCGTGCGCCACCGCGACGGAACGACGCCGGTCGTCGCAGGCGACGCCTGCATCTTTCCTCCCGGCGAGCCGCACCAGTTCGTCAACGAGGGTGAGGAGATGCTCGCGATCTACGTCATCGCCGATAATCCGATCGGCGAGGCCTGCTTTTATCCCGATAGCGGCAAGTGGAGCCATCCGCTCCCGGAGCGCCGGCTGATGCGCGGCGAACCGCTCGACTATTTCGACGGCGAGGAGTGACGGCCGCACGCAAAAGCGGCGGACCGCGCTCTTGCTATAAGCGCAACGGAGCGCCCAAGGCCGCATTCGACACGAGGAAGGAGGCCGAAAGAGCGATTCCGCGCACAACGACGGGGCTAAAGCCCTATCGCTGTGAGAGACACGGGTGGCATCTGGGCCATTGAAGGCTCTTCTGCCGCAGCGAAAAAACAGGCCGAATGCCGAGCCGCATTCACGCGCCACTGATCGGATCCTTGGCGTTCCTAGCGGTCGTGATCGGCGTCCTGGTCGTCGGCGGCCTCTGGGTTCAGTCCACCGTCACCAGCTCGTTTCGCGAGGCGGAGAGCATCGGGACCGCGCGCCTTCTCATCGAGGACGTGCTGCGGCGCCAGCTCGACGAGGAGACCGGCGTCCGCGGATATGCAGTCGATCGCCGGGCGGCCCTGCTCCAACCCTACTATGAGGCTCGCGCCGCGCTGCCGGCGACGATGCGGCGCGCGACGGGGGTGCTCGAGAACTTGAGCTTGCAAAGCGCGCCGGCGGCTCTGGAAGATGCCGCCGCGACGAATCGCCGGTGGCTCCAACAGGTCGCATTTCCACTCTTGAATTCCCGGGCGGCGCGACCGGCGCTCCAGTTCCGTGGGAAAAAGCTCGTCGATCGTGTTAGAGCCGATATTGCGTCGATCGAAACCTCGCTTGCCGGGCGCGAGTCGCGCGGCCGGCGGCGCGCGCAACAAGCGATCGCGTGGGTCGATCTCTTTGCAATCGGCGCGATCTCGGCCTTTCTCGCGGCGGTGCTGCTCTTTGCCGTCCAGCAATATCGCCTCGGTCTCCGGCTCGAGGAAGAGCGCACGAAAGCCGAAGAGCAGCGCCGGCGCTCCGCGGAGGACCGCGCCGCGTACGTGGCCGAAAAGCGCATCGCCGACACGCTTCAGGAGGCCTTCGTACAGAACGTTCTGCCAAGCCCCGCGATGCTGCGGCTCGGCGCCGCCTACCTCCCCGCGAGCGAAGAGGCGAAGGTTGGCGGAGACTGGTACGATGCGATCGAGCTGCCCGGCGATCGCGTGCTTTTGGCAATCGGCGACGTTACCGGACATGGGATCGAAGCGGCGGTCACGATGAACCGAACGCGGCAGCTCCTCATCACGTGCGCGCTGATCGATCCAAGCCCTGGGCCCGTGCTCGAGCGCGTCAACAACGAGCTGATGCGAAACGAATCGCCGATGGTCACCGCGATCGCCGCACTGGTGGACTCGCGCGACTGCGCGTTCGCGTATGCGTCCGCCGGTCACCCGCCGGCCGTGCTGTTGGAACCGGGCAAAAGAGCGCGCTTCTTAGAGGTCGGTTCTCTCCCGCTGGGCGTGCTGCCGAATGCCGGCTACCAAACCCATCGGGTTCGAAGCATGCCGGGCGCGCTGCTGGTTCTCTACACGGATGGCGCGATCGAGCATTCACGCGACGTCGTACAGGGGGAGGAGCTGTTGCTCGCCGCCATCGAATCCGCCGCGCACGCAGCGCACTCCGACCTCGCCGCCGCAATCTGCAGCCGTGTCTTCGCAGACCGCCAGGCCGCCGACGACGTCGCGATTCTCACGCTGCGTTTCGCCGATGGCGCAAGAGGCTCCGCGCCGACCTTTGCTCGCGGCAGTCAAATGACGGTTGCCGGCCGATGATTCAAACCATCCGGTTGGCCGGCGAGCTCGATCTGAGCCGCAAGCGCGAGCTGCGCGATGCGTTCGCGCTTTCAAGCGACGCGCGGGCGGTACTGCTGGATCTCTCGGAGGTTCTTTATGCCGACTCGACGGCGCTGACCGAACTGTTGCGATTCTGCGCGATGGCGCAGACCGCGAATGCACCGATCGCAATCGTGATTGCGGCTCCGCAGTTCTTGCGGCTGGTCCAGTATGCCGGCCTGGCGACGGCCTTCAAGATTTTCCACGAGCGCGGCGAAGCGCTGCGCTATCTCTCCGAGCGCACCGGTAACTGATGGGCCGCTCGGAGTTGCGTCTCCGCCGTCCCGCGCAGACCCGCTCGGTCGCGCCGATACGCCGGGCGCTGCGAGCCTTCTTAGAAGCGCTCGCCTTTGAAGGCTCGGCTCTCGACGATATCACGACGGCCGCGGGCGAGGCCCTCGCCAATGCTGCCGAGCATGCCTACGCGCAAAAAACGAAGCGCCGCCGCTGCGACGTCGAACTGCTCGCTCGTTTCGAGCGCGGAGAACTCAGCGTCGAGGTCTCCGATGGCGGTTGCTTCATCGAACGATCGCCGTTGCCGGGGCGCGGCTTCGGCTTGCGCATTATTCGCGCGATCGCTCACCAAATACAAATCGAGACGTCGCATGGCACACGAATACGCATGCTCTTTCCCGGTCCGCTCTTAAAAAGTTGACGCACGTCATCGTCGTGAGCGCGAAAGCCCCGGGAGTTTTGTCGCAACGCGTCGTAATCATCCTTTAACCCGAGTACTACATTAAGGAGAACGCGGATGCGGGGTCTACCAACGGCGATCCGGATATTATCGGTCGCCTTCTTCGCGCTATTATTTTCCGCTTGTAACGGCAGCGGCGGAGTTTCGCCGGTGCCGCAAGGTGCCCAGACCTTCGTTGGACGCACTCACCATCACAGCTCCAGCGGTAAGATCCAACACGTCATCATCATCGTTCAGGAGAACCGCAGCTTCAACAATCTGTTTTACGGATTCCCTCACGCAAAAACCGCCAAGTACGGATACAATACGAGCGGGCAGAAGATTGTTCTGCAGCCGGTCGGCCTGGAAACGAGTTGGGACATCGAGCATCAGCTGGGCGGGTTCTTGGCGGCGTGCAACGGCACGGGCAGCTTACCCGGCACCGATTGCCAAATGAACGGCTTCGACAACGAGTACTGGGGGTGCAGCTCGTGCCCCAACGCTAACCCGCCGTACAGCTACGTGCCGCACAGCGAAACCAAGCCGTACTTTTATATGGGCAGGCACTACGTTCTGGCCGACGAGATGTTCGCGTCCAACCTCGATGCCAGCAGCTTTATCTCGCATCAATACATCATCGCCGGCCAGGCCAGCTCCGCCGTAAACTTCCCTTCGGGCTGGTGGGGTTGTCCGGGCGTATATAGCGGCGACTACATTTACACGATTACCTCGGAGCGCCAGTACGGCAGCACGATCCCGATGTGTTTTAGCAACACCACGCTGGGCGACGAGATGGACAGCGCGGGCCTGTCGTGGGCCTTCTATACGTCGACGTATTACGGCGATGGCGGCATCTGGAGCGCGTACCAGAATATCAAGCAAATCTACGATGGCCCCGACTGGGCCAAAGACGTCATCACCCCGCAGACCAACTTCTTCAGCGACGTCTCGAACGGCAAGCTGCGCGATCTGACCTGGATCACGCCGACGTGCGAAAACTCCGACCATGCCGGCTGCGGCAGTAAGACCGGCCCGTCGTGGGTTGCTTCGCTGGTCAACGCAATCGGCGATTCGCAGTATTGGGACAACACGGCGATCTTTATCATGTGGGACGACTACGGCGGCTGGTTCGATCCGGTCCCGCCGAAGATGCTGGATTACGACGGCCTCGGAATTCGCATTCCGATGCTGATCGTTTCGGCGTATGCGAAGAAGGGCTACGTGTCGCACACGCACTACGAGCATGGCAGCATCCTGAAGTTTGCCGAGGAAACCTTCGGGCTGGCGCCGTTGGCGGCCAGCGATACCCGAGCCACCGCTCCCGACGACGCCTTTGACTTTAACGCGCCGCCGAGAAAGTTCGAGACGGTTCCGGCGGAGCACGGCATCAAGTTCTTCATGCATCAGAAGCTCGACCATCGCATCCCCGACGCCGAGTAAAGAACCCTGCTGCGTCGCATCGTTATCCAACGCGCGTTGCGGCCGGTCACGGCCGCCGCGCTGTTTCTCTCGGCCTGCAACGGCAGCAGCGGCTTTTCGTCGCTTCCGCCGGGGGCTGGCGCGATCGTCCGCGGCATTTCGGGCGACGCCGCGACCGGCAAGATCAAGCATATCGTGATCGTCGTCCAGGAGAACCGCAGCTTCAACAACCTGTTCTACGGATTTCCCGGCGCTCGTACGGCGGCGTATGGCTACGACAGCAAGGGCAAGAGAGTCGCGCTCGAGCCGGTCGGCCTCGAAACGACCTGGGACCTCGATCACAGCTCGTACTCGTTCTTCGCGGCCTGCAACGGCGCGAGCAAATATCCCGGTGCCGATTGCCGGATGAACGGTTTCAATAAAGAGGCCTGGTACTGCGGCCACCGCAGCGAACCGCGCTGCCCGAACTCGGATCCTCCGTACAGCTACGTGCCGCACTCCGAAACCAAGCCGTACTTCTATCTCGCCAAGAAGTACGTCCTAGCCGATGAGATGTATGCCTCGAACTTCGATGCCAGCAGCTTCATCTCGCATCAGTACATCATCGCCGGCCAGGCGAATTTTGCCGTCAACTTCCCCTACGATTATTGGGGGTGCGAAGGCGGTTACGCCGACGACATCGACACGATCTCTTTCACGCGCCAGATCGGCAGTCCGGTCCGAGCGTGCTTCAACGGCCCAACGCTGGGCGACGAGATGGATGCGGCCGGGCGCTCGTGGGGCTTCTACGCGACGACGGTCGACGGAAGCGGCGGCATCTGGAGCGCGTATCAGGCCATCAAGCACATCTACGAGGGTCCCGACTGGAAGAAGGACGTCATCACGCCGCCATCCCGTTTCCTTACCGATGTCGCGAAGGGCAAGCTGCGCGATCTGACGTGGATCACGCCGACCTGCGAAAACTCCGATCACGCAGGCTGCGGCGGCAAGACCGGCCCGGCGTGGGTTGCGTCGCTCGTCAACGCTATCGGGGAGTCGAAGTACTGGGACGACACCGCAACCTTCATCTTCTGGGATGATTACGGCGGCTGGTACGATCCGGCTCCGCCGAAACTGCTGGATTACGACGGCCTCGGGCTGCGCATTCCGATGCTGATCGTTTCGGCCTATGCGAAGAAGGGCCACGTCTCGCACGTCCATTACGAGCACGGCAGCATCCTGAAGTTCGTCGAGGACACCTTTGGCCTGGGAAGGTTGGCCCCCAGCGATACTCGCGCGGCGTCGCCGCAGGCCGACGCCTTCGATTTCAATGCGCCTCCGAGAAAGTTCGAGGCCGTTCCGTCGGTTTACGGCGCCGATTACTTCATGCATCAGGCCCCCGATCACCGCATCCCGGACGCCGAGTAGGAGAACGATTCATGCGCCGCATCGCAACGACGACCACCATCTTATCCGCAGGCGCGGTCGCGCTGCTCTTCTGTGCTTGCAGCGGGGGCGGAGTTTCGTCGGTCCCGCAGGCGGCGGCCAGCTTCGTACGCGGCATGCATCCCGGAACTTCGAGCAGCAAGATCCAGCACATCGTCATCATCGTCCAAGAGAACCGCAGCTTCAACGACCTGTTCTACGGCTTTCCCGGCGCGAAAACGCAGAAGTATGGCTACGACACCAACGGGGACAAGATCGCACTGCAGCCCGTTGGCCTCGAAACCTCGTGGGATATCGAACACGACCTCAATGGGTTCCTCGTGGCATGCGACGGCAAGGGAAGTTATCCGGGAACGGATTGTCAGATGAACGGCTTCGACGGCGAGTACTGGGGCTGCGGAAAGTACAGCTACCCGCCCTGCCCCAACTCCAATCCTCCGTACAGCTACGTGCCGCACTCCGAGACCAAGCCGTACTTTTATATGGGCGAGAACTACGTTCTAGCCGACGAGATGTATGCTTCGAACCTCGACGCCAGCAGCTTTATCTCGCATCAGTACATCATCGCCGGCCAAGCCAGCTCTGCCGTCAACTTTCCCGACTCCTGGTGGGGCTGCCCGGGCGGCTCTAGCGATTACATCGGGACGCTCACGCAGGAGCGTCAATACGGCAGCAGCATTCCGATGTGCTGGGATAACGAGACGCTGGGCGACGAGATGGATGGTGCCAAACTCCCCTGGGCCTTCTATACGTCGACCTACAACGGCGACGGCGGCATTTGGAGCGCCTACCAGAACATCAGCCACATCTACAACGGTCCCGACTGGAAGCAGGACATCATCACGCCGCAGACCGATTTCTTCGACGATGTCAAGAACGGCAAGCTTCGCGACCTTACGTGGATCACGCCAACCTGTGAGAACTCCGACCACGCCGGCTGCGGCAGTAAGACCGGCCCCTCGTGGGTTGCCTCGCTGGTCAACGCGATCGGCAAATCGAAGTACTGGGACTCCACCGCAATCTTTATCATGTGGGACGACTATGGCGGCTGGTACGACCCCGAGGCGCCGAAGAAGCTGGATTATGATGGGCTCGGGCTTCGAATCCCGATGCTGATCGTCTCCGCCTACGCAAAGAAAGGCTACGTTTCGCACACCCGCTACGAGCACGGCAGCATCTTGAAATTTGTCGAGGAAACCTTCGGGCTGGCCGCGTTGGCGGCCAGCGATAAGCGCGCGACCGCTCCCGACGACGCTTTCGACTTCAACGCGCCCCCAAGAAAGTTCGAGACCATTCCGTCGGTGCACGGCATCGACTATTTCATGCACCAAGCCCCCGACCACCGCATTCCCGACGCTGAGTAAGGAGAACCGTTAATGCATCGCACTTTTCCCACGCGTATCCGAGTTCCGATTTTGGCCGTTGCTCTCGCCCTTTCGGCTTGCAGCGGATCCACGGTTTCGTCGGTCCCGCCGGCCGCCCAAAGCCTGACGAGCATCCATCGCCACACTTCGAGCAGCAAGATCCAGCACATCGTCATCATCGTTCAAGAGAACCGCAGCTTCAATAACCTGTTCTACGGCTTTCCCGGCGCCAAGACGGTGAAGTACGGGTACAACACGACCGGGGAGAAGATTGCGCTGCAGCCGGTCGGGCTCGAGACGACCTGGGACATCCTGCACGACTATAGCGACTTTATCGCGGCCTGCAACGGCACGGGGAGCTATCCCGGCACCAACTGCCAAATGAACGGGTTCGACAACGAGTACTGGTATTGCGGGCATCAGCGCCAGCCGGCTTGCCCCAACCAAAACCCGCCGTACAGCTACGTGCCGCAAACCGAAACGAAGCCCTACTTTTACTTGGGCAAACACTACGTTCTGGCCGATCAGATGTACGCCTCGAACGTCGATGCCAGCAGCTTTATCTCGCATCAATACATCATCGCCGGTCAAGCCAGTTCCGCGGTAAACTATCCGTCATCGTGGTGGGGCTGCGAGGGCGGTTCCAGCGACTATATCGCGACGCTCAACTCCGAGCGGCAGTACGGCAGCGATATCCCGATGTGCTGGAATAATAATACGCTGGGCGCCGAGATGGACACCGCCGGCCTTTCGTGGGCCTACTATGCCTCGGCCGTCAACGGCGACGGCGGCATCTGGAGTGCCTACCAGAACATCGAGCCGATTTACGACGGCCCCGACTGGTCGACCGACGTCATCTCGCCGCAGACCAATTTCTTCAGCGACGTCTCCAACGGCAAGCTTCGCGACCTGACGTGGGTTACGCCGACCTGCGAAAACTCCGATCACGCCGGCTGCGGCAGCAACACCGGCCCGTCGTGGGTGGCTTCGCTGGTCAACGCGATCGGTCAGTCGCAGTATTGGGATAATACCGCGATCTTCATCATGTGGGACGACTACGGCGGCTGGTACGACCCGGCGGCGCCGGCAAAGGTCGATTACGACGGTCTTGGCATGCGCATTCCGCTGCTGGTCGTCTCGGCCTACGCGAAGAAGGGCCACATCTCGCATACGCACTACGAGCACGGGAGCATTCTAAAGTTCGTCGAGGAGACGTTCAACCTCCCGGCTTTAGCGGCCAGCGACACGCGCGCGACGGCGCCCGACGACGCCTTCGACTTTAACAAGCCGGCGAGAAAGTTCGAAAACGTTCCGACGGTGCACGGCATCGACTACTTCATGCATCAGGCGCCCGACCACCGGCTCCCGGACAACGACTAAAGGAGAACGATAATGTATTGCACTAGAGCCGCCGCCCTCTTACCCGTTGCAGCCGCCGCGCTGATGCTCGGCGCCTGCAGCACGGGAGGTTCGTCGGTCCCGCCGGCCGCCCAAAACCTGGTGAGCGTCCATCGCCACACTTCGAGCAGCAAGATCCAGCACATCGTCATCATCGTTCAGGAGAACCGCAGCTTCAACAATCTGTTCGTCGGCTTTCCCGGCGCGACCACGCAGAACTACGGGTACAACACGAACGGAGAGAAGATCGCGCTGCAGCCGGTCGGGCTCGAGACGACCTGGGACATCCTGCACGACTATTACGACTTTCTCCAGGCCTGCAACGGCACGGGAAGCTACCCCGGGACCGATTGCCAAATGAACGGATTCGACAACGAGTACTGGGGCTGCGGCCATTCCGGCCAGCCGGCCTGCCCCAATCAGAACCCGCCGTACAGCTACGTCCCGCGCGCCGAAACGAAGCCGTACTTCTACTTGGGCAAACACTACGTTCTGGCCGATCAGATGTACGCCTCAAACGTCGATGCCAGCAGCTTTATCTCGCATCAGTACATCATCGCCGGCCAAGCCAGTTCGGCGGTGAACTATCCGACCTCTTGGTGGGGCTGCGAGGGTGGTTCCAGCAACTATATCGCGACGCTCACGTCGGAGCGGCAGTACGGCAGCGACATTCCGATGTGCTTTGACAATAATACGCTGGGCGCCGAAATGGACACTGCCGGCCTCTCGTGGGCCTATTACGCCTCGTCGGTCAGCGGTGACGGCGGCATCTGGAGCGCCTATCAGAATATCGAGCCGATCTACGACGGCCCCGACTGGAAGACCGACGTCATCTCGCCGCAGACCGACTTCTTCAGCGACGTCTCCAACGGCAAGCTTCGCGCTTTAACGTGGGTTACGCCCACCTGCGAAAACTCCGATCACGCCGGCTGCGGCAGCAATACCGGCCCCCAGTGGGTGGCTTCGCTGGTCAACGCGGTCGGCCAGTCGAAGTATTGGGATAATACCGCGATCTTTATCATGTGGGACGACTACGGCGGCTGGTACGACTCGCAGGCGCCGGCAAAGGTCGATTACGACGGTCTCGGCATGCGAATTCCGCTGCTGATCGTTTCGGCGTACGCCAAGAAGGGTCACGTCTCGCATACGCATTACGAGCACGGGAGCATTCTAAAGTTCGTCGAGGAGACGTTCAACCTTCCGGCTTTAGCGGCCAGCGACACGCGCGCGACGGCGCCCGACGACGCCTTCGATTTCAACAAGCCGCCGAGAGCGTTCCACATCGTTCCGACGGTACACGGCATCGACTACTTCATGCATCAACGGCCCGACCACCGGCTCCCTGACAGTGACTAAAAGGGCACTCTTACCGGGTGCGGCCGCCGCGCTGCTGCTCTGCGCATGCAGCGCCGGCGGCCTGTCCTCGGTTCCGCCGGCCGCGCGAACTCCGGCAACTATTCGCCATAGCGCGTCCGGCGGCAAGATCCAGCACGTCGTCATTATCGTTCAGGAGAACCGCAGCTTCAACAATCTGTTCTACGGCTTTCCCGGCGCCAAGACGGTGAAGTACGGCTACGACACCAAGGGCCGCAAGATCGCGTTGCATCCGGTGGGGCTGGAGACGACGTGGGATATCGTGCACGACTTCTACGACTATCTCGCAGCCTGTAACGGGACGGGAGACTATCCGGGGACCAAATGCCGGATGAACGGCTTCGATAATCAGTATTGGGGCTGCGGTCACATGAGCAGTCAGCCGCCGTGTCCCAACGCCAATCCGCCGTACAGCTACGTGCCGCCGAGCGAAACGAAGCCATACTTTTACTTGGGCGAGCACTACGTTCTGGCCGACCGGATGTACGCGTCGAACGTGGATGCCAGCAGCTTTGTCTCGCACCAGTACATCATCGCCGGTCAAGCCGGTTCCTCGGTGAACTATCCCTCGTCTTGGTGGGGGTGTGAGGGCACGTACAGCGACTATATCTCGACGCTCGACTCGGAGCGTCAGTACGGCAGCTCCATCCCGATGTGCTGGAGGAACAAGACGCTGGGCGACGAGATGGACCATGCCGGTCTTTCGTGGGCCTACTATGCGTCGAAGATCTACGGAGACGGCGGCATTTGGAGCGCGTACCAGAACATCAGCCAGATCTACAACGGCCCCGACTGGAAGAAGGACGTCATCTCGCCGCAGACCGACTTCTTCGGCGACGTGAAGCAGGGCAAGCTTCGCGACCTGACGTGGATCACTCCGACTTGCGAAAACTCCGATCACGCCGGCTGCGGCGGCAAGACCGGCCCGGCGTGGGTGGCATCGCTGGTCAATGCGATCGGCGAGTCGAAGTATTGGGGCTCCACGGCGATCTTCATCTTCTGGGACGACTACGGCGGGTGGTACGACTCCGAACCGCCCGCATTGGTCGACTACGACGGCCTCGGGATGCGCATTCCGATGCTGATCGTCTCACCTTATGCCAAGGCGGGCTACGTTTCGCATACGCACTACGAGCACGGCAGCATTTTGAAGTTCGTGGAAAACACTTTTGGCTTGGCGACGC
>DATGGV010000038.1:0-31768 GCA_035308305.1 Candidatus Cybelea sp. | reverse complement strand
GCCGCAGTCCGCAGATCGACCGATGCCGTTGCCGGCACGATCGTAGAGCCCGAACCGAGGCCGGGCGCCGATGGGGCCGAGTTCCCTGCGCTGCAGGCGGCAACCAAGGCACTCAGGAGCGCCAAAAGTGCCGGCGACGATTTCTTGCCGAGCCAGCTCACTGTGGCACCGCGACCTGCGCCGGCGATCGTATGGGAGCGGCGACAAATGCGATAGAGACGAAAGCTGCGAGGGCAGATCGTATGAGGTGCATGTTTAGCATTCTTTCTTTACCCACGCGTTAGGCTCGAACGGCTCGACGGCGCTGGGCGACAGCCGCGGCATGCCAATTCTAGCAGATTAACCTGGTGCCGCGCTATCGTGCATTTGAGGGATAAACCCGGCTTTCCACTATACCGCCTCCGTCTTGGTTCGTTGTAAGCTCAGGCGATGTCTATGCCGCTCGATTATGAAGATCGCCATGACGACGCGTTGGAATCTAGTCGCCGCGAGACGCTGCTCAAGGCAGGAGCGCTGCAAGACGCCATTTTTAATAGCGCCTACTTCTCCAGCATCGCCACGGACGAAAGGTTACTCCGGCCGATATCTCGGATCCGCAAGGACGGGAGCCGCCTTCCGGCGATGGTGTCGGTCACGGCGCTGCGAGACGCTGCGGGCGCAATCATTGGCTATCTATTGATCGGCACCGACAATACCGTACGTCGTCGTCGACAGCTTCGCCGCGGTGACGGTTCTGTTTGCAGATATAGTTGACTGCCGCGGGACTACCCGTCCCGGCGGACGATCACGCCATGCGTGCGGCGCACACGGCGTTGGACATGGTCGATGCACTGGATCGCTTCAATGAGGAGACCGGTCGCGAGCTGACGATGCGCGTCGGCATCGCCACGGGCGCAGTAGTGGCCGGCGTCATCGGCAAGCAGAAATTCCTCTACGATCTATGGGGAGATGTCGTGAACACCGCCAGTCGGATGGAATCTCACGGACTGGCCGGACGTATTCAGGTGGCGGATCCTACGGGGGAGCATCTGAGCAATCCGTTCGTGCTCGAAGAACGCGGCGTCATCGACGTCAAAGGCAACGGCGAGATGCGCACGTGGTTCCTGAATCGCGGGAAAGGCTAGACCCCTAGTATCTCGAGCCGACCCTAAAGTGGCCGGCGGCGCATATGTCGGAGATTGCCTGGCGGCTCAGGCGGAGAAAGGTCTTGGTACCGTACTCGAAATCCTCGCCGGCTTCAGCCGCATCGTAGCGGGCCTGCGCACCCACGTTGAGGGGTGGCCGTTCTTTCAAGATTTGGTTCTTGAAGTTGACGCCGTAGGCGAGGTCTTTGGCAAACAATACGATCTCACCGCGCGCGTTAGAATACCCTCCGAAGACCGGTTCGGAGTGCTCCGAGAGCCGCTGCCCCTTGACGGAGCCTTTAATAGCGAGAGTGGCAATCGGCAACATATCGATCATAACTCTCGTGAGACCGTCAAAGGGCAGCAAAGGTTGCGCAACGTGGGCGGCTTACGTTGACTGGAGCCGCTTTTGCATTGCCTTGCTCGGGATTCTGATTCGATCCGCCAGGCCCAGAAACTTGAGGAGACGCACGTGCCACCACGTCATATCGATCTCAAACCATCGCAACCCGTGGCGCGCCGAGAACGGAAAGGCGTGATGGTTGTTATGCCAGCCTTCTCCCCACGAGATGAGGGCCACCCACCAACAGTTGGTCGACCGATCGGTGGTCTCGTAGGTCCGATAGCCCATGGTATGCGACGCGCTGTTGACCAGCCACGTCGAATGATAGCTGAGCACGAGTCTGACGAAAATGCCCCAAACCACCCACGACCATCCGCCGAGCACAAAGAGCCCTATCCCTAGCCCGACCTGAAGCGGAATGTTGAAGTATTGCAGCGCGCGATAGAAGGGCTGGGCGTAGAGGTCGGGGGCAAAGTGCAGCATTTCTTCGTCCGAGGGCAGCGCGATGTTGTTCCGGTAGAGCCAGGCTACGTGAGCCCACTTGAAGCCATGATGAATGCTGTGGGGATCGCCTTCGTGGTCGGCGTGGGCGTGGTGCTTGCGGTGGACCGCTACCCAGCGGATCGGATCGCCCTGGAGCGCAAGCGTTCCGAAAATCGCCAGCAGGTATTCGAATGGTTTAAAGAGGCGTAGGCTGCGGTGCGTCAAGGTGCGATGGAAGCACAGCGAAATTCCTAAAGCCACAGTCGTATAAGATACGACGGCGGCGGCGGCCAGAGCCGGCCAGTTGAAGAGGGCCGGCCAGAGCGCTGCGAGGGCCGCAACGTGTATTCCCAGCAGTCCAAAGCCTTTAATGCGCCGGTAAAAGCGGTCCACATTGTCGTACCGTTCGGAAAAAACCATCGGAGCCACTAGTGTAGCGCGGGCTGCTGGGAAGCGGGGATAGTGAAAAGCCCGATTCTCAGGCGGCGGGGATCCCGGGCTGCAGCTAGGCCGGCCGCTCCTCCGACGTGTTCTCCCACCCCAACACCCGTGCGATCAGCTCGGTGCGGTTCCGGCTCGCGGTTTTATCGACCATGCTCTTGATGTGGTCCTGAATAGTCGAAGTGGTGATGTGCAGCTTTCGGCCAATCTCGTCAAGCTTCGCGCCGTCGAGCAACAGCGCCAGAACCTGCAGTTCGCGCGGCGAGATACGGAAACGGGCCGCAGGACCGGTCAGCGAGTGCGGCGGCTGAAAACGGTCGATGCGTACTCCGATAAAGAGCCCGGCCGGCCCCGACATGGGCCGCGTCCGCACTACTAAGAACGGAACCGGATGGGCGATGCCGGCCTCCTGCGTGTCGGCGTCGCTGCGCCAGCCCGCGACGAGGTCGCGAACGGTTTCTTCGAGTACGGCAGGCAAACGATCCGCTAACCGGGTGCGCAATCCGGTTAACGCAACGCGCCGTTGGTCCTCCGCCGACCATGCCAGCACGATTTGCAGATCCTTGTCCAGCACATAGAACGATTCTCCTGAGGCTTGCGAATCACCGATGCGCTCGTCAGCGGCGGAAGGAGCGAATCCGCCGGCCTCAGACGGGTTGAGGCGCAACGCGGAGAGCCGCTCGGACGTAGCATCGAGGGAGAGCGCTAAGACGCTGATTTCGCTCGAGGTAAACGGTCCTAACTCGCTCGTGCGAAGGAGCGTAAGAATCCCGAAGCTGGCGCGGGCATCGGCAAACAAAAGGGTGATGCCGCTTTCGAACTCGCCGAGCGGGCCGAGGGTGGCGGCGATCCGGGCGCCGCTTCTGGCCTTGCGGCGCTGGCGCTCGTACTCGTTCTTGAGCCGCGAGAGCTCGCCCCCGTTTCGATGCGATCCGACGAGAAGATCCCCCAGCTCCCCGTCGGCCCCCAGGCGCGCAAACGCCCAACGCGAAGCCGGCACGACGCGGAGGATCGCCGTAACGATCGGATACGCCGGATCCGACTCCGGCAGCAAATCGGCGATATCGCGCTTTTTCAGGATGGTTGCTTTCTGGTCGCCATGCTACGCTCGGAGGTGCTGCTTCTCCGATTCGACCGACTACTTCGGTTTCGATGAAAAGAATGCCGCCCTTCTTGCGGTTCGGTTCTAAGCCGGTCGCTCCGAAAGAGTAATATTATGGCCCTGCTCTGTTGTTTGGCCACCGTCGACCTGGAGGATAACCAGTTGCTTCGCCGCGCACTGAAAGGCGCCGGCGAGTCGCACTGTACGACCGTGGCCCGTCTCGACGTCGCCGCTTTAGGTAAGCTCGCTCCCGACGTTCTCGTCGCCGACGTCGACCGTTTGGAAGTCGATCCGCTCGAGGCGCTGCGCCAGCTTCGTTTCGTCCTGCCCGAGTGCGTCATCGTGGTCTACACGGCGGGCGTAGGATCGACTTGGGGTCGCGAATGTCACCTTGCCGGCGCCAGCTGCGTGCTCTCCAAGCAATCGAGCGAGCTACAGCTTACGGCTGGCTTGCGCCACGCGTTTCAGACCGGCTGCTTTACCGATCCGCGGTTCGCGGCCTAGCACTTCGCGATGAGAACGTCCCGCTCACCCGCATCCATCAAAAGCCACGAGGTCTTTACCGCCCCAAACTCTCCCGTGTGGAACGTAAGTCTGATGAACTCGCCGGCGGGCAGCGCGCGCTATGGCGGGGACTGGTGCGAGGCGCTCGCAGTCTCGGAAGACGCGATTGCGTTGACGATCGGCGACGTCTCGGGCCAGGGTGAGTCCGCTGCCGAAACGATGGAGATCATGCGCGCGGCCGTCCTCTCCGGTATCAAGGAAAACGCGCATCCGTCAAAAGTGCTGTCGGTTGCGAATACCGTGGCGTACTCACGGCGAGACGACCTCATCGTTACGGCCATCGTTGCCGTCTTGAACCGCCGGAGGCGCACGCTTACGTTCGCAAACGCCGGCCATCCCGCGCCGTTGATGATGACTTCAAGCCTTCATGGGTTCCTGGCGCCCTCGGTTGGCGATTTGCCGTTGGGCGTCTTCCGGAAGCACCGCGCGGCCGACTACGTCGTGGCACTTCCAGCCGATGCGCTGATCGTCTTGTACACCGACGGCGTCACCGAGCACGAACGGGACCTGCTGCGCGGCGAACTCGAACTCGTCGAGGCTTGCCGAGCGGCGTACGATGCACCCGTGCCGGATTTGGCGACCGTCATCGCCGACCACGTCTTCCAAAGGGGTCGCGGGCACGACGATGCGGCCGTTACGGCGTTGCGCGAGTTGCCCCCGTCTTCACGACTAACTTCGCGCGCGAAATCGCGAAGGCAGTTCCTCCATCATTAATTCTTATTCGGCCTCATGAACATGCGGGCATGCGGATAGTCGAAGACGAAGTCGAAGTGTCGCAGGAAGTCGAATCCGATCAACATATAGTCTGCGGATAGTCCGTACTGGCAGGCGGATTCACCGGCATAGACGATCGGCCCGATCGAAAGCGTGTTGATGTTCGTGCAGCCGGCGAAAACCTTGAAGTGATATTTCGAAACCAAGTCGGGGCCGAAGAAGATGAGCCCGGGACTGCCGGTGTCGAGCATGGCATTCACGGGCGTCGAATTATCTAGGATCATCGGAACGATCGGAGTTCCTTGCGATAGATCCACGGTGATCGGCAATCCCTTTTCCGACGAGAGGTCGGTGTTCGGATCGAGAATGGCCATCGTCCCGTCGTAGACGTTGAGCTTGACTACCGCACCGGCGAAGAGATCGAACCCAATGAAGCCGTCGAATTGGTCGCGAGGATCGTTTCCGTATTCCGAAGGGCTAACGGCCTGAGAGAATGCGACGACGTCGTGCAGCGTCGAATTCCCAAGCGTAACCGTCTGCACTTTGCGAAGGCGCGTCTTGACTTCACCAGAGATCATGTAGGCTTGGTCCGAGCTGTTGAGCACCTCGGCGTGCGCGCGGTCGGCGAAGCGGTCGTCGAGGACGATAGCGTCCGCACCGGTATCGAGAAGAAAACGGCCCTTCACGCCGTTGATCGTCGCGTCGACGAGCATCCGGTCGTGCGTCATCGTGAACGGGAAGGGCGTGCCGTCGCCAAACGTCCACGAGGCCAGCGCCGCCGGTGGGTGAATATCCTGCGCAGTTACGGGGACGTTCGGCTCGAACTTCGTGAAGGTCGTTACCGACTTGCCATCGTCAACGGTGTACGACGACGCCATCTTCTTGCCCGGCAAGACGTCCTGATAGGAGCGAATGTGGTACGTCGTTTCATACGTGCCGTCCGGATCCACCGTGGCGGCCTGGACGTAAGCTCCCGTGGAGGGATCGACGTAAAGGTCGATCGGGTCTCCATTCTTCAGCGTGACTCGCACGATGCCGGTCTGCTTGTCGTCGATCGTCTTGGGTCCGCGATACGTAGCCGGAAGCTCCGTCGTTCCTTCGTTTCGCAAAATCGTGGCTGAGGCAAGAAATTTGGCAGAGTTGCCATACACCGGCGTCGTGAAGCCGTTATAGTTGCTCTGCCAGAAGAGATTCCCGGTGAACCCGTCGCGCTCGACGATGCCGTTGCGTTTGAGTTCCGTAAAGCCATCGTTGTAAAGCAAGCCGTCGGAGAGAAAGACGAACGTTTCCGTCTGTTTCCCTTTTTCGTCGGCAACATTGCCGGTGATGCGCATCGTTTGGAAGGTGCCGTCGCCAAACTGCCACCCCACGAACGCCTTATGCTTCGCGAGCAGGTCCAGCGCTTGGGCGTCGCCGGCCGATTGTGAAAGCGCGCTCGTTGGGCTAAAAGCGATGATGACCGCAAACGATAGTCCGGCAAGCGCTCGCATCAGTTCGCGAATTTCGGCGGAGCCAGGCGCTCTCCTGGTTGCGGACAAGCGCGCACGTCACATAGTTGGAGGTGATTCCGTCTAAGGGGCGGAGGTTTGAAAAGATCATGCTCAAGTGGTTTGTCAAGAAACGGCTCGAAGCGTTTGGGCGCCGGTGGGATTACGACACGGGTTACGTCCGGGAGATCGTCGACGACGCCGGCGTCGGTGCGGTCTTGCCGCTGCAGGCGCTCGGAAAGCTCGGGAGTTATCGAAAGAACGTTCCGCCCGACGCGTACGCCGGCGCGACGCTGACCGCGGCAAAGGCCGCCGACTGCGGGCCGTGTCTGCAGCTCGGCGTTTCGATGACGGAGGCGTCGGGAGTGAAGCCGCAAACGATCCGCGCAATCCTCGAGCGCGACTACGCGAACCTGTCGAAAGAGACGTTGCTCGGCGTCGAGCTGGCGCTCGGAACGATCGCGCGCGACGGCAGCGGCGAAGAAGCGCGCGCCGAGATTCTGCGACGGTGGGGACGCACCGGACTCGTCTCGCTCGCTTACGGCATCGTTACCGCCCAAGCCTATCCCACGTTCAAGTACGCCATCGGTCACGGCCATTCGTGCCGGCGCGTGCGCGTCGGGGGCGAAACGATTGCGATGCAGCAGCCGCAGTACGCGTGATTAGCGAACGCGCGCAACGCTTCGAAGCGCTGCGGCCGGCGCTGGTAAGGCATGCCTACCGCATGCTCGGCGAATACGGTGAAGCTGAGGACGTCGCGCAAGATGCCTACCTGCGCTGGAGCGATGCGCTCGATCGGACGCACGTGGAAGATGATCGAGCGATCGCGCGCACGATCGTGACGCGCCTCTGCCTCGACCGGTTACGTTCCGCGCGCGCCAGACGGGAAATCTACGTCGGCCCGTGGCTTCCGGAGCCGGTCGTCTCCGAAGACCGCAACGATCCCGAAGCCGCTGCAACGCTCTCCGACGACATCTCGTTCGCGCTCTTAGTCGCCCTCGAACGCCTGGCACCACTGGAGCGCGCGGCGTTCTTGCTGCACGACGTTCTCGACGTGCCCTTTGCCGAAATCGCACAGACGCTCGGGCGCGCCGAACCGGCCGTTCGCAAACTCGCGGCGCGCGCGCGCGAGCACGTGCGCGACGCCGGCCGTCACTCGCGAACCGATGCCAAAGAGCTGCTGGGCATCCGCGACGAGTTTCTGCGGGCCTTGCAAAACGACGATCCCGCGGCGCTGGCGCGCCTGCTTACCGACGACGTCGTCTTCACCAGCGACGGCGGCGGCAAGGCACCGGCGGCAACGGTTCCCGTGACGGGCCGGGAGCGCGTAACGCGCTTGCTCTTTGGGCTCAAGGAAAAGCAAGGCTGGAAAGACGTCGTGCGCATGGATCTCGTCATGCTCAACGGCATGCCGGGCATCGTAACGTTCAACGCACATGGCGTCCAAGACGCCGCCGCACTCGAGATCGCCGGCGGCCGCATCGCGGCAATGTACGTCGTGCGAAATCCAGAGAAGCTCAATGCGGTCGCGCGGCGCTTACCAGGGCCCGCTAGCATCTAGCGGACTCACCGTCGTACTGCAAGATACCCTCGGGAAGGACCCGAACGCCGTCGGTCACGCGGTGCGGAACGATCGTGCCCGCATGCATGATATGCCGAACGTCGACTCCGCGTAAGAGCGTCGCCGCATCGGCGATCAAGCGACGATGGCAGCGCCACCAAAGACCCTCCGAACACATGATTGCCGTCCTGGATTTTTCGAGGGTTTGCACCAGTTCGTCCAGCACCCGGAGAAACGGTTCGGTTTGCATGTAATCGGCGTAGGCGCGAAACGAAGCATGCCGCAGCGCGACGTTTGGGCTATCGCTATGCGGCTTGCGAAATCCGCCCAGTCCGGGAGACCACCGGTAGCTTGCGCCGGAAAGGTCCGGCATCCACGTTGCCATTCGCTCCATCCAGACGTGTGGATGGGCTCGGCTCTTCGGGACGCTGCGCACGTCGACAACCGACTGGATGCCGGCTCCTCGTATCAGAGCCGCCAGTTCGACCTCGCCGGCGGTACCGTGCCCGAACGTGAAGAGATCCATACGGCGATAGTGCCTCTTTCGAGAGCTTGCCCCGCCAAGCTTTATAAGGGCAGGTAGGCGGTCGCCCGATGAGACGCCGAGCGGGTTGACGCCCGGGGCCGCCGAAATAAAATATAAGCCCGTCTGGGCGGACTTTGCTACTTTAAAAATTAGGAGGCACATGCGAAAACAATCACGCGTGATTGCGTCAATCCTGGGGCTCACGCTAACCCTCACTGCATGCGGAGGACAAAACTCCTCGCTTCCGTCGATGCCCACGGGCAATATTGGCGGACCGGTGGATTCCTCGGTGCGGTCGACGACGCCGGGAAAACCCCTGATTTCGATTCCGCATCTCTACGGAGACTTGGCATACACCGATGCGGGACGGCGTGCAGCCGACGCGCCGGTCCGAGTCTCGCTGACGCTTCGCTACAATCATCAAGCCGAGCTCGACCGATTCGTTGCAACGATCAGCGATCCGCACTCGAGCACCCATCGTCAGTTCTTGACCGCGAAGCAGTTTAACGAACGCTTTGCGCCCACGCAAGCGCAAGAGAGGCGGGTCGTTCGCGAGCTGGAACGCGCCGGCTTCACGATCGAAAAACGGTATCCAAACCGAACGATCGTCGCCGCCACGGCTCGGACTTCAATCGTCGAGCACTTCTTCTCCACGCAGATCCACACGGTCCATCAAGGAAAGCACGGCGAGCGCTATACCAACGTCACCTCGGCAACGGTGCCGTCGTCGATCTCCAAACTCGTACGCGACGTCTCGCTCAACAATTTGGTCGTGGTCCGGACCGTAGCCGACCAGAGCGGCGTGGAGAGCCAACGAACCGCGCCACAGTTCCAAACCGACGCGCAGGGGCGCACGATAATTCCGCTTGGCGGAATCAATCCGCTGGACTCTACGGGCAAGCTGGTCAACGGAAACTTCGCCAGCGGTTCGCTCAACCCGGGCTGGATTAACGAAAGCTCCACGCGGGGCAACTACGTGCAAGTCACGACGGCGCAGTCCTACGAGAGCACCTACTCGGCCTTCATGGGCACGTTGTCGCCCCCCGAAATCAACGGCTGGGCTTCGATCGCTCAAGAAGTGACCGTACCCTCCGGCGGCGTGCTCAGTTTCTGGGTCTATCAGGGCTCAAACGAAGGGCAACTCGGTTATGGAACCAAGTACGCGTGGCAAGCGGGCTATCTGCTCAACTCGCGCGGAACGATTCTCACAACGTTCTACAAGACCGTGAACAATACCAACGGCTGGGTGAACTATCAGGTCAATCTCAGCAAATATGCCGGTCAAACCGACTACATCTACTTCGGTTGTTACGGCGATGGCTATTCGGGAACGTACGTCTATCAATATCTCGACGACGTTGCCTGGGAAGGCGCGTCGCCTTCGCCGTCGCCGACCGTAGCGCCGACGGCCACACCGACCCCGCAGCCGACCGCGACTCCGACGGCAAAACCGACCGCGACGCCTACGGTGAGCCCGACCGCCACTCCGACGGCAGGCCCCACGGCCACGCCGACGGCGCAGCCTACCGCGACACCGACGCCCGGAAGCGGGTGCAATAACTCCCCACCGGATAACGGGCCGCTGACCAACTCCTCCGGAACCCTGGCAACCGGCGTCGCTAAGCCGTTCGATTTCCCGGTTCAGCACGGTTGCAACGGCGCGGGCTACACGGCCGCCATCGCCATCGACGATCCGGTAAACACGAGCTACCTTGCCACCTACTTGTCGGCTGCCGGTGTCACGCAAACGGGCACCGTGACCAACGAAGCCGTCGACGGCGGCGGCAGCGGCGACGAAGCTGAAGTAGATCTTGACGTCCAGACGATCTCGGGGCTCGCGCCGGGCGCAAACATCATCGTTTACGACATGGGTTCGCTTACCGATCAGGCGATCGAGGACACCTATAACCAGGTGCTGACCGACGGGAAGGCGACGGCCGTAAACTCGTCGTTCGGCGGCTGCGAATCGAGCGACGAGCCGTTCGCCGAATCCACGAACTCGATTGCAGAACAAGGAGCCGCCGAGGGCGTTGAGTTCTCGGCCTCGAGCGGCGACTCGGGAAGCAATGAATGCAACGGCAGCAAAGGCGTCAGCGCGCCGGCCGGCGGCCCATACTTCTCGTCAATCGGCGGGATCGATTTCACCGATAACAGCAGCGGTGTTCTCGAGACCGTCACCATGGGCAGCGTCGACGGGTACGCAGGAGGCGGCGGCGTTTCGACCGTCTTTAGCCTTCCGAGCTATCAGAGCGGCATCACCGGGATGATAACGACGGGCCGCAATCAGCCCGACATCTCGCTGCCGTTCTATCCGGTGGCCGTTTATACGGGCGGCAGTTGGGGCGAATACCTCGGAACGTCGTGGTCTTCACCGGCTTCGGTCGCAATGATTATCGAAGCTAACCAACTCCACTCGACGAAGCTGGGCTGGATCGATCCGACAATCTATAGCCTGTTCGGATCGACCGGTTACAGCGACTACTACACGCCGTGCACCTCCGGCAGCAATGGGGCCTACTCGTGCAGCGCCACCGAGTATAACCAAGCCGCCGGAATCGGAGCTCCAAAAGCCTGGGCCTTGGCCAACGCTCTGTAGAGCTTTGCGACGGTCATGACGAGAAGCGGGGTGTGCCGATGCACACCCCGCTTTCTCAAGCGCGCACCCTGCACCCAATCGAATTGAGGTTTAGATGAGTAGGTCACATTGCGCCGGCAATCTTTTTGGAACGATCGGACCGAGCCCGACGGCTACCGTGTTCTTCGGAGGTACGGTGATCACAATGGACGATCGCAATACGGCTGCGGATGCCGTCGCGATCGCCGGCGGCAAGATCGTTGCGGTCGGCGCGCAGGATGAGGTGCTGGCGCGGGCCGGCGCCGATGCACGGCGCGTCGATCTCGAAGGCCGAACGCTGATGCCGGGATTGATCGATCCGCATCAGCACCCGCTTCCCGGGGGCCTGATGCAGGCGCATACGATGTCCCTAAGCTACGACGTTTATAAGACGAAGGCCGAAGTTCTCGACGCCTTGGGTAAGAAAGCGTCGCAGACGCCTGCCGGCCAATGGATCTACGCATCGTATTACGACAATATACTGCACGGCGGCTATCTCACGATGGCCGAACTCGACGGCGTCACGACGTCGCACCCGACATTCGTCTATTACGTCAGCATGCATTCGGCGACGGGAAACAGGCTCGCCTTCGAGGCCTCAGGCATCGGTCCGTCGGTGCGCGAACTTCCCGGCGGTGGTTACTTCGGCGTCGATGCCGGCGGCGTGCAGAACGGCATGATCCAGGAGATGCCCGCGCTCATGAAGTTCCTCGGCGGTTTTCCGAAGTTGACGCCCGCGCTGATCGCGGAATCGATGACCGCGTTCTTACACGGCTCGGCGGCTCTGGGCATCACGATGGTTCACGAAGCCGGCGCGTTCGCGCAGACGCCCGAGGTATTCGAAGGATACAAGTCGATCGCGACGCACTCGCCGGTTCGTTACAGCGTCAGCCCGATGGTCGACTACTTGGATCAAGCGATGCAGTTTTTGGCGCCGTATGGCAAGCCCGGCGCATCGGCGCTCGAAATTCCAGGAGCTTTACTCTCTTTCTACGCCGTTAAGATCGTAGCCGACGGCTCGCCCCAGCAGGAGAGCGCCTTTCAATCACAGCCATATCTCAACTCGGCCGATCGCGGTGAAGCCAACTACACGGTCGACAAGCTCAACGAGCTGGTCATGAAAGTTAGGAATGCCGGGTGGCCGGTCTCGATCCACTGCAACGGCGACGCATCGCTGGAAATGGCACTCGATGCGATCGAGTTGGCGTACGGCTCGAGTTCGGCGCCGCCAACCGGCATCAATCGCATCGAGCACTGCCCTCAAGCGCGGCCCGAGCAAATCGCGCGAATGAAGCGGTTGGGCGTGCAGCCGAGCCACCTGATGAACAACCTCTACTATTACGGCGCGGCCTACCGCGACGAAATCTTCGGAGCGCAACGCGCCGCGAACGTCTATCCGGCAGGCGATTTTCTAGCGAGTGGTATTCCCTTTTCGATTCACAGCGATTGCCCGTGCTCCCCAGTGGCCCCGCTGCGCGAGATCGGCACGGCGGTCGCGAGGGTCTGCTCGATTGACGGTTCCATCATCGGTGCCGAGCAGCGCGTACTGATCGAGGCTGCGCTCAAAGCGATGACCGTCGTTGCGGCGTCGCACTGTGGGCTGGGCGATAAACTCGGCTCGCTCGAAGTGGGAAAATACGCCGATCTCACGATCCTCGAAGACGACCCGCGCCAGGTCGACCCCGCCAAGCTAGGAAACGTAAAAGTCTCACAAACCTGGGTGAACGGACAACCGATCGAGATTCCGAACTCCTAGAAAGAGAAAAGCGTGGCGCCAGAGGCTCAGTTTCAGTTACCGGTCTTCTTCGACGTCGGCGCGACGTTCATCTGGGCGGTCACCGGAGCGGCCATGGGAGTGCGCCGCGGATACGACTACACCGGCATTTTCGTGATGGCGTTCGTTTCGGCACTCGGGGGAGGCCTCTTACGCGACGGCATCTTCCTCCAGCACGGGCCGCCGGTCGCCGTGCGCGGCCCGATGTATCTGATCACGGTATTGGTCGGCGCGTTGGTCGGGGGCGCGATCGGCGTTTTGGCGGGCGGCCGAAAGCCGTCGCTTCTCTGGCGAACTCTCTCGAACAGCGTCGACGCATTGGGCTTGGGAGCTTATGCCTGCGTGGGCGCTCAAATGTCGCTTCAGATGGGGTTGGGTGCTCCGTCGGCCGTATTCATCGGCGTCGTCAACGGCTGCGGCGGCGGCCTGCTTCGCGACGTCTTGATCAACGAGATTTGGATGCTGCCGGGCCAACTGCTGGCGATCGCGGCATTGCTCGGTGCCATCGTCTTCGTCGGGCTTCAAGAGTTGACCACTCTGGGTGCAACGAACTCGGCTTGGATTGCCATCGCGTTGACGTTTGTGGTCCGCATGTTGGCGGTCCGCTACAACTGGCGAACGCGAGCGCTTCGCCCTCCGTCAACGTAAGCGCCGACCAATAGGCATGTCCAAAACACTTTTCTACGGGGCCGTCGCGCTGATTCTGACGACCCTGGCGTTGCTGCAAATCACGTCGGTCCGACAGGAAGCACAGACGTGGGACGAAGCCGTGTATATTTCTGCCGGCTACACCTATTGGAAGACTGGCGATTTTCGGCTCAACGGCGAGCATCCGCCGCTGGCCAAGCTTTTGGTGGCGGCCCCATTGCTCTTCCTCGACTTAACCTTGCCGCTCGACGACCCGGCTTGGCAAAAGGCCGATGAGTACGCTTTTGGCGCTCGCTTTCTCTACAAGAATCGTTTGCCCCCCGACACGATTCTCTTTGCCTCTCGCTGCGTCACGATATCCGTGACGATGCTCTTTGGCCTCGTCATCGTGTTGTGGGTGAGGCGCCGCGCCGGGCCGCTCGCTGCAATCGTGGCCTTGATCCTCTTTGCGTTCGACCCAAACATCATCGCGCACGGGCGCTATGCGACCAACGATCTCTACCTGGCCTTTTTCTTCTTTCTCACCATCGCATTGTGGAATCGCGCCCTACGGCTGGAACGGCCCGCCGACTACGCGCTCGCCGGCTGCGCGTTAGGCCTTGCGGTATGCACGAAGCTATCCGCCGTTCTCCTCGTTCCCGCCGCCGCGCTGCTCTGCCTCGCGCGTCCTTCCGAACCTCGGCCGCTGGCGCGCGGCGCGGCAATCACCGCCTTGGCTGCAATTGCGATCGTGGCCATCCTTTATCACGGCCAACTCTTCCATTATCGCGACGTCGTACGAGACTCGCTCGATCACGCCAGAGGAGGACAGCTCGCCTACCTTTTCGGATCGACGTTTCGTCACGGCCACTGGTACTTCTATCCCGCGGTGGCGGCGGTAAAGACTCCCGTCGCCGTCTTCATTCTCGTCGCGCTGACGGTCCTGGCGATCTTGCGCCGAAAGCGCCTCGCTCCCGATTCGCTCGCGATGCTTCTTCCCGCGACGATCTATGCGATCGCCTGCATTGGGTCGCCGATCGACCTTGGCATACGCATTCTGCTCCCGGTCTATCCCTTGCTCTATGCGTTCATCGCGCTCAACCTGCCGCTGCCGCAGTGGCGTTGGGCCGTCGCGGGATGCGTGGCATTGCTCGTCGCTGAATCCGCGACGATCTATCCGAACTATCTGGCGTTCTTCAATGCGCTTTCCGGAGGCCCGGCGCAAGGACCGCGCTATCTGCTCGACTCAAACATCGACTGGGGGCAGGACACGAAGAAGCTCAACGCATTCTTGCAGACGCACGACGTCCACGGCGCATGCACCGCGTACTTTGGAACGGCCTATCCGTTCTATTACGGCATCGTCGAGCTGCCGTGGCCGGGGTACGTCAACCCCAGCGATGCCGGCAAGCTCGACTGCGTGGTCGCGGTCAGCGTCACGTGGCTGTACGGCGGCCCGACGATTGCCGGACCCACGTGGGGCTGGCTGCGCGCGCGAGAGCCCGACGCGAGGATCGGCTACTCGATCTACCTCTACGACTTTCGCAAGCATCCCGCTTCGCCGCTGCGGGCGCCATGAGCACGAATGAGAGCGGACGTCTCGCCTCACTAGGTTACCGTCAAGAGCTTTCGCGAGTTCTGTCGCTCTTCGACAACTTTGCGGTAGCTTTCAGTTATTTGAGCCCGATGGTCGGCGTGTACTCGCTCTACACGCTGGGTTTGGGAACGGGTGGCCCGCGGTACATCTGGACGATACCAATCGTGGTGGGCCTCATGATGCCGGTTGCGTTGGTTTTCGGCGAGCTCGCGAGCGAGTACCCGCTCTCCGGCGCGCTCTACCAGTACGGCAAATACTGCGTGGGACCACGCTACGGCTGGTTCATCGGTTGGATCTACGGTTTCGCACTGCTTGCGACCGTCGCTTCGGTCGATTCCGGCGCCGTGGGCTACGCCACGTCGCTCTCGAACATCTGGTTTCGAACGCATCTCGATCCGGCGAGTCACGTGACGATCTTCGGTATTACCGGCGCAATCATCGTGCTGTCCGCGATCGCGAACTCCGTCGGCGCCAAGATCATGGGGCACGTGGCCCGCTTAGGCGTCTACGTTGAGACGATCGGCACGTTCGGCGTCTTCATCGCGCTGGCCATTTTCGGCTTTCACCAGCACTGGGGCTTCATTCTCTCGACGCAAAACGTCCAGTATCTCAGGAACAACCCGCTCGGCCTCGACTTCGGCGGCCACTGGTGGACCGGCGCAGCGCTGGTCGCCGTTCTCGCCAACGTTTATATCTTCTTCGGCTTCGAGTCGGCGGGTGACATCTCCGAAGAGACGATCGACGCTGGGCGACAGGTTCCCAAGGCCATGCGAAACGCGCTGCTCTATGGCGGCATTGCGTCGTTCGTCTTGGTGCTCGGCCTGCTGCTCGCGACGCCGGCGGCCGGCATCGGCAGCGCCGTCAGCGGCGGCATCAGCAGCGTCCTTACCGTTTTGCCGAGTTGGCTAGCGGACTTCTTCCTCGTGATGATCGTCGTTGCGTTCTTCAGTTGTGGGACCGCCGTGCAGGGCGCCGGCGCCCGCGTCGCCTTCGCCCTCGCGCGCGACGGCGCGCTTCCCCTGAGTAAAAAGATTCGAACGATCTCGCCGCGGCACCACACTCCGATCAATGCGATCCTCGTAGGAACGATCGTTCCCTTCCTCTTCTTGTTGCTGGTGCTGATCAACCCAGCGAAACCGGTACGCCTGTTATGGTTCGACTACCCGGCCAACGTCAACGCGCTCTACGCGTTGGTCTCGTTTGCCACGTCGGGCATCTATCTCGCCTTCTTCTTAACGGTCTTCGGCGCGTTCGTAGCCCGGCGACGCGGCTGGAAACCGAGCGGTGTCTTCACGCTAGGTGCCTGGGGCATGCCGATTACAATTGCGGGCAGTCTCTACTTGCTGCTCATGCTGCTTAACATCGTCTGGCCAAGCTCGCTTTCAAGCGGTCGCGCGGTCTTCAACTACGGTTGGATCACGCTCGGCGTAATGGCCGTCATCGTGGCAGCCGGCGCGATCTTCGAGGCGATCGCGCGCCCCGACCGAAATATCGCTCGACACCGAATCGATGAGGGCTTCGGGCAGCGGCCGCCGGTTGCGCGCAGGGAGGATTTATGAGACAATCCCCCAGGTCTTCAAGGCCGTTTTCCTATTTTTTAATCACTTTCGCCCGAGCGCCGAACTCTGTCATTGAAAAGATTCGGCGCTTCTGAAAAGAGTTTGTCCAATCGCTATTCGCAATAGAACCCGTCGGACCGGACCTCGCGAGGCCAAGCCAAGCGTTGCCGCAAATACCAAGGAAGCCCCGCTCGAGGTCTTCGGCAGCATCAAGCAAGTTTTTCCGAGCACGACGTTTTCGGTCGAGCTAGATAACGGCCACGTGATCCTGGCACACATCGCCGGACGCCTGCGCCGCCACCGCATCAAGATTCTTCCCGGAGACCGCGTGGAGATCGAAGTCTCGCCCTACGACTTGACCAAGGGCCGGATCGTCTACCGCTATCGTGCCGGGGAAGAGCGCCGGACCCCGCAAAGGTCCGGGCAGACTCCTTAGTACCTCGCGCTGAGCTTGAATCGCCCCGACGTGCAGATCTCGATGATCTGCTCGTTGCTGAGGCGCTGGAACGTCTTTTTGGCGTACTCGAAGGGCTCGCCGGCACCGGTTGCGTCGTAGCGAGCTTGGGCGCCCGGATTCAACTGCGGACGCTGTTGTAGCGTCTGCTTTTTGAAGTTGACGCGGTAGGCCAGCTCTTTTCCGAACAGCACGATCTCCCCGCGCGGATTGGCATAACCGCCGAAGACCGGCTCCGAGAGCTCGGAAATGGCCCGGCCGGAACCGCCGGCACTAATCGCGAGAACGGCGACGGGAGAAAGGGTGCTCTGCATGTCACGAATTAGACATCCGTAACTCTAAAAAGGTTGCACCCGGGCGCCGGCTTCTTTAGCCTCCCTTGGCTAGTACGAGAATTCTTGGAGCTGATTGGACCCGGGGCCGTTGACCCAGCCGGTTCGTGCCGTCGAATTTATCGAAATTCGGACCGGTATCACGAAATCGCCCGCGTAGGCGAAACCGAAGCCGTTGATGGACTCCAAGAGGGTTCCATCCTCTTCGTAGACTTGAATGCTGCTGCCCGAGCCCGACGTGCTCGAAATCGGTTGCGCGACGAGAAAGAGCTTGTTGACAGGGTCGCTGGCGACGAAGGCGCCGGCATAATACTGCCCTCCGCCGTTGGGCAGCAGCTCGTGAGTCCCGGTCCCTTTCGCGAGATCGTAGAACTCGAGGCCGCCGTCCAGCTCCGTCGTCGTGCACGCGACGCCCGTGGCGGAGTCGTAGCCGATGCCGTTGGCATATCCGCAGCCGACCGAACCGGGGCACTGGACTCCCGAAAACTGCTTGAGCTTACCCGAGTGCAAATCGATCGTCGTGATCACCGGCGGCGGTCCGCCCGCCGCGCCGTAGCTCGGCGAACTCGCCATGACGGCTAGATTATGTACGGTGTCCTGCGCGAGCTGGGGCTGCGTACCGAGCGAAAACTGATTCGGGTCGAGCGTGATGACCTTACCGAACGTGCCCTTTGCGACATCGGAGACCAGTAATTCCGAGGGGTCGGAGCCTTCGCGTTGATAGCCGAACACGACGGCCGTGGTCGTGCTCTGGTTGGGCGCCCACTGCAAAATGTTGAAGAGCTTGACCGTTGGAATCCATCTGCCGGTGAAGCGTCCCTTCGTAACCGGATCGAGCAGATGGTACATATCTTTCGTCGGGGTCTGACCCGGCTTTCCGGCCTTTTGAAAATCCACGAGGCCGACGTCGCCGTCGAAGATTCCATCGGCGACATAGTCGTCGCCGCGTGCGACCGGCGCGCCAGTCAGCTCGCCGAGCGTCTTGGTAATTTTCCCACTGGTTGCGTCGAAGGTCTGCACCGAGATATCCGTCAGACTCGCTGATGCCAAGACGCCGTCGTTCCCCTTCTGGTCGACGTCGAAGCCGAATATCTCGCCGCCGTCCGACGTCGAGAGCACCGGGCCCAACGATGCACTGTTCCTCGTTACCGCCGCGGTAGCCGCGCCCGGCGGCGTGGTAAAACCGTTCGCGTTGCCGCATGCCGAAAGGCCGGCGACGGCCAGCGCCGCTGCCAGGGTTTTAAAGTGAGAACGCATCGGGCGGCGCTAGCACTTGCGCGTGAGGTTGTAGCCCGGGCCCGACAGGTGTTTGCCATCGGGCGACAGTTTGAGCGTGTGGTTGCCGTAGTACGTGAGCGTAACGGTCGAACCATCGATGATCCAGTTGCCGGAGACGCCTTCATTGTCGGCGAGGTCGCCGTTGAGCTGCATCGTGAACGTCACCTTGGGATCGTTGTCGGAGACCCAGGTGCCGACGAGATTGGTCGTGGCGCAGCCGGTCGGAACGGGCGATGCGGTCGGCATCGCGGCCAGCGGGGTTATCGCACCTCCATAAAATTTGTGGGCGATGTCCAAGCAAAGCGCGCGAGCGTCGTACGGGTTAGCCGGCAACTGGACGGCGCAAATAAACGTCACCACATAGCCCTTGGGCAGCGGATAGCAGCGAACGGCCGCACCGGACGAGGCGGCGCCGGTCGCAAGGTTTTCCCCCATGGCCGACCACTCACCGCTGCCCGGCGAGGATTCGGTCGCGCCCGGCAAATAGGTCTCCAACGCGGCCTTCGCCTTTGCGCTGCAATCGGTCAGCGAGCCGGTATCGCTCACGTAGCGAATTCCCGACGACAGATCGACGGAGGCAATTGCGGCCGTATGCGACAGCGAGCCGATGAAGATCGCGGCGACGAATAGCCAGAATCCACGCTTGACGTTCAAAGCTATCGCCCCCCCGAGTCAAACGCTGCGGTCAGTTTCGTGCACAAGGCAGCGGCGCTATCGGTACTGGGAGGCACCTGGGCAGCACACGTAAAGGTTACGAGGTAGGCGCTTGCAAGCGGATAGCAGTGAATCGTTGCGGCGGCCGTCGAGCCGTTCGCCGAATCGGGCGCTGCGAATGCCAGCCACTCGCCGGTATCGCCGCCGATCTCGATGGCATTCTGCAGGACGGCGTTCAGCGCGATCTTTGCCGAGCTATTGCAGGCGCTCACCGGCTGACTCTGGACCACCTTGCTGACGCCCACGTTCATATCGAGCGCCGCCGGCGCTCGCGTAGAGAGCGAACCAAGGGCAGCGATCAGACCCACGGCTAACAGCGCGACACGACTGCGAGAGATTCTCGGCACGGCAACCTCCTCGAGCGAGGGCGTTAGACGGGGGAGACGAACGTTCCCGCGGGAGATTTGCCATGGCAACGTCCAGACGAAAAATCGATACCATCTACGAGCTGCGTAAAGCAGCCGAAAGCAAGGCGTTGGCGGAAAAGGCGCTGGAAGACGAACCGGGCGCGGTACGCCGCGACCAGTTGCTTCACGCCCAAATCAAGCTCGAAGAGAAAACGATTGAAGCGATTGAAGTCTGCCACGAGTGCGGCCTGGCCCATTCCTCCGATGGGGCCCACGAAAAGAAGACGCCTTAGCGGCGCGCTCCCGGCGATAGGTTTTTGAAGAGTCGCAGCCCCGTGCCGCCGTCCACGAACTCGACGCCGTCGACGACTTCGTGCATGATGAAGAGACCGTATCCGCGAGGCGCTCCCCGCGGCGGGGGGTTGACGCACGCCGGCGGGTTGAAGCCTCGTCCCTGGTGGCGTATTTCGGCAACGAGGCGCAGGCCGTCCGACCAGCAATCGACCGAAAGAACCGGCCCGCCGCCATGCTCGACGCAGTTGGCGAGCGCTTCGCCGGCGCCAAGCTCGAAGCCGATCAGATCCTCGCCGGAAAGCCAGTTCGCGGCAAACCTCGCGATGAGCGTCCGCGCCTCTCTGGCGCCGGCCGCAGAACACGGGAAGTTCCGGCTAAACTGTGCAGGGCCGTTCACGAAAGCTCAGTCCGGCGGTTGTATTTCTGGTCCCTGGCGAATCGGCGCAGCCTTGATGCCGGCCACCTCGCGTAGGGTTTGGACGTCGGTGATCAGCGCCGCCCCCAAAGCATCGTTCGGCGGGCAAGTGAGGTCGGGTGAAACCCATTGTTGCCACGTGACGCGAAGCGTCGAACCGAATGACGCGCTCTTGGCGCACGCTGCAGTGGTTGCGTTGCCCTTTCGAGCTGCCGCGAGATCGGCGAAAAAGCGCGCGACCGTGGCTTGCGCAACGGTAAATGGTTTCGGGGTCGCCGATCCGGTTGAAACCGAGGCGGAACCGTCCGGTCGTACCTCGATTCGATATCCCGGCGAGTTTGTCGAACCGGAATCGACGATGACTGCGCTATCGGGGGATCCTGCCCCAACCAGAACGACGGCGGCGTAAGCCGTGAACACCAGGGTTGCAACTCGACGAACTGCTCGCTTCACTAGAACCTCCCACCGTGTGGCTCACGAAAACGCAGTCATGCAGGTTTCGCAGGATCGTCCGCGATGCCTCGTTCGCACGCCGCTCGGTAAGGATTTGCTAATCACCGGCAACGGCGCGGCGATTGTCGAGAGCACGTTCGTCACGCGGCGTGGCGCGACCGAGCGCAAACCGAGCGACGCGCTGCTCGTTGAAGCGCGGGCGCAAGTACAAGCCTACTTCGCTCGCCGCCTGCGCCGTTTCGATCTGCCGTTCTTGCTCGAAGGGACGCCGCTGCAGCTTGCGGCTTGGCACGCCGTCGCATCGCTCTGCTTCGGCGAGTTCGTCTCGTACGCCGACGTTGCCCGCGCCATCGGGCGCCCGGGAGCGCATCGAGGCGTTGCCGCGGCCATGGGGGCAACGCCGCTCGCACTTTTCATTCCGGCGCACCGCGTAATCGGTGCCGACGGGCGAATCAAAGGAGCGGATCCAAAATCACTGCGCGCCCGTCTCGCCGCGTTCGAGCGAGTTCGCCGAGCTACGCAGCACTCCCCGTAACCGCATTCTCGAGCGTCTCTTTCAAGAACGCTGCCTGATAGGCGAGGATATCGCGCACGAACGGAAACTGCGGATGGCGACGCTCCTCGGTCGTCCGGTAGCGATCGCCTTCGCGCGCCAAAATCTTCCAGTTCACCATCAACGGCAAAGCGGAACGTACCATGCGGCGAGGATTGCGGCGCAGCTCCGGATCGACGAAGACACGCTGCGGCAGGTTCGCGAGGCGTTCTTCGACTGCCGCGCACGCTTCGTCCGCGGTAAACGCTTCGTCGCGCTCGTGCAGCCACGCACCCAGGAGCTGGCTGGTGACGACGGGTCGAATTGCCGCCAGCGTCGCGATCATTCGCTTCTTCCTGTCACCCTGCCCCTCGTCGAGGCGCACGACGCGATAGAGCATCGAGAGGCGCCGCGAAACGAATGGATCGTAGCTCACGCCGATTAGATAGATCGTTGCCAGGGGTGCCAAACGATCGACGGCGCCGCGCATCGCCCGCAGTCGCCCGTCGTACGAGTAGTGCCCTTCGGGCGTCAGGTAGAAAGTGCCGCCGCGACGAACGACGTCTTCCAGAAGCGCCAGATCCTTTTCGAGGTTCTCGCGAGTCTCGTCGAGGATTTCGCGGCGATAAGGTTCGCGCACCGTGGAGACTTTCACGACGGCACGTGCGCGATCGAAAAACTCTCGGCGCCAAAGATCGCTGCTCTTGGTTTCGGGAGGAAAACGAGAGGCTACCGATTCGTCGAAGATCTCGCCGATCGGTAGGGGACCGTGACGCCGTTGGACCGTCCAGGCAAAGGCGGCAAGGGCGCGCGCGCCGAGTTCGTTCTCGAGCGGCAGCATTCCGAGCGTCATGAAGAGCGGTCCGGCGTTGACTGCTCGCAGCGCGAACCTTAGCCATGCGATCCGGTCGGCAAGAAAGCCGGGCTCGTACATCCGGCGGGAGCTTGCCGTAAAGATCGGATGCCGCCAAGAACCGCTCTCGACCGTCGTCGACGAGACGATCGCGGGCGACTCAAAGTCGTGTTGGTGGTTGGCGACGATCAGCGTCGCACCGCGTCGCCGCGGAAGCCGGCCCCACCTGCGCACGCGGTATGCAAGGTGATCCCACGCGTAGTTCGATACGACGGCGGCGAATCGCAGCGGCCAGCCCCAGAGCGACGAGAGCGGCCGGCGCCCCACGCGCAGCACCGAGAGCGCCGCGAACGCAAAGCTGAACCCCGAGAGCCCGAAGACCGCTTGATAACCCGCGCGAGTTCCGCCGAAGATGCCGATCAGCCAGCCTCCGACCAACGGAGCGGCGATGTTCGGCAGGCTCGTCGCGATTCCCCAAAGGCCGAGATCGCGCCCGACGTCGCGCATCTTGGGGATGGCGTCCATCGCGAGCGCCCAACCGCTCGACATCACGCCGCCGAAACCGATGCCGAAGAGCAGCGCGAACGGAAGCATCCACGCCAACACCGGCGCGAGCGCGAAGCCGATCGTCGCACAGGCCATGCACCCGATGGCTAACGCGGTAACGATCTTGCGCGGAACGCGATCCGAGAGCAGGCCGAGATAAAGGCTGGAGATCACCGCGCCCACGATCGTGCAAAATGCATACAAGGCCGTGCCGGCCGAAGGGTTGTCGACGTTTTGGACGTCGCGGAAGAAAAAGAGCACGAACGTTTGCAGCATCGTCAACCCAAAGAAGACGAGCACGCGGGCGACGAAAACGACGATGAAATCGTGCCAGTCGCGAACGTGTGCGTGCTCTTCGCCATCGTAGGTTCCTTCACTAATTCCCAAAAGTGAGAGGCCTCCGAGGGCCATGATCACGGCGGTGGCCATGAAGCACAGCGATGGATTCGGCATCGAGCCGGCGATGGCAAAACCGAGTACGCTGCCGACCAGCGTGCTGGCGCCGCGCACGCCCGATACGACGCCCCAGTTCCGCCGCGGTACCGATTCGGGGAGCAGCACCTGATATGCGCTCAGCGCGACGTTGGCTCCGAGCGTCGCGACGACGAGCAGAACCGCGAACCACAGCAACGTATGTGCGTATGAGAGCGCCGCCAAAGCGGCGACGTCGATCGCGACGCCGGCGCCGACGAACGCGCGGCGCGAGCCGCCGCGGCGCCGGAGCGCATCGGAGAGCCAGCCGGCAAAGAGCGGCACGACGGCCGTCGCGAGCGCGACGGTGCTCGCGAGCATCGCAAGGACGAAAACGTGATTTTCCGGCGCAAGCCGGATCGTCGTGGCCGGCACCGCGATCGCCATCAACGCGGTATCTTGAACCGTCAGCGGAATCCAAAGCGCGTTGAGCATGACCCAACCGCCGATCTCGCGCAGATTGGTCCTCGTGATGCGGTTAATCAGGCGTTCCTTGAGCGCTAGTGTTTAACGGCGTCGATTAGCACGATTCCGCGACCGCCAAAGTCCTGCAACTGGGTGAGGGCGGCGAACGCGGCACCGACGGGCGTATCCGGATTGATCGCGTCGTCAAGCGAAAAACCGGTCTGCCGCCTGATTTGCGCGTCGATCGGGTCGCGAATAATTTTCGGCGCATATTTGAGCCGCCCGATCAGCTGGAGCATCGACCCTGCTTTATCGTTGAGCACTTGGGGATCGACCACCATGACGACGACGCCGTGGCGCTTCCCGCTCTCCATGTTCGTGAAGGCTTCAAAGTCCAAGCCGAGCTGGCGCGTGTGCGTGCGCACGGAGTCGATCCCGTTCCCCGTAACCGCGACCACATAGCCCTGCGGCGGATGCGCGGTCAGATCCCCGAGCCACGTCTCGAGCGCGGGCATGAATGCCTGGGTGCCCGCAACGACGTCGTGACCGTCATAGGTGCCCGCCCCTTGCGCGAAGACCGCGTGATCGGCGACCCCCGGCTGCACGGTGATCGTGCGATGCCATTGGTGCGCCGAAAGTACGCTGGCCCCGTCGAAGAGCGGGAACGCGATCGGATCGCCGGAAGGAGCCCCTGCCGACCCGTGAGAGCCGCTCGAGCATGCGCTCAGCACGCCGGCGAGCACGGCGAAAGACCAACGTTTCATCGAGGCTGGCGATTCGAGGAGAAGGCCGCCGCCCCCCGTAAGCCCACCAAGCGTGGCGCTATCATACGGATCCTATCTCAAAGTTGACGAGCTCCTGGCCTTGCAGCAGCCGCTTTCGCGTCCGGCGCATCACGATGAGATGCTCTTCATCATCATCCACCAAGTCTACGAGCTGTGGTTCAAGCAAGTCTTGCACGAGGTCGACGCCGCTATGCCGGCGCTCGACCGCGACGACTTGCCCGCGGTCGCCAAGCACTTTCGCCGCATACATGCGATCCAGCGGGTGCTCGAACAGCAAGTGGATATCTTGGAGACGATGGCACCTCAGGAGTTCAACGAGTTTCGCGACCATCTCAACCCGGCCAGCGGCTTTCAATCGGTGCAGTTTCGCGAGCTCGAGTTCGCCTGCGGTCTGCGCCGCACGGAGGTGCTGAAGTATGTCGAACTCGACGACGCGCAACGCGCTCGCCTCGAGCTTCGGGCCGCTTCGGCTTCGCTGTACGACTACGTCAAAGCCTTGCTCGCGCGCCGCGGTTTCGCCGTCGCGACCGCACCGGAGCTGCTCGAAAGCTTCCGGCAAATTTATTCAGACGAAGCGGCGCACTACGACCTCTATCGGCTACTCGAGGATCTCATTGAGTTTGACGAACGCTTCGCGCTCTGGCGCTCGCGTCACGTGCTCATGGTGGAGCGCATGATCGGTCAGCGTCCCGGCACCGGCGGGTCCTCGGGCGCTCAATATCTCCGGGGCACGCTCGGGCACCGCTTCTTTCCCGAGCTTTGGGAAGTTCGGACGTATCTCGGCGAGGGGAGCTACGGATGACGCGCTGCCGCGAACAGTTTCCAATTCTCGCAGACTCCACCTATCTCGTCAGTCATTCGATGGGAGCGGCGCCGCTTGGGGCCCGAGAAGCGCTGGGAGCATTTTGGGACCAATGGGCCAGCGACGGTCCGGAGGCTTGGGAGCGTTGGCTGCCTCGGATCGGCGAAATCGCCGACGGCATCGGCGCGATTGTCGGCGCCGCGCCCGGTTCGGTCTTTCTCGGACCGAACGTTTCAATTCTGCAAGCCGCAATCGGGAGCTGCATCGACTTTAGCGGCGATCGCAACGAAGTCGTCTACGAATCGCTGCAGTTCCCTTCGCTCACCTACGTTTGGCGCGAATGGGAGCGCTACGGCGCGGTCAATCGCATCGTCGACTCCGACGACGGCCGCACGATTCCAACCGAGCGGATCCTCGAAGCGATCACCGAAAGGACGGCGCTCGCCGTACTCTCCCATGCCTACTACGTCTCCGGTGCGCTCGCCGACGTTCGCGCGATCCAAGCTCACTGCCGGCAGGTCGGCGCGCTGCTCTGCGTCGACGCCTATCAGACGACGGGAATCTATCCATACGACGTGACGCAATGGGACTTAGACATCGTAACCGGCGGCTCGCACAAGTGGCTCTGCGGGGGGCCGGGCTGCGCCTGGATTTACGTCAAACCTTCGTTATCGCGCGAGCTGCGACCGGCCCTTACCGGATGGATGGCGCACGAGCGGCCGTTTGCGTTTGAGCCCTCGCCGATCGTTTATGCTGAATCGATGTACCGCTTCGGCCACGGAACGCCTACGATTCCGGGCTATGTGGTCGCGGCGCCGGGTCACGAAATGATTCACACGATCGGCGTGCCGCAGATTCGCGAGCACAACGTGCGTCTTACCGAGAAGATTATCGCGATGGCGCTGCAGCGAAAACTTGTCGTGAAGACTCCGCTGGAGCCGGAGCGGCGCACCGGCTGGATCGGCATCGACTTCAACGGCGCGGAGGCCGCCTGCCATCAGTTGGTTGCACAACGCGTCTTCGTCGACTACCGCCCGGCCTGCGGCATTCGCCTCAGCCCGCACTTCTACACCGGCGACGACGAAATCGAGGCATTCTTCACGGCTTTAGACGGAGTGACTTGAGCGGGTCGATGGTCGTCGACCACACCCAGATTGGCGCCGCGTTCCGGCGCCTTTCGCTTCCCATCGCGGTGCAGATGCTCGGCGACCAACTGCTGGGAACCGCCGACACGATCGCGATCGGCAGCCTCGGTACCGTCGCGCTCGCGGGCGCGACCGCGGCCAACACGCTTTTCGTTGCGATCGCCTATGCCGGATTCGGTTTCATGAGCGGCACCTCGATCGTCGCCGCGCAGCGCGTCGGCGCCGGAGATCTCGACGGATTTGGCCGCACGCTGCGCGCGGGCATCATCGCGCCGTTGCTCCTTGGCCTCTGCTCCCTACTGTTAAGCCTACCGTTCGCACTGCCGGCGATGCATTGGATGATCGGCGATCTGCCCAGCGCGGGCGCAAGCGCGACCTATCTGATCTTGCGTTGCGCCTCGTTCTTGCCGATCGCGATATCGGGCACGCTGATCGTGGGGACGGGGGCGGCGGGAAACCGGGTGCTCGGGGTTCTCACGCTGGTCCTGATTAATCTCGTGCACATCCCATTGCTGCTCGTGCTCGCGCTGGGCTGGGGAACGCACCATCCCCTGGGCATCGTCGGCGCGGGCATCTCGTCGCTGCTCTCAGAGACGATCGCTGCGGTCTTTGCGGTAACGTACGTTGCGTTCAAACCGCGGTATTGCGTCTTCGCGCAACGCTCGCTTTCGTGGCGCTTGGCGATGCGCTGCGCGCGGCTCGGTTTTCCCGAAGGCGTCTTTCTGCTCGCGGTGCTCGCGCCCGACATCTTCATCGTCGTCATGCTGGCGCCGCTGGGCGCAATTTACGTGGCAGCCTTCCGCGCGCTCAACGTCGTCTCCGACCTCACCTTCGTCGTTCCCGTACCGCTGCAGACGGCGGCGCAGATCGTCATCGGACAGCGCCTGGGCGCGCACGATCCGCAGGGCGCACAGTGGTTTCTCCACCGCGCGCGGCGGGTCTCGTTCGTCGTGACCACGCTCACCGGAGCGGCGACCGCGGCACTGGCCTGGCCGCTCGCCTACGCCTTCACCCTCAATGCCGCGGTCGCGAGCATCGCCGCGCTCCCGCTGGCGCTGCACATGGTCACGCTGCCGATCAAAGGTTGGGCGATGGTCTCGTTGGCGCCGATCCGCGCCTCCGGCGACACGCGCTTTTCGATGGTGGTCGGCCTGATCTGCGGAGCGCTCGTGCTGCCGCTAGCGTGGTTTGCCATCGAGCACCTGCACCTTGCACTCTACAGCGTGCCGCTGGGATGGATCGCCGCGTGGACGATCCGCGCGCTGCTGACCCAGTGGAAGCTGCGCGACGGCGCTTGGATGCGGCGGGCACCGCTGGCCGCGTAGGCGAAACCGCACGGCATGGCGTTCACCGAGGGTTTCATCTCGGAGCTGGTCGGCCGCCGGGCGACCATCAACGACCTGCCGATCGGAAAGGTTACCGACTTTGTCGTCGGCAAGCCGGACGCCGTCTTTCCGCAAGTCGACGGCCTGGTAATCAAGACGGCGCAGGGCCTACGTTTTGCCCCGATCGAGACCGTCGCCGACGTCGACCGCAATGGAACCGTCGCACTCACGATGGCTCCAAAAGAGCCCGCACCGCCCGAACAAGAGGAACTCTATCTCGTCGCCGACTTGCTCGATAAGCAGATCGTCGACGTCGACGGCCGCAAGGTCGTGCGGATCAACGATATCGAGGTCGCCAACGCCAACGGCCGGCTTCGCGTGGTTGCCGCCGATGTGGGGATCGCCGGGCTTCTGCGCCGCCTCGGGCTGCGGTCGTTCGGCAAGCGTTGGCTCTCGCGCATCGGTAACGTTCCGCGCTCGATGATCGCCTGGGATTCGGTCGCGCCGATCCGCGAAGTCAATCCGTCGCAAGTGCGCCTCTCCGTAAAAGAAAACCGGCTTGCGCGAATGCATCCCTCCGAGCTGGCCGAGATTATCGGCGACCTTTCCGCCCGCGAGGCCGCCGCCGTCGTCGGACAGCTCGACGACGAAACCGCCGCCGACGCGTTCGAACATCTCGACGCGGATACGCGCAAGAACCTGATCGAGGATATCGGCACGGAGCGCGCCGCCGACATCATCGAAGAGATGGACGCCGACGATGCCGCCGACCTCTTAGCCGAGCTTCCGGAAGAACGGCAATCGGAGCTGCTCGCCGAGATGAACGCGTACACGGCCGGCGAGTTGCGCGAGCTGGTGAAGTATCCCGAGGACACCGCGGGCGGCATGATGACGACCGATTACGTTTGGATATATCCGCACCGCACGACCGAAGCCACGATCCGCAAGATTCGCGAAATCGCACCGGTTTCGGAGTTCATCTACTACCTCTACGTGCTCGACAAGAGCGATCACGTCTTAGGCGTGCTCTCCCTGCGGACGCTGCTACTCGCCTTACCGACGGCGTTCATCGAACGCATCATGGATACGGATCTCGTCACGGTGGCCGCCGACACGCCGGCCGTGGACGTCGCATCGACGATCGCAAAGTACGACCTTTTGGCACTGCCGGTCGTCGACGACGCCGGCAAGATCCTTGGAATCGTCACGGTTGACGATGCGATCGACGCGATCATGCCCGCCGACCTTGCGAAGAAGCTGCCGCACTTTCGGACCCGCCATCGTTTGCACGCTTCCGCGCCGTGAGGCTGGAGGAGATCGTCGAGTTCGCCGAAGCGCTCGCGCGCATCACCGCGTCGGGCGGGGGTCCCAAGGCGCTCACGGCGCATTTGGCCCGATCCGCCGGCGGCGGCGTGCTCCTCGAAGACGCGCAGTGGCAACACCTCGCCGCAGCCGGGTCGCAGCGTACTCCACCGAGTGCGCGCGGCGTCGTCGAGTCGGGGGCGCCGGGAAAAGTGCAGCGCGTCAACTCGGGCGATCTCCACGTCGGCTGGCTCTCGCTCTTCGGCACAAACTCAAAGCCCGACGCCGAGTTGATGCTGCGGCTTACCGCTGCGGCCATCGGCGTCGAACTCGCGCGCGATGCCTTTGGTTCGCGCGTAAAAAAGGGAACGCTCTGGAACTTGCTGCTATCGGAGAGTTTTCCCGACATCGCAGCGGCGCGCGAGGAGGCCGCCGCCCACGGCATCGCGCTTTCCCCGCAGTATTGCATCGTCGTCCTCGAATGCGATGCGGCCGGCGGCGTCCCGGCCGTAGTGACGGAGCTGCGAGCGCTTGCGACCGACGTTTTTCACCCGGTCGATGCCGAGCTTGGATTTTTGGAGCGGGAGCAGACGCTCTTCGTCTTCGTGCCGGCCGCTCGCGCCGTCGATGCAGCCAACGCGAAAACGGCGGCCGGACTCTTGCCGCGCACGGCCGCGCGTCGAAAGTCGCAGCTGCGAATCTCGGGCGGCGTCGGCACGGTCGAGCCGGCCGCGGCCCTCGCTCGCAGCGCGGCGACGGCTGCGGCCGCGCTGACGATCGGGCGGCGACTCTTTGGGTCTCCGCACGTCGCGGCGTATGAAGATCTCGGCGCGTACGCGCTGCTGTACGAAGGGACCGACCCGCAACGCCTGCGCGCCTTTGCATCGGGAGTTCTGGCGCCCTTGCGGTCGTACGACGAGAAGCATCAGACCGAGCTGGAGCGAACCCTCAAGCTATATTTCAACGCCGGACAAAACGTCAAGACGGCGTCGCAATCCTTGAACGTTCACCGGCACACCGTTTTTTATCGCCTCCGGCAGATCGGCGAAATCACGTCGCGAACGTTGGACAGCCCGCACGATCAATTAACTCTACGAATGGCCATTGCAATCGATGAACTCCACGCCTAAGCCGCAGTGGCGGCGCCCCGTCAACAAACGCGACGTCGTGAAGCTCGCGCGAGAAGAGGATGTGCGCTTCGTCCGTCTCGTCTTCGCCGACGTTTTCGGCGTCAGCAAGAACGTCTCGATCCCGGTCGAGCAGCTCGACGATGCGCTCGACGGCCGCATCACGTTCGACGGCGGCTCGATCGACGGTTTCGTTCGCGGCGAAGAGCTGGACATGGTGCTGCGACCCGACCACTCGACCTTCGCGATCTATCCTTGGCGCGCCGCGCCGCAAGGCCGCGAGGGGCGCTTGATTTGCGACATCGCCATGCCCGACGGCACGCCGTTCGAAGGCTGCCCCCGAACGACGCTGCGCCGCGCCATTGAAAGCGCTCCATCCTTGACCGGCATGCGGATCGGCCTGGAGATCGAGTTTTATCTCTTCGAGCGCGCCGTTACGGCCGAGCCCTCGACCGCGACGACGGACGTCGGCTCGTATTTCGATTTCTCGGCCAACGACCGCGGCGAGGAGGCCCGCAACGCAATGGTCTCGGCGCTGGGCGCTATGGGCGTCCCAATCGCATCGGCGCATCACGAGCACGGCGCGGGCCAGCACGAGATCGACGTCGCGCACGACGACCCGCTCGCCGCCGCCGATCACGCGCTTACCTTGCGCACGATCGTCAAGCACGTTGCCGCCGATTTCGATTTGGATGCAACCTTCATGCCCAAACCGCTCGAGGAGCGCGCCGGCAGCGGCCTACATGCGGATTTTCGCTTGGCCGGCGACAGCGACGCCGAGACCGCGCTCTACGTCGTCGGAGGATTGCTCGGGCACGCACCCGCCCTCACCGCGATCTGCAATCCGACGGTCAACTCGTACAAGCGTCTGGTCGCGGCGTGGGACGCGCCGATCTACGCCGTCTGGTCCGAGCGAAGCGCAAACGCGCTCGTCCGGGTCCCCTCGGGACAGGAGCCGGCGCGAATCGAGATGCGCAGCCCCGATCCCACGTGCAATCCGTATCTCGCACTCGCCGTCTTGATCGGTGCGGCGGCGGACGGAATCGCTTCCGGAACGTTGCCGGGGGCCGCCTTTGCCGGCTCGACGTACGATTTGACCGAAGGCGAACGTCGCGAACGCGGCATCGGCACGCTGCCGAAATCGCTGCGCCAAGCTATCGCCGAACTCGACGCCGATCCCGTGGTGCGAGGCTCGCTCGGCGATCATCTCTACCACGCCTTCCGCGATGCGAAGCTAGAAGAGTACGAACGCTACCGCCGCGCCGTCCATCCCTGGGAACGCGAACGCTATCTACGATTGTATTAGCCCCCCTTGTCATCCCGAGCGAAGTAATGTCATCCTGAGCGCAGTAATGTCATCCTGAGCGCAGTAATGTCATCCTGAGCGCAGTCGAAGGACGAAGGACGCGCGAGCCCGTCACCCTGAGCGAAGTGAGGCTCCGGATCGGCGAGGCGCACCTCTGTACGTTCTGTCTGATTCTAGCGCGGCCTAGAATTCCATGACCACATACGCCCGCTCGCGAAGCGCACTGCGGAAGTTTTCAGTTCGAATGAGACCACGCGTCGCGCGTGATTAATGTGCGGCTTCATGATTTTATGCGCGTATGATTCCGTTGTCAAGCGCTGATTCCAAGTGCGCTGATCTCCTCAGCAATCGGTGATTCATCCGCGC
>DATGGV010000037.1:0-133998 GCA_035308305.1 Candidatus Cybelea sp. | reverse complement strand
GCGCGGATGAATCACCGATTGCTGAGGAGATCAGCGCACTTGGAATCAGCGCTTGACAACGGAATCATACGCGCATAAAATCATGAAGCCGCACATTAATCACGCGCGACGCGTGGTCTCATTCGAACTGAAAACTTCCGCGACCACCTCGAAGTCGTCCGCACTCTGCCCGCGCATGTCATCGGCAACGAAGGCCAGCTCCCAGTCTACTACCGCGGGTCCTCATGCGGGTCGGCGCTGTCGTAACGAACCCTGTCGCCGGACTGCTAACGCGACTGCTAACGCTCGCTGCAACGTTCAGTTTCTTCAGCTTGAAAAAATGCCGACTTTAACGACTTTGACAAAGCCTTATTTCTGTGGTTTCGCTCGACGCCCGATTTCGACTCCCCTCTTTCCGCCAAACAGAGGGTGCTGCGAAAGTAAAACGGTTAACGCAGTCGGCAATAGGAAAAAGGGGGCCCGGCGTGAAGGTCTTGCTCCTTTCCCCTACGTTCTAACGGAGGCGCTCCCTATGACACTCTCCACGCGTCGCGCACTAGTAGTGGCGGCGCTCTTCACCGTCGCCGGATGTGGCGGCACCACAGGACAAAGTTCCTTGGCGCCGTCGGGCACGACCTGGTCCGCCGTGAGCCGGCTCACCACGCCGAGCGGCGCATTCTTCCCGGTGGCGCGTCACGCCGCCGCGCAGCGGTCGATTCACCCGACCTACACTACGAAGAAATCACTGTTGTTCGAAACAAATTTCTCAACCTACAGCATCAATATCTTCCTTACCAGCCAACTCTCGTCGGGGGACCCCTCGCCAATCGCATCGATCACCGAGCCGTCGGGGGGCTGCCCCTACGACATGGCCCTCGATAAGAAGAAAACCCTCTATGTCGCCGACCAGTGCTTGAACCAGGTCGAAGAGTATCCCAAAGGCTCGACGACGCTGAAGACGACGATCACCGACGGCATCACGTATCCGACTGGCCTAGCGATCGACAAGCACAACACGCTCTACGTCAGCCTCATCGCAAGTGGCGAGATTCAAGAATACGCCAACGGCAGCACGTCGCCGACCAAAACCGTGACCGGCATGTCGGAGCCCTTCGGGATCTCGCTTGACTCCAGCGGCAACTTGTATATCCCCGACTTCGGCTGCAGTTGCGTCTGGGAGCTTCCCGCGGGCGGCTCCAGCGTGACGAACCTGGATCTGCAAGACCTTACGGAGCCGCTCCAGAGCTCGGTCGACCAGAAGACGGGCTACCTTTGGGTGACCGACGGCTCGGGCAACCGGGTCCAAGTCTACAAGCTCGGATCGACCACTCCCGTCGAGACTATCGCCGGCCAAGGCTTCCCCTATTCGGTGAGCGTCCAGAATGACGGCAAGCCAAAAGGCGAAACGGTCTACGGCGACGAGGGGAACTCCGACGTGTACGTCTTCAAGCCGAACGAGTACACGCCGTTCGCAACCGTCACCGATGCCGGTGAGCCGACGGGTTCGCTGCTCGCCAAGCCATAACCAGCAGCATTCGTCCCGACGAATGCTTTGAACCCGGGGGCGGAGCCGCGTTTCATGGGCTCCGCCTCTTAGCTTGCGGGTCACCGACCTGCGTTTGCTCTGCGCCCCTCTTCTGGCGCAACGCGCTAAGCGTGATCGGCAAACGCACAAACTTGACGCGCGCGCCGCTTCTGATCGGCCTCTCACGTATGGTCGCTTCCTGTTCCTCCAACCTGCGGCTCGGCAGGCCATAATTCGCTATGGGACGCCCGATTATTTGATGCCACGGTAAGCTAGCGAGCGCATACCATGCGAGCATCTTTGAACGCCCACTTATTTCCGCTTTAGCGCCGATTGAATTTGAAGGCACCTAGTCTAATTATAGCTAGCTTCTGTTAGCCATCTTGACAGGGAATTGTTACCGTCCTTCAAATACAGGCCCCATTCCCAACGCTAACCTGGAGGTGTTTATATATGCGCTACCCATGGTTATCCGGAAACCGGGCGAAACTTGCGATCGTTGGCCTTATGATCGCGGGTTTCGTCGCAAGCGCCAACTCCGGCGCACCCGTTTACGCTAAGCAGGCCGCGTTATTTCGCGCGCCATTACGGCCGCTCACATGCCCCACAGCCAAATGCTGGGAGTTTGAAAACGTCGATTACAACACGGCATCTGGTATTTGTAACCAAATAACTGGCATCAATTCCTATGAAGGGATTGTCGGCGCGTCCCGGTCTTGTAGTGGAGGCCCGTACCAGAGCTTCGTGGGCAAAATCGCCAGTCCGACGGCGACGCCCAACTCGACGCCGGGGCCGTACACGTTTTACGCGATCAACGATCCACATAGCTCTAGTGGTGATTACAATGTATTCATGCAAGGCGAGGACGAAGGGACCCCAGGTCTCACCGGGCTGACTGTGGTCGGCTCGTGGCAGCCCGGCGGAACGCTTTGCCCCTCAAACATCTGCGGCGTGAGTTACAAGTATGGCAGCTCGAGCTCGTGGACGCCGATCACCGATCCCAACCAGGGAGCCGGCCCTTGCGCCGTCACCGAGGTGCTCGCGATCAACGACTCGCTCGAGGGGGTCGGCTACTACGAAAAAAACGTCGGGGGCCTCGATGCTTGCAGTCAGCAAGCCTTTGAGTATTATACGCCGGAGGAGGGCGGCAGTACCGTCTACCTCGATATCAATCCCACGGCGACGCCGGCTGGCGCGTCCACGGAGGCAACCAGCATAAATCAGTTAGGGGATGTCGTCGGAACTCTAACCTATACAACCGGTACCGGCTCCAAGGAAAAAACAGTTACGGAGGGATGGCTTTACGCCGATCTAAACTACTATGGCATCCCGTGTCCGAGTCTGTGCAGTGGCGACAACCTGTATGCCACTGGCGTAAACTTTAACCACAACGTCGTAGGGTATTACGATAACCCTAACACCTCGGCTACGCCTGTAACCACGGGTTTCTTTGCTAAGGATCCGGAGGCTTCCAAGGGCGGCTTTTTCGTGCCGATCGTCGACAACGCCGACGGCAACACCGGCAAGTATACGGCAATAAACGCGATTAACGATTATTGCCTCATCGCAGGATCCGCAAGAGACTCGGATTTCGTGCTGCACGGTATTATCGGGTACGCTCCGACAAAGTGCAACGCTAACACCACAATGGAGGGACGAAATCATCATGCAAAATCGCCGGCTAGGCCGCGTTCGTAGGGAGTTGATTATGAGCCACTTATCGATTGCGCTGCGCCGCAGTGTCGCAGCCATAGCGGTTGCCATGTTTGTGCTCGACCTAAGCGCTTGTAACAGCAGCGGTAATTCCTTCGCACCCGGGGGAGCGCTTGGAGGGGTGAGAGGCGCCAACGGCCCGATCCTGTCGCAGGGCTATAACTGGTATACGGTAGACGATCACCTGGGCAGCAGGAACCAGGTTACCGGCATAAACGACAGCCTTCAGATCGTCGGCAACTACACTAACTCGGGGTCGTCATGCACGGCCACGTCGGGCGAAAAGGGTACCTCTTGCGCCGACTGCCCGCTCGTTGCCGGCGGCACGGGGCAAAATAACAAAACTTGGTACAGCTACACGTCCTCGTACACGACAGGCTACACAAGCTTTACGCCTCTGCAGTACCCCAGAGCAAAGTCGCAGTATCTTAACGGAATCAGCAATCAGGGGACAGGCACAGGCATCGAGGTCGGCTGCCTAATCGATCTCGGAAACGCCGGCGGTGGGCTCGACGAAACGTGGGGCGCGGCCGTTAACAACGGACTCTGGAGCGCATTCAGAACGCCGTCAAGCGGTACGGGCTGCAACGCGAATCAAATCGGCGAAGCGTTCGGCATCGGCACCGTCGCAAGCACGAACATCGGCTACCAAGTGGGCTTCAAGAACAATCTAATAACGGCGAACAACTGTCCATTCGTGCCTTGGATCGTGGAAATCGGCGACGATCTTTCCTGGGGCGTCGACGTGACTTTTAGCACATCCGGCGTTACTCCGGTAAGCGTTGAGGCGACCGGCATCGATTCTGGCGCCAATTTCGTCGTAGGGTCGGCAACGGTATCTACGAAAACAACGTCAGCTGGCCTGAGGGGTTGGTACGGAACGCTCGCGGATGTAACCCCGAAAACCACGGGTCAAGCCGCGAATTACGAGACTACGGCCTGGTCCTACAAGAACACAGGCGATCCTACGTCGTTTACCGGGGTAAGAGTAGCAGGCACTGAACCAAAGATCGTCGGCTGGTATACGGCAGGCACCGGCACGCACGGTTTCGTGCTCACTATTACGGCAAGTGGGCACACGTGGTCGGACCCGCTTGACGCACCGGGTTCAGATGAGTACACCGTGATCAGCGGCACCGACTCGAACGGCGATATCTGCGGCTGGTACAAGGATTCCGGCGGCACGATTCACGGCTTCGCAGCGATGTTGGCCGCAATTGGGGAGCACCGAAAACACCATCACGGTACCGCGGGACCGCGCACATAGCAGATACGCAAGGAGACCGGTGATGTTTGCCGGTCTCCTTAACTTTAGGCGGGAGTTTCGGAGGCGCCGGCGCACTGTTCCAAATTCCTTAAAGAGTGGTGACTACGGAGATTCGAGCGAAATGGGTTCATCGGACCTTCGGAACATTGCGATCGCCTCTGCTTTGGCGCTGATCGTCGGCCTGTGCGCGGGCACCACGCCTTTAAGTGCCCGGGCTGATGCGGCGTGTCTCGCCGCCACTCAGGCGTCGTATACCGTGACAGTTCCAGGCCGCCCCTTTGCCGTCAGGGAAATGCCCGACTCGGCTACGGCATTCGTGTCCATAAATCCCGAAACCCCGTTACAAGTACCAGGCATAGCGGTGCTGAAGTGCACCGGCGGCCGCTTCGCGTATACTCATACGATTCCGTTGTCGCCGCAGCCAACTGGACTAGCGCTAACACCCGACGGAAAGCTCCTCATCGTCGCCGACGATTCATATATCGCATTTCTTCGCACCGATCGACTCTCGGAAGATTCTATCAATGCCATCACGTACGTTAAAGTGGAGCGCGGGGATATCGAGGACGATGACGCAGGCGCGATTTACGTGAGCGTCACGCCGGACGGCCGCTATGCCTTTGTTAGTGAAGAGCAAGCTGGGACGCTTACCCTGGCGATATCGACGTGGGAGAGAGTCCGATTACGACGCTCTTCTCGAGCGACGGCAAAACGCTTTATGGGACAATCGAGAGTGCCAGCCAGCGACTGGGATATCCGCGGAGTTGCAGAGCAGAGGGCGCCGATGCCGGCGATACTACGCACTTTTCTCCCGGAGCCGTATTCTCCTTGGACGTTGCAACTGCCGAACGAGCCTCTGGCGCGACTTTACGCTTTGCCGCCTCACAATGCAGCACGGTAAGAATGGCGCTCGTTCCCGGTACGGGCCGGGCGTGGGTGACCAATCGCGCATCCGGTTCGGTAAGCCTTTTCGATCTCGAAAAGCTGGTGCAGACCGCACGGTCCTCCCGGGTGAATGATATCGCCGTGGGCTCTAATCCCGTTCCAGTGGCTGTAACCCGGAATGGCCGATACGTTTTAGTAGGTATCACCAATCGCTTCGGCCCGGGAGGAGCGACAGCCGGGCGGATCGTCGTTATCGACAATCATACGGCCCGAATAGTCGGATCAATCCCAGCGGGGAAATTTCCGCGCGACTTTTCGTACGGTCGCGAGCCGACGTTATTTCTTTCAAACAACCGGTCCGACAGTATCACCGTCTTTAACGAGAATCTGATTCCGTCATTCCTTACAAGCCCGGGTTATCGTTAGCGCCGTGATCGTGCATGTACCGTGGGAAGCGTCCCTATAGAAGATTACGCTTGTTGACAAAGCTGACAAGAAGGCGCATCTTAGGTTCTTAAGGGTTTCCTCTGTGCCTGGCGGCCCCGGTTGCACGCACGCTCTCTCCTGGCAGCCCCAGCCCTTCGCGTCCGTCCTGCGGGGCTTTGTGGCTTCCGAGAATAGGCTTGAATCTGTGCGAATTCCAAAGTCAAGTTCCTACGCTTTCGGCGTCTGCGCATCCGTTGCGATTCTCGTGGGCTGCGGAGGCGGAAGCGGCGCGCCTCTGAGCCCATCTCCTGTCGGCCCTTCGCTCGGGATGACATCGTTGGAGCGAACGCGCGTGCATCCCGCGTACAGCGTGCTCTATAACTTCAAAGGCTCTCCTGACGCCGCAGAGCCAGTTGCGGGCCTGATCAACGTCGGCGGCACGCTCTACGGCACGACCTCTGGCGGCGGCGCGTACTCGGCCAGCGGGCGTGGTTTAGGAACCGTTTTCAGCGTCACTACGACCGGCACCGAGAATGTGATTTATAACTTCGGCAAAGGCGGCGCCTATGACGGCGCAAATCCCGATGGAGGGTTGATCGCCGTAGCCGGCACGTTCTACGGTACCACGCAGGCGGGTGGCACATCGGGCTACGCCGGAACTGCCTTCAGCGTCGGTACGAGCGGCACGGAGAGCGTGCTTTATAACTTCGGGACGGTGTCCGGCTCCGCTGATGGCGCAAACCCTTATGGGACCTTGATTGCCGTGAACGGTAAGCTCTTTGGAACGACGTGCTGTGGCGGCGCGTACCACTCTTCCACCGACATAGGTGGGACTGTCTTCAGCGTCAGTACGACCGGCAAGGAGCACGTGCTTCACAGCTTCGGCAAGGGCTCCGACGGGCAGTTCCCGGTCGCAGGTTTACTTAACGTTCGCGGAACGCTCTACGGCACCACTGCGGGTGGTGGTGTGACTGACTACGGGACGGTCTTCAAAATGAATGCCAAGACCGGCAAAGAGAGCGTGCTCTACCGCTTCAAGGGGGGCTCTGACGGCGCAACCCCATATTTCGGGAATCTGGTCCAGCTAAATGGCGTCCTCTACGGCACGACTACCGCGGGCGGTGACACCGCCTGCACGACAGGTTGCGGAACCGTCTTTTCCGTGACGACATCCGGTACGGAACATATCGTCTACCGTTTCAAAGGCGGCAAAGACGGCGTAGGCCCTTATGGAAGTCTCCTCCCAATAAGCGGCAAGTTTTTCGGCACGACGCAGTTTGGCGGAGGCACCGGATGTTACAACAGCCTCGGTTGCGGCACGATTTTCTCGGTTACGCCATCCGGTAAGGAGCAGCTCCTTCACACGTTCGCCGGCGGCACCGACGGCGAAAACCCAGTATCAAACCTAATCAGCCTCAAAGGCGTGCTCTATGGTACGACGTACGGTGCGGGCGCAAGCAGCGACTGGGGAACGGTCTTCTCGGTCACGCCGTAGGCTCGACGAGATTCAGCGATCTTGAGCGCGCATCGTAGCTCGCCGGCAGTGGGGCGCCGGCAGGGGAAGCGCTTGGGCTGGGGCAAGGTTATTGGCCGCCTCGCGCTTGCGCGTGAGGATTCCGAGGGAGGCCTCCGCCATGAAGAATGCCTCGAGTTTTCACATATGCGCCCTAGGCGCGGTCGCAGCAGCTGCTATGGCCGCCTGCAGCGGAGGCTCCGGTCTTGCGCCCGCCGGAATCACACCCGGTACTCGCGACACCGGCCTAACCGCTCTCTCGAAAATGCGCGATGCGGCGCTGACGATGCCGCACTTTCGGAGCTTTCCGGTGCACACCGACCACGGCAAGTCCTTTATGCGGCCAGACGCAAAAGGATCGGCCTTGCTCTACGTTGGCGACTGGTCGACCAACGACGTTTACGTCTATGACTATCCCAGCGGCACGGCGGTCGGAACCATCACGGGCAACGACGAGCCGTACGGCATGTGCACCGACTCCAGCGGCGACGTGTACGTTGCGAACTACGGCAGCGGAACGGTCAACGAATACGCCTTAGGCAGTACGACGGTGAAGAACACCTACGACCCCGGTGGCGAACCGATCGGCTGTTCGGTTTCCAGCACTGGCCTCGTGGCTGTCACCAGTTTCGACCCAGGCGAACTCGTCGTCTACCAGAAGGGCAAGACGACGGGCGGAGCTACCTACAGCGATTCATCGTGCGAATACGAGTGGACGGCCGGCTATGACACCAAGGGCGACCTGATCGGCGTCGGCGAGTACAGCAGCGTCGACGTTTGCGCCCTGATGAACGGCTCCAAATCAGAGACGACCCTGACGGAGAGCGGCATCACGATCGACTTCCCGGCGGGCAGCCACTACGACGGCAAGTACTTCACGCTCGGCGACCAGGAAGCCGGCGGAGCCTATCAGACCGGCGTCTGGGAAACCACCCTCAGCGGCACCACCATCACGGCTGCCGCCAGTGAAATCAAGTTCAGTGACAGCTGTTACAGCGACTACACCGACGACGTGAACCCGTTCTTCGTCGGCTCGGGCAACATCGAGCCCGATAAGAAGAGCAAAGGTGGCCAAGCCGCTGCCATGGTTGGACCGAACCTCTGGTGCGTCGACGAAGGCCCAGCAAAGGTTGACTACTGGCCCTATCCGGCCGGCGGCACTCCGACCGGCAGCCTGACTTCACCTCCGGCTGAGCCCTACGGCGCAGCGGTCGTCTTCAACGGATCCAGCGGCGGTGCCAAGGGCAAAGTGATCCTCAGCTTCGCGGGTGGCGCGGAGGGCGCGACGCCAAACACGACGCTGATCACGGATTCGAGCGGAAACCTTTACGGCACGACGGAGTCGGGCGGTACGGGCAACGACGGAACCGTCTTCGAGCTCGTGCGGTCGGGCAAGAAATACACCCAAGAAGTACTTCATTCGTTCGGCGGCACCGACGGCGCGGATCCCCAAGGTGCGTTGCTTCTAGCCACTGGCGGAGTGATTTACGGCACGACCGCGCAAGGCGGTGACGCGTCCTGCCAATGCGGCGTAATCTTTTCTCTCACGCCCGGATCGGGCGGCTACACGTATTCGACGCTCTACAAATTCGCAGGCAGTTCCGACGGCGCCAATCCGATGGCCGGGCTGACGGCCGGCAGTTCGGGAACGATGTACGGAACGACCGAGTACGGCGGCAACTCGAGCTGCGCAACCAACGGCTGCGGGACGATCTTCCAGTACGATCCGAAGCTCGGATACGCGCAAGACGCGCAGCTCGACTCCAGCGTGGGGATCTTTCCCGTCGCCCCGCTCACGCTCATCGCTTGCGGTTCGAGCTGCGGATCGACCGCTCTCGCCGGCGTAGCCACGCAGGGCGGCAGCAGCGGAAGTTGCACGGGCGGCTGCGGCACAATTTTTGAAGCGGATAAAGTTGGCAGTACCTGGACCGTAAACGTCGCCTATTCCTTCGGCTCGCAAAGCGGCGACGGCAGCGATCCGGAAAGCCCCGTTACGCAGGTCGGGGAATCTCCGCCGGCATTTGTGGGCGCGACGAAATCGGGCGGCGCGTCGTGCAACTGCGGCACGGTCTATTACGCGTCGCGTCCGGCCTCCGGCTCCTGGCCCGAGACGGTGCTCCACCAGTTCGCCTCAGGTACCGGCGACGGCCAATCTCCCGCCGGTGGGCTCGTGATCGACTCATCGGGCGCGGTGCTCGGCGCAACGAACGCGGGCGGAAAGAAAGGCGCGGGCGCGGCGTTTGTGGTCACCTACACCGGCTCGGGCTCGTCGCCAATCGAAAGCGTGATCTATAACTACGACAAGGCAACCGGCAGCGCGCCTCTCGCAGGCTTCGCGATTGCCGGCTCCGGCACGACGGACCGGCTTTTCGGTACCGCCGGCTCCGGGGGAAAGCACGGGCACGGCACGGGGCTGATCATCACTCACGAACAGGGCGGCGGGCACCAAGCCCACTCGCCTCGGCGATAGCGCGCTCCTCGTTCCAACGCGCCCCTTCTTCTCGCAGGCGCTCGAGCTCGTCGCTTTCGAACTCTCCCTGCAGTGCCGCGATTGCCAAATCGTAAGCCTGTTGCTCCGTATGGCCAAGGCGCACGTAGAGCGCGCCCAGCCGGTCCTGCGCGTAGCCGAGCAGACGCATCGCGCGCGCTCGATCGGCACCCGGCTCCAGCGCAACAATCACCGCCAAGTGCTGCACCGCGACTGCGAAATATACGTCCGTCTCGCCACCGCGTGCCAGCGTTAGCGCCTCGAGCCCGTGAGCCTTGGCAGTCTCGAACTCGCCTAGCGATATCTCGTAGGCGGTGATATTGAGCAGATCGCTGATGATGTGCAGCCGGTTCTTTGATTCACGGTCGAACGCCAAAGCCTCGAATGCGAGATCGAGGGCCGTGCGCACGGCGCCGGCTCTAAACTCGGCCTCCGCGAGGTTGCGTATGATGCTCATCGCACTCTCCTGAGCATCGGTGGCCTTATACATCAGCAGGGCTTCGTCGTAATACGCGCGCGCGCCGGCGATGTCGCCCATCTCGTTGCGCGCATCGCCGATATCGTGCAGGAGCCCTGCGGTTGCCCGATCCTCATTTTCTTCCCGATACACCTGCAGCGCGGTCTGCAGCCAGACCTCGCCTTCGGAATACTTGCCCAGGCGCGTTAGCGCGTATCCGACGTAGCGCTGCGACTGGGCCGCACTCAGCCGGTCGCCCGCCGCGGTAAAAGCCTCTCCGGCTAGCCGAGCAGCGTCAAAGACCTTATCCCAACGATAGTTCAGCGCGTAAAGCCGCGCCTCATATAAGTCAAGCTTTGCCAGGGTGGATGCGTGCACGTCGTCGTCGATCGCTTCGCGCGCGATTGCAAGCCACCCAAGGCGCTCGGAGAGCGTAAAGAACCAAACGTGCTGCAATGCAAGCAGCAGACGCAGGCCGATCGCGCGGTCTTCGCCGCCCACCGACCACTCGAGCGCTACGCGCCAGTTTTCGACGTCCGGCGCAGTACGCCGGCGCCACTCCTCCTCCGGCATTGTCGACCACGAGCGTTCCAGCCCTTCGGCCAAATCGAGGAAGGCTAAAGCGTGAGCGCGCGCGGCCGCACTCCGCTCGCCGTGCGCGCCGAGTTCTTCTGCGGCGAACTCGCGCGTCGATTCGAGCAGGCCGTAGCGCCGGCCGGCGTTGGTTTCCGGCTGTACCAGCGACTTGTCGACCAGCGATGCAATGAGGTCGAGCGCGCCGGTCTCGTCGATCCCGTCGTCCGCCGCGTAGCGTGCGATCGCGTCGAGCGAACCGCCGCCGGCGAAGACCGCAAAGCGACGAAAAAAGCGCTTCTCGCCCTCTCCGAGCAGCTCGTAGCTCCACTCGATCGTCGCGCGCATCGTCTGCTGCCGGGCCGGCGCAGCGCGATTGCCGCTCGTCAGCATCGCTAGTTTGCGTCCCAGCCGCTTTGCGACGTCGTCGAGTGCCAAGGCTTTGAGCCGCGCCGCGGCAAGCTCGATCGCCAGCGGCAATCCGTCGAGACGCCGAACAATTTCGGCGACGGTCACCGCGTTTGCATCGGTAAGCTCGAAATGCCGATCGGCGGCGCGCGCTCGCTCGACGAAAAGCAGGGCTGCGCCATACCCAAGCACGGGCTCCGCCGTGCCGACCTCCGGCGGCGGCACGGGCAGCGGCGGGATCGCAAAGACGGCCTCGCCAGCGATGCCGAGAGCCTCCCGGCTTGTCGCGATCAGTCGCACGTCGGGGCAACGGCGAAGAATCTCGGCCGCAATCGTTGCCGCCTCCTCGATGAGGTGCTCGCAGTTGTCCAGAATCAGCAGCAGTCGTTTAGGCATCAGGTGCGCCAACAGCATCTCCACTGACGATCCGTCGGACTGTTGGCGCAAGCCGAGCGCGACGGCGACGGCGCTGGCGAGCAGTTTTGGGTCGCTCAACGGTGCGAGTTCAACGAACCAAACTCCGTCGCCCGATCCGTCGAGCATATCCGCGCCGGCCTGTAAGGCCGCGCGCGTCTTGCCGACGCCGCCCGCGCCAACGATCGTTACCAGCGGTGCGCGCTCGATGAGGCTCTTGATTTCGCCCACGACGTCCTCACGCCCGACGAGCGGCGTGATCTGCCGCGGCAGGTTGTTGGGCATTGAGCCCAGCGCGCGCAAGGGTGGGAAACCGTGCTGCAGTCCAGGCGCGCGCAACTGCCAGACGTGCTCGGGATCCGCAAGATCTTTGAGAAGGTGCCGCCCCAAGTCGAGCAGCTCCGCTCCGTCAGGCATCACTTCGCGCAGCAACTGCGCCGTCGCGCCGGAGAGCACGACTTGCCGTCCGTGCGCCGCGTTCAACAAGCGTGCAACTCGGTTGACGACGGGTCCGAAGTAGTCGCCGTCGCGCTCCTCGGTGGCGCCGGTATGCAGCGCCATTCGCACCTTGAGCTCGCCGATCGAACTCCAATCCTCGGCGCTCAGCGCGCGTTGTGCGTCTAAGGCCGCGGCGACTGCATCGGGGGCCCGCCAAAACGCCGCGTAGCACGCATCGCCGACGGTCTTGAAAACGTGGCCACCGCGGCTCTCGACGCACGCTCGGACGATTTCGTCATGGCGACGCAAGGCTGCGCCCATTGCCTCGCGCTGCTCTTCCCAGTGCTGCGTGCTGGCTTCGATGTCCGTGAAGAGTAACGTCACCGTCCCCGTGGGGGCGATCATCGGGAAAATATTCGGTCGGCTAGCGGCCCCGTCCCGTCATCACGGGCATGGTGACGGAGATGCCGGATTATTGGCGATTACGACGCTGACGATCTGGGCCGCCGGGTCGCCTTGCATATATTGGCCGGGATACGTGTTTTCAAAGGGCTCGGTGAAGCAAAGCTTCGGCGAAACGAACTGCGGATCGATCGGGCCGCCGAGACCCAGGGAATCGGCAAAAACCCACGATCCCTGACTCGCACTGGTCCCCGTGGTGAATGCGTTGAAGGTCCAGAGACTTGACGGCGTGGGAGTCGGTGAGGCTGAAGGGGACGGCGAGGGTGAGTATCCCCGAAGAACCGAATTTTGCACGAGCATGGAAAACTCCGTGCCGGCGCCGTTGGTATTCGGGTTGTATGAAAACTGTTGCGGCGTCGTCTTTAGCGGCAGCCACCCGGGGGGACCCTTCCCGGCCTTGGGCGGGACGAACTGTACCACTTCTGCAGAAGATGAAACGCCGTTGCCCACTGCGATCAGCGCAATTCGATAGCCCGCCCAATTCGTTTGCACCGTGTCGGTCGACGGCGTTACCCCGCTGCCCGACGTGTTGAAGACGAACATGTATTCATAGTTTGAGAAATTAAACGGCGCCGCAACCTCAAAGGATAGCGCAACATAACCTGGAGGTGCGCCTCCGGCTCCTAGCCCTGGAGGATTTGGAGTGACTTGGCGACCACAGGCACAAACGGAAAGCCCCGCAACCGAGATGGCGACAAATCCTAAACCTGCTTTATGCAAAGTACTCCTCCGCGACAATCGCGATCGTACTTTGTCGCGCTGTGAAAACGCTTAGCGAAGGGCCACAATCCCTACCGCTCCGGAGAGCAGGATCAGCAGCGGCGCGTTGACTTTGGTTCCAAGCATCAAGGCCACGACCGCGGCGCTCGTCAAGTACGCCACAACCGACGACGGCGCCCCGCGACCAATCGTCCAGACGCTCGACCAGACGAGGCCGACGATCGCCGGCGCAAGTCCACGCGAGATCGTCGCGCGCCAGGGTGAGGCGGAAAAGCGCGCTTCCAGCGAATCGAAGGCGATCATGATGAGGCTCGACGGTACGAACATGGCCGCCGTCGCGACCGCCGCGCCCAGCAACGGACGTTGCGGCATCGCCGCGTAGCCAATGAGCGCCGCGAAGATGGTCGTCGGGCCGGGCACGAGCTTGCCGATGGTATAAAACTGCGTGAACTGTTCGGAGCTAACCCACCGGTAGGTCGTGACGGCGTCGGTATGCATCTGCGGGATAATGCCCTTTCCGCCACCGAAACCAAGAATCGAGAGCTGCGAAAAGACCGAAAGCAGATGGAGCAGCGTTTCCAAGGATGCTAACCTTCGGATCCCTTACGCGCCCGCAGCCATTCGCCGAGGATTCCGGCACCCCCGAAAATTGCCAAGACCGGCAGCAAGGGCAGATGCAGCAGCGAGACCGCTAAGGCGGTCGCGGCAACGAGCGCGACGCTAAGCCGGCTCTTGCGCTCGTCCCACGTGAGCTCCAGGGCGTTTCCTAGCGTGAGACCCAACGCCCCGGCCGCGCAGCCGCGAAGCGCGCCATGAACGAACGGATTCGCCGCGAATTTAAAGTAAAGCGCACCGGCCGCAAGCACGATTGCGAACGGCGGAATGCTGACGCCGGCAAACGCCGCCACCGCGCCGGGAACGCCGCGCGCCTTTTGCCCGCAATAGATCGCCAAGTTGAGCAGGTTGGGCCCGGGAAGCACCTGCGCGATCTCCAAGCCCGCGAGAAATCCCTCGGAATCAAGCCATCCACGCGCCAGTACCTGCCGCCGAATCGAGGCCTTCTGCCCACCGCCGAACGAAGTTGCGGCGATCGTCGCAAAGGTGAGCGCGATACTCCAGAGAGAGGGGCGCGGCTCAGCCGGCATCCGGCATCGGCCCATCCACGACCGCGCTGCGGTGCTTGCCCGAAAGAATGTGGATATGCACGTGTTCGGTGTGCTGATAGGGCGGCAGCACGCCCATCCGGATCATGAACCCTTTTTCGTACAAGTCGAGCTCGAGCGCGACCTTTTGGATCCCGCCCAGCAGGCGATGCCAAATCTCAGCGTCGCCAATCGAGAAATCCAATAGCGTCGGGATCCATTTTTTCGGAATGATCACGACGTGAATCTCCCACCACTCCTCTTTGCTCGGATCTATGCGGTGACGAAAAGCAAAAACGTCGTCGTCCTGATAGACGATCTCGTCGGCATTGGCTCGCGTGCCGTCGAGGCGTCCGCGAAACGTGTGGTCGGGGTCCGGCTTCTCCCAGATGCGCTGTTCGGGCCCGCAAATTCGTTGCGAAATCCAAAACGTCATTGCGGCGCTGGCTTCCGGCGCGGCGTGCAGGCGTCCTTTGCGAGACGCTGAAGCTGCGCTCGATGAGCGCCGATCGGGCGAAGGACAGAGTCGCAGCCGCCGAGGTGCTCGGCGCGGTGCCGCAGTGGGCCAAGGAGCGTCGCGCTTGGGTGGCGATCGTCGGCGATAACGAGGTCGTCTACGAAGACCATCAGGTCGTGGTCTTTCACGATCCGGTTTCCGAAGAGCACGAGTCGGCGCACGTCGCCGGCGAGCTTCGCCTCACGCTGCTTTCGAAGAGAGAAGGCGTGGATTCGCTGATGGATTTGAGCGTCGCCGACGAAGACTTGAGCGCCGCGATCCTCCACGGAATACAGCAAGCCGCGTTGCGCCTTGGGCTCGAACGGGAGGGTTTCGAGGTGCGCGCCCACGTTTATCCGCCGTTGCAGAGCCGGCCGGAGTTGGCCTTCAAAATACGGGCCGGGAAACCGCCCCGGCAGCTATAAGCGCGCGCTCGATCGTCGCGAAGCGGTTAAATCGAGACAAATGGTCGCGGGGCTTGACGAAGATCGAACATGTTGCCGACGCTCGTGCTCGTCTTGTCGGTCGTTCCGAGCCGGCCCAGGTCCCACGTGTCCTCGATAAAGCGTACGATACTGCCGAAGCCGTAAACGTCGTGAGACACATATCCCTGCGCGGCATATGGCGAGATGACGATCAAAGGTACGCGGAAACCCGCACCGCCTTGTTTATCGAAAAACGGCGGCGGGACCGGATCGTAAAAGCCTCCCCAATCGTCCCAAACGACCACGACCGCAGTGGAATCCCAGTACGAGCTTTCGCCGATCGCATTGACGACGGATGCGACCCATGCCGGGCCGTCATCTACTTTGTTGCCGGGGGCGTCGGAGTTGCTCGCCCTTGGAATCACCCATGACATCGCCGGCAGTGCGCCGTTGGCGACATCGCTCAAGACGTTGGTCTCCGGATACGAGATGTGCGCGGCGAACTCGCTTTGCGTGTCCCAGACCGCTTTGACCGCGAAGAATGGGTTGGTATCGTTGACCTCTGATTCTCTCTTTGGCGAGTAGGGCGCGTAGCACTTCCAAGAGACGGCTTTTGCGTCGAGCAGCGCCGCAAGCGTCGCGTAGGTAAAGCACGGAAACGGGCCTTTCGACGCTTCGTACTCCAGGTCGGTCGTGATCAGATTCGTCTTGGTGCCCGCCGGCGCCCAGCATCCCCACGGCTGCATGTTGGGTGAATCGACGACACTTGCATGCGAGTCGATCTCCGTGCCGCCGCGAATCAGGTCTTGCTGTGCCGTAAAGCCGCCGCTTCTTTAAGTTTGGAACATATGGTCGGCGAGTGCATAGTTGGAGGCCGCCCTGAAGTACGTCTGAATCTGCTTGGGATTGACGTACTCGTACGGCGCGCGGCCTTCGCGAGCGCCGTTAGAGCCGCGGATTAAATTCCAGCCGCATCCGGTGCCGTTGTCGTAGGCCGTTCGGTACGCTTTATAGTCGTTGCTGAGCGGCTTGCCGCCTGCGAGGTCAACTTCGCGCAGCCGGATCGGCTTCGTCTTCTCGTGCCGCCCGTGCCCGACGACGATGCAGCCCACTTTCGTCTCCGCAAAGAGGTCGTTGTACGTACGGCCCTCCTGGACGAGAACGACGATGTGTTGAATTGGGCTGGGCGAACTCGCCGCTCGCACGGCTGCGCCCGGCGCGCTCAGCGGCGGCTGCGCCGCGCCGCACCCCGCGATCCATGCGACGCCAAGGGCGCCGATAGCGTACGTGCCAAAACCAAGCTTCTTCATCTTCCGCACTCCCCAAATTCAGGTGACGAATCGATCGCTCAAAACGTTCGGGGAGCCGGCGGCCGTTCCATCCGATCCGGCGGCAGGATCAGCAGAGCATTGTTGAGCGCACGACCGGGCGCGCGCAAGTACCTACCGCGAAACCAAAGTCCGCTCGAAGCGGCGTCGTCCAGGTTCATCGCTTGATAGGCGCCGAGGCGCAACATGGTGCGCGCCACGTCTTCCAGCGTTCCGCTCGAAACGGCCAAGATCAACTCCCGTCCGTCGCGGGTAATGCCGGCCATGCTCCGTTCGGCGTCGCTCCATACTTTTCGATCGGTAAATTGCTCGCGGCGCGCGTCGACCGTGACGCGTCCGTCGGTAACGAGACGCGGACCACAGCCGATTGCCTGCCATGCGCTAAAACCGCCGGCGGAGTCGGGTCGATCGGTGCGGACGATCCGGTATTCCGCCTTGCGCCCAACTCAAAAATGCGACGCCACCCGCTCTTCGCCCCTGATATAGACAACGTAGCCGTTGGGCGGAATCCGGGTTGAGGTCGTTCCCATCGCCGTTACGACGCCGCGATCTACCTGAACCTGAAAGCCCTCGACGCCGGTGCTAGCGCCCCAGGCGGGCGTGAAGATTGTGATCGTGTCGCCGCTGGGTCCCGGCATGCGGTTGAGCCAGTAGGCATACCAGTTATTCGGATATGCAAAACTGCCGTCGAGGGCGCCCTCGATGCGCAGCGGCACGTGTTCGATCGCAGCATGGTTTTCTTGGTCGAAGTAAAGCTCGTCGCCGATGTCGCCCTTAAACACAACCGTTCCGTCGATGACGACCGTGTGGATCAGATTCTTGATCGGGCCCGTCGCGTACGCTTCGAAGTATCCGCCGTTGATCGCAGCAATCGCCCCGTATCTCGTCGCGATGGCAGCCAGCGCGTCAAGTCCCACGGCTCGTAGGTTGGACCCTAGCAGGCGCCTTTCATTCGCAAACCGGCTTGCCGTTCAAAGGAGTGCCCGCCTGCTGAGACAAAAGTCGGCCTCCCTCCGCATTTGAGAGGCGGGGCAACGATCTTGCGCGAGGTGCGGACGGCATGGAATCAGCGACGACGACTGCGGCGGACACGGGCTGGGATTTTCGCTCGTTCCTCGCGCTGCTCATGGCCTTGGTGGCAACTTGCGGCGCGCTCACCGCCTATCGGGCGGCCAGCGCCGCCGACGAAGTTTCCGGAGCGACTCGCCTGCTCGACGAAGGCCAGATTCTCGAGCTGAACCGGCGCCAGTATTATCTGGACAGCATCGCGCGTTCGGCCCTCTACGAGCAGTCTGCCGATATGCTGCGGACCGAAGCGCTCGTTCCGGATCCTCTCAACCGCCTGAGCGCGCCGGAGAGTCTCGCGGCCGAGCGCCTCACGCAGCGCTATCAGCGTTTCTATCACTACTGGGATCCGCAAAACTATTCGCTCGAAGGCGCGATCGAGCGCAAAGCGTTCGAGGATCTGGGCGACCTCGGTTTCTACGTTACGTGGCAGCCCCAATACAATCAAAGTAAGGTCGAGCCCGATATTTGGGCCGATAAAGAAGCGGAGAACAAGAGTCTCGGCTGGGATTTCACCCTGCTTGCCGCTGCGGTCGTGCTGTTCGTGCTGGCGCTCTTCTTTCTGACTATTGCGGACCTCTCGACCCTGCCGCGGCAAAAGGGATGGCTCGCCGGCGGCATCGCAGCGGCGACCGTGGCGGGAATCTTCGTGCTCTGGCGGCTACACGATGCCGGCACGATTACGCTCGCCCTCGCCGGCTATGCGGCGGGCGGCGTGCTTGCGGTAAAGCTCTTTTCGATGATTTCCCAGGATTCGGGCAGCGCGGGCGAGCGCTCCGCGGAGAGCCCCGACGTACCGGCAGCCGAGCTGGACCCGACCGAATACATCGGCTCGCGGCTCATCAACCGCAAGGCCAACGACTCGCTGTCGAGATCCGTCGTCGTCGCGATCGCGGTGACCGCGCTGATAAGCGCCGGCTGCGCCTATCTCTACAGCGTCGCCGCCGCAAACATGTACGAAGCCTCCAACGCAGCCGTCACGGATCAGGCGAACGGTTTGCGCGAGAGTACTCGAAACCGCGCAGCGGCAAACCTCCTCATCGATCGGGTCGCACGCGTGCAGCAAGATTGGGCGCGGCTGGATGCGGCCAACCAGGCCGTGCAGCTCGAAAATGAAGGGCTCTTGGCACTTCCGATGGCCGCAGTCAAGATCGAGGAGCAGCGCCGCGACCAGATACTCCTCGAAGATGCGCGCGCCTTGAAGCGCGATAACGACAGCACTACCGTCGACCTCGTCACAAGCAGGGCGAACCGTTTGTCAATCTATAACGACGCCGAGTTCCCGATCCTGCTGCTGAACGCCAAGGCGATTTTCGCCGGCGACGTCGCCTTTGCCATGTGGGATGCGCACAACCAGGATTCGTTCGCCTACCAAAAGCAGATGTCGCGCTATCTGGCTTGCCTGACGTTCTTTGCCATCTCGCTCTATCTCTTCGGCCAGTGCATGGGGATCGACGGCTTTCGTGCGAAGCGAATTTTGGCGGGAATGGCGGCGGTCTTCGCGGTGGTCGGCACGGGGCTCACAATCGCAGCCGCGCTGAGCACGATCCCTCTGCCGCATTTCCCCGGAACGGCTAAGGCTGGTTTACCGGCCGAGTGCACCCGCGTCTTCCGGTCGTACGAGGAGGCTTCACAAAGCGCCGACTACTTGGCCGCGGAGCATTATGCATGCGGCAGTCAGCTCGAACGGCTGGCTCGAGTTCCGGCAGACTACCGGCAAGCGGCCGACGAGTACGGGCTCGCCGTCGCATACCGGCCGAACTTCGCGCTTGCCGACTACGATCGCGCCGAAAACCTGGAGGATTCTGCGTCTCCACAAGCCGGCACGGGTTTTCGCACGCTGCCGGGCGACGACGTAAACAAAGTTGCGCAAGACACCGAGGCCGAGCAACGTGCGGTCGACGACCTGCACGCGCAGGGGTTCGACAGCCCGGAACTCATCGCATCGCTTGGATACGCGCTCTTCGAACGGGGTCTGTTGACCAAGAACCGTGCAGATCTCAGCGAGGCCGCCGCGCGCACCGACGAAGCTCTGGCCGATTACGCTCGGCTCGGGAACCTGCAAGGCTGGGCCGTCATGAACCAGGCGCTGCTGCTGGCCGCGCGCGGCCGTCTGTCACAGGCCGATGCGGCCTACGCGCGACTGGCCGATCCTAAGGTCACGACGAACGCGGACATGGCGCTCGGCGGATTGACCGATCTCGAGTTTCTTAACGCGCAGTGCGGTAACGTGCTCGATGACTCGGACTGCAAGGTGTTGGCGGCGCGGCTGCCCCTTTGGAAGGCCGCGATAGTATCGGCCGTCCCCGAATGGAAACAAACCGCGTCTCCCTCCGATCCGCCCGCTCTGGTAACGGATTCTGCGCAAGCCATGCCGGGCGGCGCAGCCTGGGCCGTACACGTTGCCCATGGCGCTCGCGGCGCATCCGTTGTGGCGATATGGTACAAGTTCGATCCGACGTGGAAAGTTTGGGTTGCTCAACCGCAACTCGAAGACAACGACGATCTCCCGGCGTTAAATGCCCAGGCCTCTACGGGGGAGTTCAAGTCGGCGCTCCCCGGCGCGAACTTTCAAGAGTGCCTCGGCGGGGGGAACTATCGTGTCGACTTCTACGTTCACGGACAGCCGGCTGGAGGAATAATCACGCCGGTCGACCCCAAAACGCTCGACGGCTTCGCACCGAACTTCGACCCGAGGCTGAACCTCGCGCTCTGTTCGCCGCCGGGCTGGGTGCGTAACGACAAAACGTCGGAAGACGGCGTGTACACGTGGATGTATTCACGCGACCGTCGCAGCGCGCTCCTCTTGGCTCGGCGCGACGTCCCGCAGACGATCGGCGTCAGCGATATGGATCGGATCGCGGCGCGAGAGCTTTCGATGGTCATGAGTGCGCCGGTGGTCGCAGCCGGCGATCCGCCCTGCGCTGCACCCGGCGGTTGGCACACGCGGTGGTACGAGGTGCGAGGCCGTTCCGTCGTCGTCGAGAACCGCGTCGACTACGACGGGGAGCTGTACGAAGGATTCTTTATCGCACCCGGCGCGCGACCGGATCTCCAGCAATGCGCGACCGCGAGTTCGCTCGCCGAGTTCGAAGTTCGCGCCCCCACCGGAGGGCTGGCCGACCAAGCCGGGGTAACGCCGCCGGTGCGGGGCGTCTACGCCGGATACTGGGGAACGGGTACGCGGCCGGTTGCGCTTACGTTCGGAGGCGCGAGCGGCCAGGCGTATTTCGCCTCCGGTCTGCGCGCGCATCCGCAGCGGCAGTCGCACGTGCACGCCGGCGTTCGCACGCGTTCGCACGTTGCTTTTCACGCGCGGCCTCGGCGACAGAATCCGCTCTCGCGCTCCAGCCGGAACTTCAACAACTTCATGCACCACAAGCAAAAGTCGCACACACCCCCGGAGCGAAAGCGGCCCTAACGCGGCCAAGAGGTTCCGCGCCATTTGTCCGCTTGTCCGTTCCGCGGCCTGCGGTTTTGCCGCATCATGGACCCATGAGATTTTTTCGCTTCGGTTTTTCGGCAGCCGTTATGGTGCTTGCCGGCTGCGCATCGCCTGGGGGACCGAGCACTTCGCCCTTGGTCCTTCCTTTGAGCCTCTCGAAAGGTGCCGTGCCGGCGTGCGCGGGTAGCCGCATTGGGCAGGCGCAGTGCGACGCGTTCGTCGAGCCAGGGGGCGCGCATGCGACCTACGCAGGTTGGACGGCGTCGGATCTCGAGACGGCGTATGACCTGCCCTCGTCCACCAAAGGCAAAGGACAAATCGTTGCCGTCGTGGATTCGTACGACAATCCGGACGCCGCGACCGACCTCGCCCAGTACCGTTCTGCCATGGGTCTGCCGGCCGGCACGCTCGACAAATACAATCAAGACGGCCAGATGAGCAACTACCCGACGGGTAGTCCGAACTGGGGCGTCGAGATCGACCTCGACGTTGAGATGGCCTCGGCGAGCTGCCCGAACTGCACGATCTACCTCGTGGAGGCCAACTCGAACAAGTGGAGCGATATCGAAACCGCCGAGGCGCAAGCGGTGAAGCTCGGCGCGACGATCGTTAGCAACAGCTATGACGGTTCCGGCGCATCCGAATCGTACTACGACACGCCCGGCATAACGTATGTAGCCAGCGACGCCGGCTACGGCCTCTACGATCCGGCGACGTTCGACAGCGTCGTCGCAGTCGGCGGCACGATGCTCGAGGTGTCCGGTAACAGGCGAGGTTATAAGGAAACTGTTTGGCCGGATACGGGCGGTGGCTGCTCCAGCACCGACGAGACGGCGCCGCCGTGGCAACACCATACCGCTTGCAGCCCGTATCGGATCGGCAACGATGTTTGCGCGGTGGCCGTTGGCGCAGCCGAGTATGACACCTACGACGAGGGTGGTTGGATCACGATAGATGGCACGAGCATCGGCTCACCGTTTATTGCGGGCATCTTCGCGCTCGCCGGTAACTCGACGCATCAAGACGGCGGCCGAACGTTCTGGAACCCGGCGCACCATAAGTACCTCCATAAACTCGGTGGCGGGTTTACGGATGGCGGAGGCTGGGGTTCCCCCCACGGCATCAGGGCTTTCTGAGAGTTTGCGACCCACACACCGCCGCACGCTATTCGGGGACGCCGCCGTCGTGCCGGATGATTTGCCGCAGCGACGCGCCACCGGCGCGACCCTCTTTGCCGCAGCTTTCGACCGGCGGGAGCGCTGCGGGCTCAAACGCTTTCGGCGGCTGCGTGAAATCGAAGACGTCCGCCATCGAGTTGGCCGAAGCGTCAGTCGTTCCGAGCGAGCCCAAACCGAAGTTCTGCTCGATGAGCTTCAGGATGCTGCCGAAATCGTACTGGGTGTGAGAAATGAAGTGAGGTTTCGCGTACGGCGAGATGACGATCATCGGCACGCGAGCACCTAAGCTCGTATAGTTGACCTGCGGGGGCGGCACGTTGTCGTACCACCCGCCCCAGTCGTCCCAAAGCAGCACGATCGCGACGCTCTTCCAATACCGGCTCGTGCCCAGCGCGTTGACGACCTTCGTCACCCACCACGGCCCACCGTTGCAGCCGCTGGCCGCATGGTCGGAATCGTGGAGGTTAGGTACCACCCATGAGACCGCTGGAAGCGTGGCCGCCTCGGCGTCGGCAAAGATGTTCGTATTCGGGATGCTGATGTGCGTCTTCCAGTCGGGACTATAGCGAAAGCCTTTGATCGCATCGAAGCCGTTCCAGACCGCACCGGAGAAATCAAAATGCGGTTTATTTTCCTTGAATCCATCGACGTAGTACCGATACGAGACGTTGCGCGCGTCGAGCAAAGCGGCGATCGTTTCGTATTCCGTAAAACACGGAAACGGACCGTGTGCGTCGTACCTGCCGTTCCTGAAGAGCACCGGCGTGACGGTTCCCGGTGGCGCGTCGCAGCCCCACGGCGTGTTGTCGGGCTGGTCGGTAAGCGATTCGCGATCGTTGAGCCGCACGGTTCCCGCTATCAGCTCTTGGTGGGCGATGAAGCTCGAAGCCGTGTCGGTCGAGAACATCCTGTCGGCGAGCGTATACCGCTGCGCGAGATTCCAATACGGCGCCGTTTCGGAGCGTTCGACGTAAGCGTAAGGGTAGAGTTTTGCCGGCGGCCCGTCTGCGGATTCGCCAAAACGAATCAGGTCGAACCCATCCATCCGGCAGACGTTGGCGCTGTTGCGGTCGCACTCGATCTCGAAGCCGCGATGGCTGTGCTCGATATCCTTCCCGAAACTTGGCGATCCGGTCGCCAGGCGCACCGAATGTAGCGGAACCTCGCGCGCCGTCTTGCACCAGCCTGGACTCGGTTTGCACCAGCCGTGCATCGCGGTGTCGGCGCCTGGGAAGCCGGCGAAGAGGTTATCGAAGCTGCGATTCTCTTGAACGAGGATCACGATATGCTCGATGGGATGCGTCGGCGCCGAGGTCGGATGCGGCGCGCCGATCGAATCGCTGCATCCGGTCAAGGCGACTACGGCCGTAAGAAGCCCGGCTTTGAAGTGCTTTGTGGCTGGAGCCTGCAACTCTACCGTCGACAGGTTGGCGGGCAGTGATTACGCGTGAAGTTGGTGATGCTCAGCAAGGCGGTACCGATGGTCTTCCCCGACTTCTCCTTATCGATGAAAGTGGCGACGCATTGCCCCGACACGGCGCCCGCACCGATGAGATAATTATCATTACGTCCTTCGACCTCGGCGATGTCTTTAAGCGTGCATTTCTTATCGGTGAAGGTGAACGTGCCGCCCTCGGGGCCCGTCGTGACTACTTTTGCCTTGGGATGGCCGTCGGTCAGCACCACCGAACAGGGCTTCACGCTAACGCCATGATTTGACTTGCATATTTCGCCGACGAAACCAGAGCCGATCGCCTGCGGCTGCGACGTGAGCGGCACGATGCCCGCGCATCCGGTTAGGATGGCAACGGCAAGTCCGTTGCCTAAGGCGTGGCGGCCAATATCCAAAACCTTCATCTGCCTTGCTCCTCGGGACAACTCGGCGCCCAGCAACGTTCTGCGCGGCATCGATGACTTCCACCACAGCAAGCGAACTGCCAGGAACTAGGCCGCCTTGTCCTTCCTGCCTAACCAGGCATAGAAACGTTTGTGACATTTAACGCTTAACGCTGCCGCTACGATGAGAACCGCGCCCCGAAGCCGAACGCCCAAAACCGGTCGATTCGGTTCATCCGCAGGAGAGCAAGATAATTGAAGATTCTCGGTCTTACGTCCTACGCATTAAGCTGTGCGGCCGCAACGTTGCTTGTAAGCTGCGCCGCCCCGGGACCGCCGATGGGCGCGCCGGGCGCGACCGTGCAGCGCACCGCGCGGAGCGGTGAGATATTCTACTACTCCGGCGCGCGGCAAAACTTTTCGGTGCCTTACGGCGTGACGCACGTCACGATCACGGCGGTCGGCGCACCAACGACAGTTGCGCATAGCGGTTTGGTGACGGCCACGATTGCCGTCAAGCCCGGCGAATCACTGGCGGTTTTCGTCGGTGGCGAACCCAGCGGCCAGCAAGGCGGCTTCAACGGCGGGGGAGACGCCGGCGTGGGCGATGTTGGCACTGCCGAAGGCGGCGGCGGAGCGTCAGACGTGCGTCAGGGCGGCAGCGGCTTGAAAAACCGCGTCATCGTGGCCGGTGGCGCCGGCGGAGTCGGAGCCTACAACGGAGGCCGCGGCGGCGCCGGAGGCGGGACGAGCGGCGGCAACGGCCGGGACGGGCGCGCGGGTACCGGCGACAAATACAGCGGGGGCGGCGGCGGCCACGGCGGCACGCAGGCCGGCGGCGGAAGTGGCGGACATGCCGGCCGCGGAGGCGCGAAGGGCTGGACCGGGGCTCCCGGCGTCAGCGGCACGCTCGGTATTGGCGGCGCCGGCGGCGGCATCTGCGGGTCTTGCTACGGCGGTGGCGGCGGCGGGGGTGGCGGCGGCTACTACGGCGGTGGCGGCGGCGGCAGCGGCGGCAGCACCGGCGGCCCTAAAGGCACAGGCAACGGCGGCGGAGGAGGCGGCGGCGCCGGCTCCGGATACGTTGAGAAAAGCGCCAAGGGTGTTACCGAGATCGACGGGGGCGGCGGCGCCGGCCCGAGCAGAGTTGCCATCTACTGGTCGGGCAGTGCACCGTGACGACGCGGGAACTCAAAACATTCACCAACGTTAGCGGGCTGCGGGCCCGTTCTCTCAAGGAGGGTCTGTGAAAAATCGGCTCGGAGTTGTGCTGCTGGGTCTTTCGCTATCGCTGAGCGCCTGTGGCGCTGCCTCGCATCAGGCCGGTGCCGATGTGGTGCCGGCGCAAAGCGTTACGACAGATCTCACCGGCCAGAGTCCTCTTTTGAGGTTCGGCAACGGTTTCGTGCTTTACGTCGTCAACAAGACCAAACGCACGTTATATCAAGAGACCGTAAAGGAATCATGCACGATTCCTCCCAGAAATGTAAACATTCGCGCTGGAAAGCGCGTGCACATCTCGGCACTCGACCAGGGCGGCCAGCTGTGCCTATTTGCCAGAGATTCCGTTACCTTTTATCACTATTCCGACCCGTTAACGCCCGATCTCAAACAGCCGCTGGTGGCGTTAGTTTACACGTTCGATGGTTGGACGCACACGCGTACGCTGAGCGCCAAAGGCACCGGCGGCCTCTGTGCGACGATTGCGTCGGGTGCCATGACGATATTCCGCGGAAAGTACCCGAAGGAGGGCTGCGCGAAGCAGCTGCCCCAAGAGTAACCCCCAGAGCCTGGTCGGCTCGAACGTTTTTGTATACCTCATTTGCTAGAGTACCGGCAACGGCGCCTCCCCTTTGATGCCTTGAGCCGGGAGCGACCGATACCACCCCGCGGTTCCCGCGTCGGCCCGCTCTCTGCCAAATAAGGATCAAACTCGCTCATGAATACCTCGATCTCGCTAAAATTTGCGTTAGGCGGCATTGCCGTTGCCGCAATCTTCGCCGGCTGCAGTGGCGGCGGCGCGCAATCAGCCTTCGCACCGCCCGCAACGCCGGCCAACATCTTGACTCCCGGGCTGCCGGGCAAGGCGGAGCGCAACGTCCAGCCCGACCGTCAGCGTTCGTGGATGTCTCCCGATAGCAAGAAGCAAGCACTGCTCTACGTCTCGGACCAAAAGACCGACGACGTGTACGTGTACTCGTACCCGACGGGCAAGCTGGTGGGGACGCTGACCGGATTCGCGGCACCCTACGGGCAATGCACCGACAAATCCGGCGATGTTTTCATCACGCAGTTCGATGCATCCGACATCACGGAATACGCGCACGGCGGCACCAACCCAATCAAGACCCTCGACCTTCCCGGCCAATATCCCCTCGGCTGTTCGGTCAACCCGAAGACCGGAGACCTCGCCGTCGCCGCGTTTGTCTCGGACAACTATCCGGGCGGCATCTCCATCTTTCGCCATGCTACCGGCACGCCGAAAGAATACCAGGCGCCGGACATGTACTACTACTTTCCTCCCGCCTACGACGATCGCGGCAACCTCTTCGTCGAGGTTGAAGGCGACAGCTCGGGCGGAACCAGCCTCGACGAACTTCCGCGCGGCGGCAATACGTTGAGAGCACTCTATCTCAACGTGACCATTCACTTCCCGGGCGGCGTGGCGTGGGACGGAACGAATCTGGTTCTCGACGATCAGCTCTTCAGTGCGTCGGGCGGCTCCGGAGTCTATGAGGTTCAAGTCCAAGGTTCGATAGGAACGATGACCGGCGAGTTCGGACTACCGGGTTCGTGCGGCTATAGCGATGTCGTTCAGCCGTGGGTGCAAGGCTCCAAAATCATCGGATCGGATACCTATTGCGGAACGGTCGGCATCGATACGTATCCCGGCGGAGCCAATCAAAAATACCTGTCCGGCACCCAGGAACCATTCGGCGAGACGGTCAGCAAAGCCAAGATATAGCCTCGCTCAATCCGAGCTAACCGTATGGGTTCGCTGCGGCGAGCCCGTACGCTCTCGCACGCACCGCGTGCTAACCTGAAGTGAAAAGGAGAATATATTTTCATGCGACAGAAAAATTGGCGTCTTATCATCAGTGGTCCGATCTTTGTGGCCGGCGCGGTAGCATTCTTTTGGATGATGGCCGGTCAGATGCCGCAATCGACCGATCCCAGCGGCATGATGCGCGATGTCGGCGAGGTTTGCGGACTCATCGCGACGATCGGCCTCGCACTGCTGGTTGCGGGACTGCTCGGCTGGCAAGGCCTCTCGAAGAAGCGCCAACCGTGACGGGGAATCGCCCGTTCCGGCCGATCCTGGCGATCATCGTGACGGCCGTTTGGGGCGTTCTCGCAGTTCCGGGCTTCTTGATCGCCCTTGTGGGCGCGCCGATGGCTTTCGACGCGCCGGGTTCGGCCGCGAACCCGCTGGTATGGATAATCGTCTTCGGTTTTCTTTCGTTTCCCGTTGCCTGCGTCATCTCGATCGTCGCCTCGTGGATTACGCGGAAAATGCCGAAGGTGCGGCTCGCCATGGCGGGCATCCCCATACTTCCCATCGCGGTGATCGTCGCAGCGATGGCACTCTCCGGGGGATTGAGTTCGGGCTTCGGCCCGATGGTCGAGACTCCGACGCCGCAGACCCCGCAATCGATCCGCTAAGAAATGGAACGCCAAGCCGCACGCGAAGCGTGTTGAATGGCCCGACGTGCCGCCGGAAGGGATCCGCCGCAATCCGGCCCCGAACCCGAACTTCGTATCGGTCTGTTCGGCCACGTGGCGGTGGAAGTGAACGGGACGCCGTTTAAGCTCGCGACGCCCCGTAAAGCCCTTCCCGTTCTCGCCTATCTGCTGCTCAATCGCGACGCTCCCATTGCGCGCGATTTCCTCGCGTACGTCATGTGGCCGGACGATGAGGAGGAGCCGGCGCGCACCAAGCTGCGCCTAACCCTCTACGATCTCGCTCGTGTTCTCCCGCCGGAGCTCGAAGGGCGTGCACTGATCGTCGACGGCGACAGCGTCTGCCTTCGTCCCGATTTGCGCTTGTGCCTGGACGTCGAAGAGTTCAACCGCCTCATCGGGGATCCGCAAAGGATCGAGGAAGCGGTTAGCCTCTATCGTGGAGACCTATTGGCGGCGCTCTACGACGAGTGGGTCTTTCCCGAGCGCGAGCGGTACCGCAACGTCTTTCTCGCAGGGCTGCTGCAGCTCGTCTCCCAAGCGCGCAGGCAACGCAACTTCGTCCGCGGAATTGCGCGCGCCCAACAGATCCTCGCGATGGATCCCTGGCGTGAAGACGTGGTACGTCAAGTCATGGCGCTGCGCTGCGAATCGGGCGACCGCGCCGGAGCGTTGGCCGAGTACGAGCGCTTCGCGAAGCTGCTTCGTCTGGAACTGAAGGTCCAGCCGATGCCCGAAACGCTCACCCTGCGCGAAACGATCGCGCGAGGCGACGTCTTTGAACCCAACGCGCCGCTCGAATCCGCCGCTGCGGCATCGACCTTTGCGCGTTCCGCCACGCTGCCGTTCGTCGGACGCCGAGCTGAGATGGAGCAACTTCTCGAGACGTGGAGCCGCGCCGCCCGCGGGCACGGCTCCTGCGTTTTCATCGGCGGAGAGCCCGGAGTCGGCAAGTCGCGTTTGATTCTCGAGTTCGCGCACGCGGTCGAAGAGAGCGGCGGGCGAGTTCTCATCGGCGCCACCGGCTCGCCGGAGGCAACTCCATACGAGAGCGTCGTCGATGCATTACGTTCCGCGTTGCCGCTGGTCGCGTCGCTGAAGGGCGGCATGTGGCTGGCCTGCATTGCGGAGCTGCTTCCCGAGATCCGCACGCGGTTGGACGGATTGCCGGCAGTTCCCCGTATCGATGCCGAGAGCGAGCGCATCCGGCTGTTCGAGTCGCTCTTCCGCTGCTTCTCCGGGCTGGCGCAGCCGCGCCCCCTGCTGCTCGTCCTCGAAGACATGCATTGGGCGCAATCCGCTTCAATAACGCTATTGCGCTCGCTGCTTCGACGAGTTTCGGGCGTACCGATAATGCTCGTCGTGACCTATCGCGATAACGAAACGCCGCGTCCGCATCCGCTGCACCGGCTGCGAAGCGAGGCGCGTGCAGCCGCCTGCGCGCACAGCCTTTCGCTGCGAACCTTATCGCTCGACGACGTGCACGAACTGACCGACGCTTTACCGGAAATCCCCGATCTGGAGGCCGCCAATCTGCTGACGGTCTCCGCTGGAAACCCGCTCTTCCTAACGCAGTTTATCGACGACCTCCGGCACGGCGAACGGACTGCTGCCCCCGCGAGTCTTGAGGCCCTCTTGACGGCACGTATCGGGCAACTCTCGGAGGAAGCACGGACCCTTGCCGAAATCGCCGCGTTCGTCGGCAGCCGATTTTCGCACGACGCCCTTCGGGACGTCAGCGGATGGGACGAGGCCGCGATCGGCGGCGCGCTCGACGAACTCTTCGACCGGCGCATCGTGCGCGAGGCAACCGGACGCGGACTCTTCGAGTACGCGTTCTCTCACCAAATATTTCAGGAGGCGATCGCCCGCGCGGTTCCGCAAGAACGCGCGGCGGCGCGCCATCGCCGCGTGGCGCGCGTCCTCGAAGAACTGTACGCCGACCGCGCATCCGAGCTTTCGGCCACGATCGCTCGCCACTACGAGCTTGCCGGCGACGGCGCAAACGCCGCTCGCAGCTATCTTACGGCGGTGCGGCGATCGATTGGGATCGGCGCGCTCGACGAGGCGCGCGCTCTGAGCGAACGCGCCTTAGCCCTTACCGAGGACCCGCGGGCACGTGCCGAGATCCTTCTCGAACGCGAAACGGTCGAGTTGCGCCGCGGAGATCGCTCCGCCCAAGAATCCGCGCTCGCCAGCCTCAAGGCACTCGCCGCGAGCCTCGCGGATTCGGATCTGCATCGCCTCACCCTGTTACGCGAAATCGAGTTCGCGACGAGCATCTCCGATACGGCGAAGCTCGCAACGGCAATCCGCGAGCTGCGAACGCTCGCGCTGCACGACGATACTGCGTGGCAAGTGCACGTCGCCGAGGCGAAGTTTGCGTACTCTCAGGGCCGGCTTGCCGAGGCGCACGCATCGGCGGAAACGGCCCTTGCCTTCAGTCGCGGATCGGCGAACGGTGCGGGAATAACCCAGGCGTTGTGCTGTCTTGCGAACGTGGAGGCTGACCGCGGAAACCTTTCAGCGGCAGAAGCGTTGTTCGACGAGGCGGAACGGGCGGCCGTGGATGCCACCGATCCCGTGCTGGAGTATTTCTCGTTGTCGAGTGCGTTCTCGATTGCGTACAATCGGCGCGATCTCGAGCGCTGCATGACGCTGGGGCAGCGCTGGCTGGATCGCGCCACGGCACTCGGCGACCGACCCGCCGAAGCGCGCGCACGTGGCCGTCTGGGAGTAACGCTTACGGCGGCCGGAACGCGGTATGCGGAGGCGCGCGAGCACTTCGCCAACGCCGCGCTCTTCTTTACCGATCTCGGAGACATGAGCAAAGCCGCAGGCGAAACCTTGAATCAGGCAGTGCTCGAAACGCGATTGGGATTCTTCGAAAAAGCCGTAGCGGCGACCGAGAAAGCCGTCGCGCTCTTTGAAGGGGTCCGTGACGAGCGCGGTCGCGTCATCGGTTTGGCAAACCTCGGTTTTCTGCGAGCGTGCGCCGGAAACATCGAGGGCGCGCAGTCGATCGCCCGAGAGGCTCGCGAACTGGCCCAACAACTCGAGTTCGGATTGATCGAGGCCTCCGCGCTCGAGAATCTGGCGTTTGCCGAAGCGGCGGCCGGCAAGTTAACCGATGCGATTGCGCACGCGGAGATGGCGCTCGAGGTCCGGGCACGTTCGCAGTCCGAGGTTTGGGCGAGCAAGACGCTGGCCGATTTGGCCGTGTGGCATGCCGCACTGGCCAATCTGCCCGCCGCGCACAATCACGTGCGGCGGCTGCTCGCCGACGAAAAGGGGCTCCCCGACACGACGGAGTGGCCGGAATACTGCTATTGGGTGGCCGCTCAAGTGTTTCGCCTCGAGGGGAATCTGCCCGAAGCCGCGCGCGCGCTCGACCGCGCGCGAGCGATCGTGCAGGCCGCGGCCGAAGGTCTCGACGCGGACGATCGGGAGAGCTTCGCGGCGATCTCGTGGCACGTCGACATCGCGGCGGCCGCACAGCGAGACGTCTGGCCAGACCCGCCCCGTTAGCAGCAAGGCGGCAGGCTGCGCTGCGCCGAACATTCTCGGCGGCCGTTCACGGAGCTGAGGAGCATCGAAATGAAGACTTCAGATCTTAAACGCTTCGCTTTTGGCGTTTGCGTGGTTGCCGCACTAGCAGCCTGCGGAGGCGGAAGCATCCTTCGACCTGGCCCGGATGGCATTAGCGCGGTCAGGGTGCCGCCGACGGAGCAGAGGCGCGTGCGCCCTGCGTACGGCGTCATCTACAGCTTCCATGGGCCTCGGTCCGACGGCGAAACCCCATACTCGAGCCTTGCCGTCGTCAACGGCTTGCTGTACGGCACGACCGAGGTCGGGGGCAAGAAGAATACTGGAACAACCTTCGCAATCTCGCCTGGGTCCACTAAGGAGAGTCACCTCTACAGTTTCGGCGGCGCCTCAAGCGACGGCGCCTACCCGAAAGCGGGCGTTTCCTATGTGAGCGGCATGCTCTATGGCACGACCACCGAAGGCGGCACGTCCTCTTATGGAACGGTCTTCGCGATTATGTCTAATCAGCCAAAAACGCTCCACTCCTTTGAGGGTAAGAGCAGCGGTGATGGCGCAAACCCGGCCGCGGACCTTTCCTACGTCAAATCCAACGACACGTTCTACGGCACGACTCAAACCGGCGGCAAACATGGGTTAGGAGCGGTCTTCGAGATTACGTCGTCCGGTGTCGAGAAGGTGATCTACAGTTTCAAAGGCAAGCCGGATGGCTATACGCCGATCTCGGGCCTCTTTAACAGTGGCGGCACGCTCTATGGGACGACCGAATTGGGGGGCAAGCACAACGAAGGAACGGTCTATGCGATATCGTTGTCTGGCCAGGAAAGCGTGATCTATAGTTTCGGCGAGTTCAAGGGAGATGGAGAATATCCGCGTGCCGGCGTTCGCACCCCGCCAGGCAAGGTCGCGCTCTATGGGACAACCTACAACGGCGGCACCTCCGGTAAGGGTACGGTTTTCGAGATTTCCACGAACGGCACGGGTTATCAGGTTCTTTACAACTTCGGTCTCTATCCGGATGCGGAAAACCCGCTTGGGGAAATCACTGCCATAAACGGCACGCTCTACGGTACGACGGCCCACGGAGGCATGCACAGGAAAGGATCGGTTTTCAAACTCACCTCGAGCAACGTGGAGACTAGGCTTCACGATTTCCCCAGCGATCCGGGAGATGGCACAGGGCCGGCGAGGAGACTTACCGTGCTCAATGGTATGCTCTACGGCACCACCAGGTACGGGGGCAAGGGAAAATGCCCCGGTTACGGCGGATGCGGCACCATCTTTTGGGTAGCGCCGTAAAAGCTCGAACGCAGCGCTTCAATGCTGGTGCGCAACGCTGCGAGTTCGGCGTGGTCGCGAGACAGCGTCTTCTCCTTGACTGCAAGAACGCGTTCGTAGAGCGCGATCGCGTCCGCGGTGCGGCCCTGCGCTTTACGCAGTGACGCCAAGCCAATAAGACTCGTCGTTACCTCGGGATGATCGGGCCCGAGCGCGCGTTCGCGAATTGCAACGGCGCGCTCGAAGGGCAACTCGGCTTCGTCGTACCGGTCCTGATCCATCAGCACGATCCCGAGGTTGTGGAAACTGTACGCCCGATCGGGGTGATCGGAGCCCAGCGCCCGTTCCCAGATCGAGAGCGCCCGCTCGTACATCGCTTGCGCTTCGCGATAGTGGCCCTGATCGCGATGCACCTCGCCGAGGTGATTGAGACTCTCGGCCACCTGCGGGTGGTCGGGACCGAGCGCGCGTTCCCGAATATCCAGAGCGCGCTCGTGCAGCACCTGCGCTTGCTCATGTCGTCCCTGTTTTGCGTGCGCCTCTCCGAGGTTGTCGAGGCTTTGCGCAAGATTGGGGTGATCGGGGCCGAGCGCACGTTCCCAAATCTTTAGTGCACGCTCGTACAATGTCTGCGCTTCGGCATAGCGGCCTTGACAGGAGACCACGATACCGAGATTGTTGAAACTGATTGCAACGTCTGGGTGATCGGGCCCGAGCGCGCGCTCCCGAATCGCCAGCGCACGCTCGTGCAGCGGCTGTGCCTCGGCGTAGCGGCCCTGTTCGTAGTGGATGTTTGCGATGTTGTTGAGCCGTCTTGCGACATCCGGGTGGTCCGGCCCGAGCGCGCGTTCGTAGATTGCCAGCGCGCGCTCGATCAGGGCTTGCGCATCGGCGTAGCGCCCCTGTTTGCTATGAGCGATTGCGAGGTTATCGAGGCTGCGCGCGACATCGGGATGATCGCTCCCGAGCGCGCCTTCCACAATCCCGAGCGCCCGTTCGAAGAGCGCCTGCGATTCGGAGTATCGGCCCCGCTCCCACAGGTACCGCCCGGCTCGGTTCAATATGCGTCCGGCAACCTCGGCCTGCGCGTCGTCGAACTCCACGCGTCTCGCCAGTGACGCAACGTGGGGAATCAGGCGCTCGCACTGTACCCAGTTCGCGAACTCGACGTCGGGAAGCGCGGCATCGAGCGCGCGCACCGTACGCTCGACATACCTGCGGCGTTCTGCTTCCGGCAGCACCGCCAGCACCATCTCCTGCACCAAACGGTGTACGCCGAAAACGCGCGACGTCGCATCGGATCGCACGAGCGAGTAGCGGGCCAGCGGCCTCAGTACCTCGGCCATCGCCAGGTCGTCGCCGTCGGCGAGGGCCTCCGCGATTTCGTTGCCCAGCGCCGGCGCTCCATTTAGAAAGAGTTCGAACGGAACCGCGTCCGGTGCGAGCAACGCGGTGACGCGCAGCACGTCTGCCGCCGCCGCCGACGCGCGCTCGACCGCCTCGAAGTTCGCCGCCCAGGTGACCGCGACCGTGTCGTGCGACAGCAGTTCGCCGGATTTTTCCAGCAGCGCGACCCGGCGTTTGCGAAAGGCGGCGAGGTACGCGGTAAAAGCAGCATTGGTTTCCGCGATATACGCCGCGGCCTGCTCGAGCGCGAGGGGAAGATTGCCCAGCTCCGTTGCCAGTTCCGTTGCGGCGGCCCGGTCGCCGTCGCCGGCATCTTCGCGCCCGGTGCGCGTCAGCAGAAATCGTACCCCCTCCTCGGTGTTGAGATCCTGGAGTTCCAGCGCGCGCGGAATTCCAAGTTCTGAAAAAACCGGCTCGCGCGACGTAATCAGCACGTCGCCTTTGCCGCGCTCGGGCACGAACGGCCGTATCATCCGCCGGTCGTCCACGTTGTCGAGGATGAGCAGCCAGCCGTCGTTGACTTTCAGCCACGCCAACGCCGACTTGACGACTTCTTCCTGATCGTTGGATTCGGCCGAAGGCAGGCTCAGCGCCGCTGCGATTGCCACGAAACCGCTGGTTAGACCGCCAAGCGTTTCGGCGTTCACCCAGAAGACGCCGCCGGGGTATCCGGCGCAATGGCGCGCCGCGTACTCGATTGCGCACTGCGTTTTGCCGGCGCCCCCCAGCCCGCTCAAAGCGGCGCGATGACGCTCGACGAGCTGCTGGCGAAGGCGCGCGAGGAGATCCTCACGGCCCGTGAAGTAGCGCGTTCGAATCGCGTCGGGAATGAGCCACGGGCCGCCGGATACGGCGCGCAACTCGGGAAAATCACGCTGCAGCTCCGGCGAAACGAGTTGGTAGACGCGCTCGCGGCCTTCGAGATTTTTCAGCTCGTACTCCCCGAGATCGGCGAGCGCCGCACCGGGTGGCGGATTCTCGCGCACCAGATCCGCGGCGATTCCCGAGAGCAAGACCTGTCCCCCGTAGCCGAGCGAGAGCACCCGCGCCACGCGGTTGAGTGCCGGTCCGAAGTAGTCGCCGTCGCGTTCGTCGGCGGTGCCGGTGTTGATCGCCATGCGCACGCGCAACCCGTCCACTGCCGTGAAGTCGGCAGCACCAAGGGCGCGCTGCGCGTCGAGCGCCGCAACTGCCGCCGACTCGGGCGTCGCAAACGCCGCGCAAAATGCGTCGCCGACCGTCTTGAAGACGTACCCGCCGTGGGTTGTGATGGCTTCACGCATCAGGCGGTCGTGCAGGCGCAGCGCCTCCTGCATTGCGGCACGGTCGCGTGCCCAGCGCTGCGTGCTGCCCTCAATATCGCTAAAGAGGAAGGTTACGGTGCCGCTGGGCGGACGAACCGCCGCGGCGCCGTCGACGTCGCTCATGGCCTGACAGGTCAGGCGCGGCTAAGGCTTTTCCCTCTACTCCCACTGGGTAGGGCCTGATTCCCGCGAACTCCCAGGTCGAGATCGGGCCCGACGATGCGCCGGCCGCCGTGAACTCGATCGCAATGCTCGGCAAGGTGCTCCCGCCCGGCACGAGCTTCGCGAGTTCGAACGCGCAGTTGTTCTCGCCGTCAACAAAAAGTTACCGCTCGCCGTGTACCGCTTCGGCACAGCACGCGTACCAAAGTGAATCACGAGAGCACCGACGGCGCAACCGACTGCCGCCGATCGACGGGCTCCTGCTCGCGCTAACGTTGTGCTCACGCGTTAACGTTGATTTGCGCTCAATCTGAGCGGCTGCTTGCATTTCCGAGATGAACCCGATGGCGACGAGGCGAACTACGCAGCGTACGACCACTCTCTCAGGAGCACAACACATGAGGAACCAAGACCTTGGCCGCTACGCCTTTCTTAGTGCAGTGGCCTTCGCGATTTTGTCAGGCTGCACTGGATCGCAGTCGCCGATGGCGCCCGCCGGAGCGCCGGAAATCAAAGGGTTAGCAAGTCACACTGCGACGCCCGCATGTAAGGGCAGTCGCGTCGGACGCGCCCAGTGCGACGTCCTAGTCGAAAACACCGGCGCCCATCCAACCTACAGCGGGTGGACCGCATCCGAACTCGAGACCGCCTATAATCTGCCCACCAGCGACGGCAGTGGACAGAACGTGTTTATCGTCGACGCGTACGATAATCCCGACGTCGTGAGCAACTTCAACACGTACCGCTCCGACATGGGCCTGCCCGCCTCAACGCTCAACAAGTACAACCAGAGCGGGCAGATGAGCAACTACCCGACCGGCAGCCCCGACTGGGGCGTCGAGATCGATCTCGACGTTCAGATGGCTTCGGCCAGCTGCCCGAACTGCACGATCAATCTCGTCGAAGCCAATTCCAACCAGTGGAGCGATCTCGAAGCCGCTGAGAACGAGGCCGTGAAGCTTGGAGGGACGATCGTCAGCAACAGTTACAGTGGCAGCGGTGCCAGCGAGTCAGACTACGATTCGGCCGGCGTTACGTACCTCGCCAGCGCCGGTGACAGCGGCATTTCGCTGTATGATCCCGCAACGTTCGACTCCGTGGTGGCCGTCGGCGGCACCGTGCTCTCGCAGTCAAGCGGAAGTCGCGGTTACACCGAATCTCTCTGGTCGGATTCGGGCGGCGGCTGCTCGAGCACCGGTGAGACCAAGCCCAAGTGGCAGAAAAAGAGTAAGTACGCGAAGTCCTGTTCTTATCGGATGGGCAACGACGTCTCCGCCGTTGCAGTCGACGCTGCCGAATACGACACCTACGACGAAAGCGGTTGGATCCAAGTCGATGGCACGAGCATCTCGTCGCCCTTCTGCGCCGGCATCTTCGGGCTCGCCGGAAACTCCACGAGCCAAGACGGCGGACGGACCTTCTGGAAGCCCAAATCGCATCACAACGACCTCTATGAGGTTAGCGGCCGCTTCACCAGTCAAGGTGGATGGGGTTCACCCCACGGCATCGGAGCCTTCTAGAGCAAACCCCGTGAGGCCGCGCGTTTTTCGCGCGGCCTCCTACATCTTCGTGCAGGTTCCGTTGTAACTGATCTTCATCGAACCCGTCGCGTCGTCCCAACCGGTATCGTTGAACGTCGTGGGCCCGTAAACCGTATATAGGTCGCGAATATGTTCGGTCTTACCCGATGCGGCGTTGACGATGAGGCCGCTCCAGGTCGTCTTCTTCCCGCCGGCTTTAGCCGACTCGTTGCCGATGCTGCCGCCTGGATAGGCCCAGGAACTCCACCACATTCCGCTCTTGCCATCGTAGGCAAGGAATCCGTACTGATCGTAGCCGCTGCCGGTGTAGCGCCAAACGATAGCGTTGGTGGTCGCGCTGCGCACCGCAGTGAGCGTCTGCACCGCGGGACCGCCTAGCGGCGTCGGGACGGTATTCTTGCAGGTCCACGTGCCCAGCATCCAGTCGAAGCCGTGCGGACTGCCGCCGGCCGTCATCTGCGCGACTGCCGCGCCCGGCACGAACGCAACTGCCGCCAGCGCGACGAGAACCAATGTCTTCCTCATAACGAATCCTTCTCGAGCAACGTGCTGTCGCTAGAGTTGCTCCGGAGAGCGGCTGTTACCTTGGTTGCAGAAGCGGTCGCAGCAGTAGAATCCCATGGCGGCGCCGCAGAAGCGCTTTACCAAGCTTTGCGAAAAAGGAGTTCTCGTGACGATACCGTTTAGGCTTTTGACCACGCTCGCTATTGCATTCGCCCTTGCGGGATGCAGCACGAACGGCGGCTCCTCAAGCGTGCCCGCGACCTTCGGCAAGTCGGCCGCGCACGCTCGCGAGGTGCCCGCGTGGCAAGCCCATCACCTGGCGCGGCCGGCGTGCGCTCGCGCCGCCCGAGGACGGGCGCAATGCTTGGCCCTGGTTGAATCGGGCCTCGCCGATACCTACTCGGGAGGCTGGACGCCCAGCGATTTTCAGGCGGCCTACAACCTTCCGTCCGGGACCAAAGGCAAAGGTCAAATCGTCGCGATCGTCGATGCCTACGACAACCCGGACGTGGCTTCGGATCTTGCCGCATACCGCTCGACTTTTGGCCTCGGAAAGGCGAAGTTCAAGAAGTTCAACGAGTACGGCCAGCAGAAAAACTATCCGCCCGGCGATTCTGGCTGGGGTGTCGAGATCGACCTCGACGTAGAGATGGTTTCGGCCGTCTGCCCGGCGTGCACGATCTACCTGATCGAGGCGAGCAGCGCGTACTCCAACAACGACCTGAGCGTCGCCGAAGCCGAAGCGGTAACGCTGGGCGCTCACGTCGTCAGCAACAGCTGGATCTGTTACCCTTCGAGCTGCAGCGTAGACGCCGGCGACTTCAAGACTCCGGGCGTCGCCTATCTTGCCGGCTCGGGCGATGCCGGCTATAACGAGAACGGCCCTCCCGAGGCGCTCGGAAACGTCATCTCAGTCGGCGGGACGGTGCTTTCGAAGACCGGCTCGACTTACAGCGAAGTCGTCTGGGACGGCTCGGGCGGCGGCTGCGCGACCGGCAACACGAAACCGGTGTGGCAGCACGATCCTGACTGCACGTCGCGCACCGACGCCGACGTCTCCGCGGTCGCCTGGGATGTCGCCGAATACGACAGCTACGATGAGAGCGGCTGGTTCACGGTCGGCGGCACGAGCGTCGCAACACCACTGACCTCCGGAATCGTGGCGCTAGCGGGCAATGCCCGCAAGTCGCACGCCGCCAAGAAGTTCTGGGCGATGAAGACGGCAGAACGCAAGAAAGATATGCACTACATCAGCAGCGGCACCGACGGGTATTGCGGCGGGGAGTATCTCTGCACCGCCGGCACCGACCAGTTTGGGACGTATTCCGGCCCGAGCGGGTGGGGCACAGCCAACGGCATTGACGCCTACTGACTGGGAACGGGGTCCGCGTCGCGCTTTAGCGTCCAGAAGGCGTCGTCGAGCGGCTGCAGCGCCTGGTCTTGAAGATTGGTCATATCGGGGAACCGGTAGTACTGCACGCGGCCCGGGGAGTGAACGATCACGGAGTTGTCATCCTTGTCCTCGATCCAAATCGTTCGAGTTTCGCCCGGCCCGATGACCTCAATCGGATCGGCATTGTGTTTTCTCGTCCGCTTCTTGCCCCCGTGATACGAGACGCCGGTGTAAAACGTCACGTTAAAAATCGACACGCGGCTCAGGTTCCGCAAGCGGCACTCCAAGAAATACCTTGCGCGAGAGGCCGATACCGCAACCAGCGCGCCCCGCTCTTCGTGCGAGAGATATTGCGAGTCGCCGGTCGCACCGCCGAGCAAAAACAGATCGTCGCCCGTGCGCATCAGTGAAGAACGCGCGATGCCGCACGTTCGAATAACGCCGTCAGCGACCGGGTCCGCAGCGTCTCCTAGCGAGCTCTTTGCGGGTTGACGAGCTTCGAACGCCGCCCAGAATGCTGCGCCGGCGAGGAGGCAACTGCCGATCGCGGCAATCCCGCTAAAAACCACGGCAAGCCAAGCGAGGCGCGTGTCCCTACTCATGCCAAGCGCAACCTCATGAAGCGTCGGCATGGCTCATAAACCACACCGCAGTATCAACGACAGGGCCGCCAGAAAGGCGTCGCCCCCTCGCTAGCAATAGTCGAGGTTCGCATGAGCCGGTCCTCCCGCCGAAGCCCAACCCGGTAGGGACGCCTACTCAAACCTTGCGCGGGAGTCCTGCGCCGGGCGGGAAGATTAGGGGGAGGCCGTCACGTAGATGAAGCGGTTCGGCAGATCCATCGTGAAGGCGCGCCCGGCCCAAAACGAGTTCCCAACGTCACAGTCGTAGATCAGGTTTCCGAGGCTTACCGCCGGCTGGTCGACGGCCGTTGCCCGCGCCCCGTCGAGCGCGATCGAAGGAATTCGAAGGCTCGAGTCGCCGCTGGGAATCAGCCCGATCGAGGTGGCGAACGTCCTGTCGATTGTGATCCCCGGCGAGCCCGTATCGATTTCGCAAAGGCCGCTTTTGCCTCCGCCGAAATCGAAGCGCGCAAAGATTCCGAGCGCAATTCCGAGGTCGTCCTGCAGGACGACCGGGATCTTGGTCGCGGCCCGAATGCGGTCGGGGAACGTCTGCGCATCTTCGATGACGATCTGATCGTTATGAAAATCGAAGGTCGTCGCGATGTTGCGAAACGCCGTTGCCGAGATCAGCCCCTCGATTCCAGTGCCGTCGAGCCCGCTCCATATTCCCACGTTCGGAGCCTCGATGCGCACGCCGCCTAGCGCCAGCGTGCGGACTCTCCCGACCGGCAGATCGACGCGCTCTCCGGTAAGCCGAAGGCTTACGTACTTGCCGCCAACTACAACGAAGCGGCGGCCCACGTCCGACGAGAGCACGTCGACGCCGGCCCCGAGGTTCACCAGCATCGGTACCGACGCCGATCCGTCGACCGAGCCCTGAACTTCGATCAACCCGCCCTTGACTTGCGTGAACGGAATTGTATCGACTGCAATCGCAGGCCGCGGGACGGTGCAGATTAGCACCGTTGCCGCGACAACTGCGATGGTTGGCTTCGTTACCTTACTTACTCGGTTGGATCGTGACGTTGACCGCTTTTGACGCGATCCCGTTCGCCACGACGACCAACGTGCTGGATCCCGTGCCGATGGTGGAGGGAACGTCGAACATCGTTGAGACGACTTTATTCGAGCCGATGGCCATGGAACTGAAGCTGTGCGTACGGCAGTACACGACGGCTCCGGATCCGCTATTGGTGATTCTGACCAGCGGATAGTTCGTCGCTTGCTGGTCGTCGTCGCCGTAGAAGTTGGCCTGTGAGAACCCGTTGAGGCGCCGTCCCGAGAGTTTGTAACTGCTCCCCGCGGTAAGCGTCTTGGAGACGTTCGAGATCGCAGGAGCGATGCTGGCTTCGGGCTTCTGATTGCCCGTGTAGATCTCGACGTCGTTGGAGCCGTCGTCCTCGAGCACTTGACCCGTCGGCAGCAACAATACCCGAATGTTATAGCTCGAATCGTTTACCGCATCCGCCGGGCTCGTGACGCTGACGTTCTTTTTGCCGTCGAAGATATAGAACGCCGCAGGAGTTTGATAGACTCCGGGGCTTCCTACTGCGAGAACCGTACCGTCGGTTAGCAGCGAGGTAGGTGCGTCGGCCGCATTGAGCTGCTCGCCGTTGACGGTCGGCATGTTCGGGCCGTCCGTCCACTTGCCGTTTGCGTAGATTGCCGTCAAGCCGTCTGCGCCCTCGACGTAGACCGAATTGTCCGGCCGCATCGTCTGCGGTCCGATCTCTTCATCCTGCGTGAGGTTCTGTGGCACGCTCCCGGCCGTCGACCACGCCGACTTCTTTGGATTGAATACCTCAGAGTTTGGTTCCTGGATAACGTCCGCCGTGAGGATATCGCCGTTACGCAGCAGCGTCCAACCCTCTTCGCTATTGTTATCGTGCTTGCCGGTTCCGACTTGCGTCCAGGTCATCGTCGCTTCGTCGAGCTGCGCTTGAACGCTGGTGCAGCAGTTCCCGATCATGTACGTGCCGTTGTTGAGAACGACGCTCTGACCGTCGCCGATTTGCCCCCACCCGCTGGGAGCCGAGACGGCCGTCCAGGAGTTGGCGGTCGGATCGAAGATGGCGCCCATATTCGTCTCATCCCCGACGCAGAAGTTGTACTCACCGCCGTTGACGATCAACTTTCCGTCGGGAAGCACCGCCGATGCAAAGTAGAGCGGCCCGTACGATGAGGGCATCGTGGCGACTTCGGTCCACTTGCCGTCTTGGTAGTTTCCGGTGCTATCCGGCGTTAGGCGATACCAGTCGGGCGTGCAATAGTCTTGAACTAAAACGGTGCCGTCCGTCATCAAGAGCGCGGTAGCGGGACCGTTCGTCCATGTGTTGAGATTGGAAAGCTCTTGCCAGCCGCCCGATTTCGCGCGTTCGCGCATCGCTGCGGTCACCATATGCCGGCGCGGCGGCGGGCGAGGCGGAGTACGTTCCAACCGAAGAAACTTCGGAAGTTTTGAGCGCACGGCACCGGCGGGTCCCGCAGGAATGCCGCCGACCGGCGCAGTGGGGCCGGCTCCGCTGCAAGCAGCCAGTAACGACGCCGTTACAAGGCTTGACACGACAAGACGTAAACGTGACATGAAGATGACTCCTAGAACCAGCAACGGCGCTGGGGAATGTTGGTTACCGCTTCTTTCTGGTTGTGGTTTTTCTCGCCCCGGCCGCGGCCTTTCCGGTTTTCGATCCGCTCTTCTTACGCGCGGTACCGGCGCGCGATCCGCGTTTTGACATGACCGCTTCCTTGAGCGCTTTGGCGGGGAGGAACTTGAAAACCCGTTTCGCCGGAACTTTTACCTGTTCTCCCGTCGCGGGATTTCGTGCCATGCGGGCCGCGCGATCTCTCACTTTAAACTGCCCGAAACCGGGAATCTTGACCGCATCGCCCGAAACGACCGCCGCCTGAATGTCATCGAAAAGGCCGTCGACGAGCTCAACGGCATCCTTGCGCGAAAGTCCGAGGCGTTCCGTCGCCGAGCGCACGAGATCTTGTTTATTCATCGCTTCCTTTCGTGTGAAAAAGCAGTCTGAAATCGAGCTAGATTGTTCCGCGCTGCTTGCTACGAAATGCTGAGGGACTCCTTTTGGTGACCTTTCAATCCGGCCGTTTGCGCGGAAGCGTGGGCGTTCCCGGGGACAAGTCCATCTCCCATCGGGCGCTCATCGCCGGTACTCGGTGCAACGAGCCGCTCGTTGTCTCCAATCTGAATCCCGGTCGCGACGTCGAGGCCACGCGCGCCGCGCTCGTCGCGCTGGGCGTGCGGATCGAGAGCGACGGCGACACACGCGTCATACACCCGGGACCGGTCGCCGACCCGGCGCACGCGCTTGACTGCATGAACTCGGGGTCGACGGCCCGGATGCTCCTGGGCGCCTGCGCCGGCGCGGGCATCACCGCTCGCTTCGACGGCGACGAGTCGCTTCGGAGCCGCCCGATGGAGCCGGTCGCGGCGCAACTTCGCGCCTTCGGCGCAAGGATCGAAACGGCAGCCGGACACCTCCCGTTACGGCTCGCGGGGACCCCGCAAATCGAGACGCGACATTTCATCCTGCTTTCGCCATCGGCGCAAGTAAAATCCGCGCTGCTCTTTGCCGGCCTCTTCGCGGGAGTTCCGGTTAGGGTGGACGGCGACCGCGGCTCTCGCGATCACACCGAACGGCTCCTTGCCTACCTTGGCGCGAAGATCGAATGGGACCAACGCTCCGTCACCCTCGAGCCGGCACCGCTCGAAAGCAGGAGCGTCGAGGTCGCGGGAGACTTCTCTTCGGCAGCCTTCTTCGTGGCTGCGGCGGCAATTACGCCGCAAAGCTCGCTCCTCGTTTGCAATGCGGGCGTCAATCCGACGCGAACCGGGCTGCTCGATGCGCTGCGGCAGATGGGCGCCGCGATCGAGCTGCGAAACCCTCGCAGCTCTTGCGGCGAGCCGGTTGCCGACATCGCAGTAGAATACCGGCCGCTTACCGCGACCGCGATCGGCAGCGATCTCGCGCTGCGGGCGATTGACGAACTTCCGCTCTTAGCCGTTGCGGCAGCGTTTGCCAGCGGGACGACGACGATCGCCGGGATCGAGCCCTTGCGATCGAAGGAATCCGACCGAGTCGCGGCCATCGGACGGCTTTTGGGTGCGGTCGGAATCGCGATGGCGGCCGGACCCAGGAGCCTCACGATCGCCGGAGGATCGCCGGCCGCCGGCGGCACGGTTCTCCAGACCCATGACGACCATCGCATTGTGATGGCCGCGGCCGTCCTCGCGTGCGCCGCCGGGCCGCTTGCCGTCGATAGCGACGCCAGCCTTGATGTAAGCTTTCCCGGGTTTTCCGCGGCTCTGGAACGCCTCCGCGGGGCCTAAGCGGCCGGTTCGGAGGCCTTCGGTTCGCTCTTCGCCGGCGCCGCTGCGTCGGCAGGCGCGCTCGGCTCGCCGGCAGGTTTCTCGGCCTTCTCCGGCTTTTCTGACTTCGAAGAGCGGCGAGAGTCGGTTACATAGAAACCCGAGCCCTTAAAGAGGACCGGCGCGGCGTTAAAAACGCGACGAACCGGCGCTCCGCAGGCCGTGCACGGGTCTTCGTGCGCCTCATTGAAACCGTGGCGCACTTCGAAAGTGCGCCCGCACTGAGTGCACGCGTAGTCGTAGAGCGGCATGCTCAGAGTATACCGTTCTTAGCACTCATGGTCAATGACTGCTAGCCTGGTTGTATGCTTAGAAATCGGCCAAGACCGGCGCGTCACGTCGATACTCGACCAGCCCCTTGAAGTGGATCAGCGAGTCGTCGAGCGCGCTGGAGAAGCGCCGGCCCCGTTGCCAGCGATCCAGCAGGCCCCCGAGCTTTCCGTGATAGGCGGGGTAGGCGAGCAGCACGTGCAGCTTCGAACACGACGTCCGCCGCTCGATTCGGAAATCGAGACGCCGCCGCAGTGAAAATGCGCCCACCAGCGAGAGCCGGTGATTCGTGATGAACGCGTCGACTTCAAAAAGCTGCTCTTCATCGCCAGGCAGGCACGAGCGAAGAGCAACTTCGCTGCCCACGCTCAGCTCGGATTGCGAGTTCTGGCGCCGCGCGCTACGCAAGAACGAAAGCCAGACCGGCCATTTCTCGACGGCGCAGAGCAGTGCGAAAGCATCCTCGGCGGAGCAATCGAGCTCGAGGCTCGCGCTGTGCGATTGAAGCCCAGTCACAAACGCAGTATCTGCGATGAGCATTATGGTATGGGTATTCGCGGGTACGCCCTTAACCGTCCTTTACGAATTTATGCACATTGCACTGTGGATTTTTATGAACTCATTCCACAGCCACAAAAGAGCGTGCAAAGAGCACGAGCGTGCTGACGCCTACCGGCAATGCCTCTTCGTCGATGCGAAAGAGCGGGCTATGCGCGGGATGCACGGCTCCCGAGGACTCGCTGCGCACGCCCAGACGGATTAGGAGGCCCGGCACGCGTTGCGCAAAGTAGGCGAAATCCTCGCCGCCCATCGTCGGCTGCGGCTGCGCTACTCGTGGCGAGCCCTTGGCGCGCACGTAAGCGGCAAAGCGCTGCGCGAGCAACTCGTCGTTGACGACCGGCGGATATCCGCGGACGACCTGAACGCCGGCGTCGACGTTATACGCCGCGGCGACGCCCGCAACTATGCGGCGCACGCGCTCTTCGAGCGCATCGCGAACGGCCGGATCGTGCGCCCGCAGCGTACCGCTCATCTTGACTTCGTCGGCAATTACGTTATTGCGATATCCGCCTGAGATCGTTCCGATCGTCACGACGGCGCTTGCAAGCGGATCGACCTCGCGCGCGACGACGTTCTGCAATGCGAGCACGATGGCAGCCGCAGCTGGAATTGCATCGACGGCGGAATGCGGATAGGCGCCGTGACCGCCGACTCCTCGAACGTTCACGTAAAGTTCGTCGGCCGAGGCATTTACCGGTCCCGGTACGATGCCGATCGTTCCCACGTCCAGCCGCGAATCGACGTGCAGCATCGCGATGGCTTCGACGGCGGGATCCTCGAGCGCGCCGGCTTCAATCATCGGCAGCGCGCCGCCCGGCCCTTCTTCTGCCGGCTGAAAGATCAACACCACGCTGCCGGCCAGCCCGGCTCGCTGAGATTGAAGCTCCGCCGCGGCTCCGAGCAGCATCGCGGTGTGCGCGTCGTGCCCGCACGCATGCATCTTCCCATCGATCTCCGAGGCGTAGGGCAACTCGGTTTTCTCCAGAATCGGCAGCGCATCCATATCGGCGCGCAGCGCCACGACGCGCCCGCCGGCCCCCCCGTCGATTCTTCCGACAACGCCGGTCTTGGCGATGCGGCGGTGCACGATTCCCAGGGTGTCGAGCTCGCGCTCGACCAGCGCCGCCGTTTCGTTCTCTTCGAAGCCCAGTTCGGGGCGGCGATGGATGGCTCGCCGGAGCTGGGTGACCCGGCCAAGCAACGCTGCGTTCTCTTCGATTGCCATCACGACCCGAGTTAACGCACCGGTACTCGGCTTCCCGCCGCCGAAGCTTTGCGCTCGCGATGATGACTGCCGACTTGGCTCTTGCGCTCCTGATCAACCGTACGAGCACGTTTTATGACGCAAACCGACCCGTCTATATGACCTACCTCGAGCATACACGCGTAACCGCGCCGACCCTCGGCCGGGCGCAAAGCATCGATCGGTCGATTGCGGTACGCGCCGCGGACAACTTTGCCGTGATGCAGGACTTGCCCAACGGCGAGCAGCGCACCGGTCAGGCGTTTCCAATCGTGGCGGACTTCGACCCGTTCTCCAGCTTCAGCTTCGGCTACTTTGCGAATCTCAAACGAGTCGATATCACGATCCAGCGTGGGAAGCTCTTGGTCTTTCCGATACCGGAGCCGGACCCCAGCGTCAACGTCGTCGTGCCGTACTGCAGCTTTTGGGACGTCCGCTTCGCGCCCGATTCCACGGATACCGCGCTGCATTTTTTGATCGACCCGACCCCGCGCTTCCCAACCGGGCTCTATCCCTCCGAAGTCGTCGAGGATGCGACCTCTGGCCTCCCCGCACATATCGAAATCCGCGCCGTTGAAGGCGACGAAACGTTCTCCCTCGATTACAAAGTCATCGAAGGACACTGGCTCATCGTACACGGCACGTTCAGCCAGACGGAGAAGGTTGCATTCATGACCTTTAAGGTGGTCGCGGACGTGACGTTCAGCAACATCGCGTTTCCCTCAGAGCCTCCGGATCCGCGCCTTGCGGGAACGCCTACGCCGTCACCCGCGCCGACCTAGGCTCTTCGCGTTCCGTTACAACTCCTAAGCGCAAGCCCGAACAGCCAGTACCAAAGGCGCTCGTTCACGACGGCGCGGGTGCCGGCCGTCGCGGTCGCGGCTCGAGCTTGAGCTCCTCCTCCGCCGGGTGCCCAACGCCGTTTTTCGACGGATGATCTGCCGGAGCGACCCACATGTAGATGTTGGGAATCAGCAGCAACGTCAGCACCAGGGAACTCAAGACGCCGCCGATCACGACGATTCCCAAGCTCGAGCGAGAGGAAGCGCCGGGATCGAGGGCGAGCGCCAGCGGCAGGTTTCCGGCCATCACCGAGAAGCTCGTCATGATGATCGGGCGAAACCGCGTATGCGCGCTCTCTTTGATCGCCGAAAGTTTATCCAGCCCGCGGTCGCGCAGCGTATTAGCGTAATCGACCAGTAAGATGCCGTTCTTCGCCGCGATGCCGATCAAGAGGATCGTCCCGATCAGCGAAAAGAGATTGAGCGTGCGATGCGTTAGGAAGAGCGCGCCGATCGCGCCGATGGCGGCTACGGGAACCGCAAAGATGATGATGAACGGCGATACGTAGCTATTGTACAGCGCGACCATCAACAGATAGACGAGGATGACCGAAACGATCATCGAGAGCCCCATGCCGACTAGCGTCTGATGCATGAAGTCCTGCTGCCCCAGCGGTGCCGGGCGAACCACGATATTCGGGGGCAAGTGGAGCGACGGCAAGCGTTTGAGCAATCCGTTTTCAACCGCCGACAGTGACGAGTTCGGGGCGTAGTTGGCATCGACGTGAATGACGGTGTTCCGATCGGTGCGGGTGATCAGCGGGGAGGTCGGCGTGGATTCAAACCGAGCGATGTCGCTCAAGTAGACGATTCCACCGCTCGACGAACGGACTGCTACCGACTTCAGGACGTCGAGGCTCGTTTGATACGATTGCGGATAGATGACCTGCACTTGTTCCAAGCCGGCCGTCGTCTCGAACTGGGTTGCGACGTTTCCGCCAAAGGCGGCACCTGCAGCCTGCGCGGCCTCCCCGAGGTCCACACCCAACGCCTGCGCTTTGTTGCGATCGAACTGTATCGAGATCTCCGGTGCCAGCAGCGTGCCGGTGCTGCTGACGCTCGCTGCGCCAGGCACTTTCTCGAGCAGTGCGAGGACTTGCTGAGCGTACGGAGTCGGATCGCCTCCGGTTACGTCGGTCACGAGAAAGTCGATCGGCTGCGCGTTTCCGCCGGTTGTGGAAGTCGATGGAACGACGACGGCCTGCACGTCGCGCGGCAGATTCTTCCGGGCGATATCCCTAAACTGCGTTACCCAGTAGCTCGTCGAATGCTTGCGGTCGTCCTTGAGCCAGATGTGGACTTGCCCGACGTTATTTTGCGAAACGAAACCGCCGAACGAGGCGGCGTACGCGCCGGCTACCGCGGTATTGGCAAACGTATCGGTCGTTTTGAGGATCTTTTGCTCGAGGCCGAAGGTGCCTTTCTCCACAGTTTGGATCGGCGTTCCGATCGGATACATCAGCTGAATGAAGATCTCGCCACGGTCGACCGGCGGAATGAACTCCTCTCCCACGGCACCGACCGCGACCATCGCCAGCGCGAGACCGAACGTGCCGGCGCAAAAAAGCGCCACCAGCCGCCCGTGCCCGAGGCTCCAGGGCAGCGCGCGCTGCGTGTACCAGGTGCGAACGTCTTCGAACTTTCTTCCGAACCAATCGACGGGGCGCCACGGCTTCCAATGGGAGCGCAACGCCCAGAGACCGGCAAGCGTCGGTGTGATCGTAAACGAAACGAAGAGCGACGTTAGGGTCGAGATCACCACGACGATTGCGAACTCGGCGATCTGGCGCCCCACCTGCCCTTGAATGAACGCAATCGGCAGGAAGACGACGACGTCGACGAGCGTTATCACCACGGCCGCGGCCCCGATCTCCTCGCGGCCTTTGACGGCGGCCTCCTCGGGCGGTTGCTTCAGCTCGGTAAAGTGGCGCTCGATGTTCTCGAGTACGACCGTTGAGTCGTCGACGAGAATCCCGATTACCAGCGACATGCCCAGCAGCGAAATCGTATCGATTGTGAGATGCATCGCCTTCATGACCGTAATGGCGATCGCCAAGGAGGTCGGGATCGAGATGCAGACGACGATCGCACTTCGCCACGACCTCAGAAAAAAGATCATGGCGATGCCGGTCAGAAGGATCGCCAGCATCAGCGTTCGCGTGACGATGGTGATCTGCTGTTGCGTGAACTTCGACTGAACGTTGATGATGCGGAACTTAATTTCCGGGAACTGACGCTCGACCTGCGGCAGAGCGCGCAGCACGTTGTTGGACGCGTCGACCTCGCTCCCCGTCGCTGACTTCTGCACCTGGAGAAAGAGACCGGGCTTGCCGCTGATATGGGCGTATTGAAGTCGCGGTTCGTATCCCTCCGTTACGGTCGCAACGTCACCGACACGGACGACCGAGTTCGAAGCAGTCCATGGATCCACGACGCCCGGCAGCGCCGAAGTGCCACCCCCGTAGCTTTCGACCTGGGCTCCGGTCGAGTTCGCCGTGCTCGAGCTGCTCGTGCCGGCAGCCCGAATGATGGCCAGGTTGCGAACGCTATCCAGGTTCTGAATGTCGCCGCGGATATCGATGGTCGTCTGGCGGTTCGGCTCGTACGCAAATCCGCCGGGTACCCGCTGGTTGTCGGCTTGCAGCGTGGCTATAACGTCGCTCAGCGTCAAGTTCGCCGCGGCAAGGCGCGCGGGATCCACGACGACTTCGTAGGCCGGGGTCACTAGGCCGCCGACGTTGGCGAACGAGATGCCGGGAACTTGTTCGAGCTGCGGCGCGATGACGTTGATCGCATAGAGCGCCAAACGCGACAGCGAAAGCTTCTGCGAGTAGATGGCGAGCGTGACAACGGTCGATTGCGTGGGATCGTAGAGGTTGACCGTTGGCGGCGTGAGGTTTGTCGGAAGGTACTTTTCCGCAGCCTGAATAGCTTTGTTCGTCAGCGCGAGATCGGTAGCCGTATCGGAGTTGATATCGAAGATCGCGCTGATCGACGCTTGGCCCTGTTGGACGACCGAGTTGAAGGTTTGGAGATCGGCAGTGCCGGCGAGGTTCTGCTCGATCGGCTGGACGATGTTGTCGCGCATCTCGGTGACCGAGGCGCCGTTGTACTGTACCTGAATCGTAACGGTCGGCTGGCTGACGTCGGGATACAGCTCCTTGACGATCGTTATCGTCGATAGAATTCCCGCGAACATCATCAGGGACACGATGACGAAGACCAGCGTCGGCCGCTTGATGAAAAGCCGGGTGAGGCTGAAGGTCACTGTCGGTACGAAACCTTTTCGCCGTCGCCGACGCTGGTCTGGCCGTTGGTCACGATACGCGTGCCGGGACGCAGACCGCTGACCACCGACGTGGTTCCGTCGCTGCCGACCTCGGCAACCGCAGCCGTCTTGACCGTGTCGTCGGGCTGCACGGTGATGACGGCATCGTGATTATCGTCGGTAAAGGAGGTGACGGGCACGCGCACGCCGGCCACGGGCAGCGTGGCAATCGTCCCCTGCACGACCATGCCCGGACGTAGCCGTTGCCCTGGGTTGGCGAGCAAGACCTTAACCTGAAAGTCCGTCGAGCCTGGATTAATCTCGTTGAGCACGCCCGCCACGTGGCCGCCGAAGCGTTCGTTGCCGTTCAGGTCGCTAGCTGTAACCGTTGCAAGCGAGCCGTTTTGGATGCGAGCGACCTGCTCGCTCGACGCGTGAAGGACGGCGTAGATTGGGTTGACCTGCTGCAGTGTAAAGATTTCGCGCGAGCCGGGGTACTCGCCCGGATTGAGATTGCGATTGACGACGACGCCGTCGATCGGCGAAACGATCGTGGCTTTGGCGATCTGAACGCGCACCTGATCGGCCTGTGCGAGCGCGACTTTTTCTTGAGCTTGTGACTGCTGCACGGCCGACGCTTGGAGGCCCTGGCCCGAGAGCGTCCCGTTTGCTTGAACGTTCGAGCGTGCCGCCGCAAGGGTTGAGTTGGCGGTGTCGAGACCTTGCTGATCGTTGTGTACCAGCGTCGCCTGCGCATCGACGGACTGCTGCGAGATGTAACCCTGAGCCAAGAGATTTTGATCGCGCGTGAGGTTCAGCGTGTCGTTGTCGAGCGTCTTTTGCGCTTGGCGCAGGGCCGCTTCGTCGGCGCGCAACGTATCGATGCCCTGCGCGATGGAGAGCGAACCTTGATAGACCGTGTGAGCGGTACTGGCCTGATTGCTGTTTGCCGTCGCAAGATCCGACTGCAGCTGCGCCTGCAAATCGGCGGTGTCCAAAAGGGCCAGTACCTCTCCGGCATGCACGGTATCGCCTTCGCGCACGTAGACGGCGTCGGTCGGCTCGGAAAGGCTGCTTTGGACGGCAACGTTCTGGTATGGCGCGACGACGCCGGCCAGCCGCCGGGCCGGCTCGATGCTGCCGTAGGCGGCAACGGTCGTTTGCACGTACGGCGGCTGGGTAGCCTGCGCAGCCGGACGCCCCCCGCAGCCCGTCGCGGCTAGGGAGATCAACGCGACACCGAGGAAGAATGGGGAGAGGCCGTTTCGGTTCATTGGCTTGGTAGATTTTACCGAAAGCGGCGGTCCGCAATCCTGGAGTGAGTCTGAGAATGGACGTCGTAGGCCAAAAGCCGCGGGTGCTCGTGGTGGACGACGAGCGGGGCCTGCGAGAACTTCTCGAGTACGGGCTCGGCCGGGCCGGCTTCGTGGTGCGTAGCGTAACCGAAGGCTCGGCGGCTCTGGCGCTTTTGAGCTCGTGGCCGCCGGATGTGATCGTACTCGACGTCATGCTGCCCGGCGGCGACGGCTTTGCGCTCCTGCCCGAAATCCGCCGGCTGACTACGGCGCCCGTCGTGATGCTCACCGCGCGCACGGAAATTGCGGAAAGAGTCGCCGGCCTTTCGGCGGGCGCCGACGATTATGTCGGCAAGCCGTTCGATTTTGAAGAACTCGTCGCCCGGCTTCGCACGCTGCTGCGCCGCCCTGCAATCGAGCTTCGCGAAACGCTAACGTATGCCGATCTCAGCATCGACACGCCCAGCCGCGCGGTCTACCGCGGCAATCGGCGAATCGAGCTATCGGCGCGCGAGTTCGATCTGCTTCACGTTCTTGCCCAGCGCGCCGAAGAGGTGCTGACGCGTTCGGAGCTGCTCGATCTCGTGTGGGGCATCGATCGTGACGTCATCCCCAACACCGTCGAGACGTACGTTTCGTTTCTGCGAGCCAAGGTCGATAGCGGCGAGCCGATAAAGCTCATCCACACGCTTCGCGGCGTCGGCTACTCGCTGAGGGCCGGCGCGCAATGAGAACGCGATTGGCGCGCCGCATGCAAACGCTTGCGGCAATCGAGATCTCGATCGTGCTCGCCGGCGTCATCCTCGCAGGAGCGCTGTTTGCCTTCGGCGCCTATATTCGCAGCGTGTCGAACGAACTGACCGGCACGCTCGTGCAACTTCAAACCGCGCTGACGCGCACTCGCCTCCCGGACGCGCGGGCCGGCGGAATCTTTGCCGCATCGTTGCTGCTGGGAAGCGGCAGCGAAATTGTTTTTCTGGATGCAAACACCCGCGTCGCGGTTTACCGGGCCCATCGCACCGATCCAAAGCCGGTGGTCACGGTCCGGCCGCGCGGCGATCTCTCGGGGGACCCGCACGCCTCGGGACCGCTCTCGCGCGTCATCCTCGGTCTCGCCACCGCGTTTGGACTGCAGTCGCTCAACGCGCACCTCGGCAACGTCTACGTGGTCGTCAAGAGCAACGAGGCCGCACTCGTGCGCACGGTCGCATCATTTACGATCCCACTGCTCGTCGCGCTCGGGATCGCCGTCGTCTGCGCGACGCTCGTGGCAAGAACGCTGACCAGGCAGGCCTTGCGGCCGCTCGACGACGTTACGTCCGCGCTCGCGAGATTTGCTTCGGGTGACTTGACGCCGCAGCCGATCGCCGCCGACGAGCGTCAAGAGCTTGGGTCGCTGGCCGCGGCCTATAACGGCGCAATCGAGCAGATGGAGCGCGCCTTTGCCGCGCGCGACCGGGCGAACACGTCGATCCGCCAGTTCATCGCCGACGCCGGCCATCAGCTGCGCACTCCGCTGACCGTCGTGCAGGGATTCATCGCAATCCTGCGGCGGGGCGGCATCGAAAGCGCGCCGGACCGCGATCGCATCCTGCAAACGATGAACGATCAGAGCCGCATCATGGGTGCCTTGATCGATAAGCTGATCCTCTTGGAGCGCTGGGAGGGCGTGCAGCCCGCGGATACCGCGGCGCCCATCGACGTCGGAACGCTCGTCGCCGATTTGATCTCTCCGATTGCCGATGCCCATCCGGATCGCCACTTCGAAGTCTCCGCGCAAAGCGGAGTCTTGGCGGCGATCGATCCGACGGAGCTCGGATACGTCGTAACGAATTTGGCCGACAACGCCGTAAAGTATGGCGAGGGCGAGATCGTCGTTCGCGTGAGCGCGCGAGACGGAACCGCGGTTATCGAGGTTGCCGATGGCGGCCCGGGAATTCCCTCAACCGACGCGGCGCGCGTTTTCGATCGCTTTTATCGTGGAACGCAGCGCGACGTCGCAGGCTCGGGGCTCGGCCTGGCAATCGTTAAACGCGCCGTCGAGCGCGCCGGAGGAACGATCTCGCTCGACTCCAGTCCCAACGGCTCGCACTTCACCGTCCAATTACCACGCGTTTTGAGTGGGTGAGAGACTCGAAGTGGGTGAGATTCGATCCTTCGACTTCGCTCAGGACTGCGCTTCGCGCAGACGGTAAGGAATTTTGAATGGGTGAGAAATTCGGAGAGGGTGAGATTCGACCCTTCGACTTCGCTCAGGACTGCGCTTCGCGCAGACGATAAGGAATTTTGAATGGGTGAGAAATTCGGAGAGGGTGAGATTCGAACTCACGGAACGCTGTTAACGTTCGCCCGCTTTCGAGGCGGGTGCCTTCAACCACTCGACCACCTCTCCGAAGCTGAGGGTTGGGACGGTTGGGGTGCTAACCCTTCTTCACGCCGGCGCGTTTGCGGCGAAAGAACTCCTGCAGTTGCGCGGCGGCTTCGGCTTCCAGCACTCCTGGCGTGACTTCCAGCCGGTGGTTCGTGAGCGGCGAACGCAACACGTCAAAAGCGCCTCCGTCGGCGCCGCCCTTGGGGTCGCGCGCGCCGTAGACGAGGCGTTTGATTCGGGCGGCGATCATGGCGCCCGCGCACATGAGGCACGGCTCTTTGGTCACGTAGAGCGTCGCGTCGCCCAGACGCCAAGCACCCAGACGGTGCGCTGCCTCGCGTAAAAGCAGCATCTCGGCATGCGCGGTGGCGTCGCCCCGCGACTCTTTTTCGTTCTTGGCTTCCAGGACGACGTCGCCGCTGACGAGCACCGCGCCGATCGGCACGTCGCCGTCGCGAGCCGCCTGCTCGGCAAGCTCGAGCGCCCGGCGCAGGTAGGCTTCATCTTCAGTCATGCATCGATGCGCGCCCGGAGGGATTCGAACCCCCGATCCCAGCCTTCGGAGGGCTGTGCGTTATCCAGCTACGCTACGGGCGCACGGTTCGGCATCAACGAGCCGCATCCGGCGGCGCGCCTGCGCTCGGGATGTGCTTGAAAAGATCGAGTTTATGGTCCACGAGCGTGCGATAGAACTTGCGCACGCAGTCGGGGTGTCCAAAGAAGTACGTTCTCGCGTATGCCAGATCTTCGCCGGAGCTATCCGGCACGTAGTGCGAGATTTCGATCTCCTCCATCTGTCCCCGGTCGACCGGATGGGGGCAGAAGTCGCATGGAATCGTCGACATGACTTTGATTACCTCAGAATGAAGCCGGCCGCCTCCGCTGGAGCGGCCGGACCCCGGTTTTTCTGGCTCGGATAAGGCTTGAACCTACGACCAAGGGCTTAATAGACCTCTAATTGTCTCCTTCAAGTCTGCCCGGCACCGTTCGCGCCCGCTCGATGGCAAATGCGGCAGCGAGAATTACGCCCAGACATGCAAGCGCATCGATCGTCGCGATTAGCGGCGCGCGCTCCCATAACGCGTGAAAGCGGTCGAGATTCGACAGGGCTGCGGGACTCCCAGTCCACGGCCACACCGCTCCGAGCGCGGCCAGGACGATCGCGAGCGCTGCCACGGCGCGCACCGCGACCACCGCGAAACCCCGCCGCAATCCCGCAAGCGCCGGGCCGAGCCCAACGCACAGCACCGGAAGTAAATCTACGTAGCGGCGCTCGCCATAATTGACGTTTCCGCGGTCGTCGGTAAAGAACAGGATTGCGAGGAAAAAGAGCGCGCATCCCGTAACGATGCCGGCCGCGAGTTCGCGCAACTCTCCTTCGCTTCGCCACATTCGATAGAGGCCATAGGCCGCGACGAGGACGAGCGGCGAGTACGTGAAGAGACCTCTTTCGCCGATTGTCAGGTAGCGCAGGTAATCGGCGTACGCCCAGGACGATCCGAGCAGTCCCAAGGACGGATAGTAGTTCAAGAACGGCGATCCGGGATAGTTCCAGAGGCTTCCGTTCATCGCGGGAGGGACGATGCTACCCGAAAAGACGTCGTTGAAGGCCGCTTGCGCGACGAGCACGGGGACTGAGCCGGCGGCAAATGCAAGCCACGTCGACCGCGGACGCGAGCACAGCAGCCACAGCGGGACCACGAAAAAACAAATCGCGGCAGCATCGAACGCCACGGCTAGCGAGAGAAAGAGTCCGGCTAACATGGCGTGCGCGCGCGAACCGCGCGCGGCTACGAGCGCGTGCGTGGCGCCGATCAGCACGCAAACGCCGCACGGAACGTGGTTCACCAGCACCGTCGCGTACGCGAGCACCGGGGTCCCGAGGAGCGTCAGCCCGGCGACGGTTACCGCAACCCGCTGCGTAAAGCCGAGAAGGCGTTGGATCAGGTACGCGTAAGCCGCGCCGGCCGCAAACCACGCGCCGACCGTCAAGAGCGTAACAAGATAGTAGGTTATCGGGAAATTCATCGCCGGCGAGAGATGAAACGGCCGGAGCGCGAGCGTGGCGCCCGCGCCCATGAGAATGAGCAGCGGCTCCTTGTCGGAGTAAAAGTGCCCGCGATAGCGGTATTTGTCGCCGGTACTAATAGCGGAGGCGTCGATTTGAAAGGTGCCGCGTTCGACCAGCGAGTCGATTGCCGCCATCCGCGACGTGTCATTCCACGAATCCGTATGCGTCTTCGTCAGGCACGCGCACAGCGCAAACGCAATGAAGAACAGGGCCGCGGCGTTGGTGTAGTCGCGCCGCGCGAGGGTCACCAGCTAAAGGCGACTGGGGCGAGGCCCGCCGCGCCTTCGTCTGGGCCACCCCTGGGACCGCCGCGGCCGGCCACGCCGATCGGACCGTCTAGACGGAAATCCATCATCTGGCGCTCCTATGAATCTCAAAATGAAAAACCCCTACGCCGTAAGGGTTTTTTCTATGGCTCGGGTAGGACTTGAACCTACGACCAAGGGCTTATGAGTCCCCTGCTCTACCACTGAGCTACCGAGCCGTATCCGCCCGCGCGACGCGGTTTCGCGAGCGAAGTATATCAGGACCGCTCTCGGCGGACAACCGGTTCCAACACCGGCGGAGAGCCTCCAACTAAGCGATTCGGCGGCCGCTTGGGAGTTACTTTTTTGGCGCGCCAGGGGCTCATCTGTTTCGGGCATATGTCTGGTCGCCTGTGGCCATCCAGCGAAAGACTCTCCGCGAAAGCCCGAGGTACAAATGGTACGCCTTGGCGGCAGTTATGCTGGGAGCCGTCATGGCGCCCCTCGATTCCAGCATCGCAAACGTCGCGCTCCCGGCAATCGGGCGCGGCTTCCACACGGCAGTCGACAACACCGAATGGGTCCTGATCGCGTACATGCTCACGACGTCGTCCACGCTCGTGCTTTTCGGGCGCCTCGGCGACATGTGGGGACAGAAGCGCGTGTACACGCTCGGCTTCATCGTTTTTGGCCTCTCATCGCTGGCCTGCGCGTTTGCGCCTTCGTTCTTCGTACTCGTTGCGGCACGAGCGGTCCAGGGGTTCGGTGCGTCGATGCTTATGTCGTCGAGTCCCGCAATCATTACCGATGTATTTCCGGCGCGCGAACGCGGACGCGCGATCGGGCTCAACGGCGGCGCCGTTGCCGTCGGCCTTTCCAGCGGCCCGCTTCTCGGCGGCCTCATCGTTACTTCGTGGAGCTGGCGCTGGATTTTCATCATCAACGTACCCATTTCGATCGTGGCGCTTGCGGTGGCGGCGTTCGTATTGAGGCGAGAACGTCGCGGCAACGAGGGCTTCGATATTCCCGGTACGCTGCTCGCGTTTACCGCACTCTTCGCGATTTCGCTCGGGCTATCGCGCGCCCACGTTTGGGGTTGGGGCTCGATCGCCACGATCGGAGCACTCGTCTACGGAGCCATAGGCATTGCGGCTTTTCTGAGCGTCGAACGGCGCGCCCCGGCTCCGGTTCTCGACCTGGAGTTGTTCAAGAGTCGCACGTTTGCGTTTTCGGTGCTTGCCGGGATGCTGTACTTCTGCGCGCTTTTTTGCGTAATCTTCACGATTCCGCTCTCGGCACAAATCGCCATGGGGCGCACCGCACTCCAAGCAGGTCTCTTGGTTTTACCGATCTCGGCGCTCAATCTCGTTCTGGCGCCAGCTGCGGGCGCGCTCTCGGACCGCGTGCCGGCACGCTACGTCTCGACCGCGGGCGCCGCGTGCTTTCTCGCCGGGTCGCTGCTTCTCGCGGCCCAGCCCGCCCATCCGGACTTACGCTTTCTCATCGTTGCGCTGCTGGTTACCGGAGCGGGCACGGCCGTCTTCACGCAGCCGAATAACAGCACGATCATGGGCAGCGCTCCCGCGAATCGGCGCGGCATTGCGGCGGGCGTGCTCGCAACCGCGCGTACTACGGGGCAGCTGCTCGGCGTCTGCGTCGCCGGAGCGATCTATTTTTTGCGCGTCTCGCAACTCGGTCCGCTCGCGCATTCGTACTTGCCGGCAAAGGCGGTATTCATCGGCGTCGCCATCATCATGCTGTTTGTGACCGCCCTCTCATACCTGCGCGATTAGCGCATGTTCGCCAAAGGTCGCGCCGCCGCGTTGTTTCTGCCGAGAATCGCGGTCGGAGGGACTCGAACCCCCAACCTACAAGTTCGTAGCCTGTTGCTCTATCCAATTGAGCTACGACCGCATATCTCGGTGAACTTCGGAGAGAGAGGGATTCGAACCCTCGATACGACTTTACATCGTATAACGGTTTAGCAAACCGCCGCCTTCAGCCGCTCGGCCATCTCTCCGCGGTCGCCCAGGGTCGACTGGAGCGAGTTCCTCACGGTTTGCTCACGGCCGGGTCGCTACCTTCGCCGGCGCCGCGGATGGAGCTAGGCCGCTTGCTCCCTGGCGGGCTAGTCGCCCAGAGGCGTGGTCTCGGGTTTCAAATGTATGAAATACTCCGCGTTCTTAGAGGCCGGTATGGGAACGAACACTCTCGGTATCATCGAGTAATCGAAGCAGTCCGACAAGTTATCGGCGCGCTGATCCGTAGTTCCTAGCGAGCCCAGCCCGAAGTTCTCCTCGACATATTTTAAGATGCTGCCAAACTCGTGCTGCTTATGCGAAACGTACCCGGCGGGCGTATATGCCGAAACGACGATGAGAGGCACCCTGAATCCCAACTCGTAGGCATTGTATCGCTGCGGCTGGACGTGGTCGTACCAGCCACCCCAATCATCCCACGTAATAAAGATCGCCGTGTTGTCCCAATACTGCGACTCTCCGATGGCGTTGACGATGCTTGCAACCCAGTCAGGACCCTTTCCCTTATTATCTCGCGGATGGTCGGAATCCGATCTCGCCGGCGTGACCCACGCGACCGCGGGAAGGTCGCCGCTCTCAATGGTCGTCAGTATTTTGGAGCTCGGCCATTTTACGTTATCATCGTAATGCCGGTCTCGAAAAATCTGCTCGATCGCGTCGGGAGCGTATTTTAATCCGGATCCAGGGGTCTCTTGAAAATATCTCCACGTATATGACCTATCCCGAATAAGGCCCATTAACGTTTGGCGTTTAAAGCACGGAAATACCCGCGGTCCCGCGGCGCCCGTGTTTATATTGATTGACGGCACGGTACTCCCAGGTTGCGAATTGCACCCGCCATTCTTCGTGTCGCTGCGGTTGCCCGGATTATCGTCCACTACAAAGACGCTATTCCGGCTTATGGTAGAGGTGCCGCTAATCAAGTACTGGTGCGCCGGAAACGTCGGGCCTTCGTTAGACTGAAACATATCATCGGCAAATGCGTATTGCTCCGCCATGATATAGTATGGTTGAACTTCCCTCTGAGGAACGAACGCATACGGCGTTGCATGATCGCATTTCCCGGCGCAACCTATAAGGTCAAAACCATTCATGCCGCCATTATGATACTGCGTTAAAAAATCGTGGTGCTGATGATTGAAGTCGAACTGCGCCCTCATACCCACGGCGCGCAGGTTGATTTTTTTGCCTTTGGAGTTATATCCCCAGCTCTGCGTGTTCGCCCCCGGCAGGAACTGAAATAAGTTATCTACAGAACGGTTTTCCTGAATTATGATAATCACGTGCCGAATAGGGGTGCTCCCGCTGCTGCCCTGCCGATGCACGAACGTCCGCGATTCGGGGCTACCGCTCAGCCCGGCGGGGCCGCTGCATGCCACTAACGCCATCAGCAAAGCTAATCGTCTCAACGAACTGGCCCTCCGCTCAGTCGCTTAACGATTCGGGGGGCCGAAACCTTCCTATTGAGGCGCTGTAGGCCCGTCCAGCGGCCGCTCCGGAACCAACTCCGCAACCACCGTGCTCCGGTGTACCGACGGGCGCGACATCAAAGCATCCAGGCCGGCAACGCGCCCGGTGGGGAGTGCGAAGCTGAGCGCCGAGAGGAGCATTAAACACCCGTCAATTGAGGACCACCCGCTGAGCGTGCCCAGCGCTCCTCGAGCGGCGAGATAGTTGAGCGGTAAGAGAACTCCGACGAAGCCGCCGATGCGCGTGAATAGGCCGAGAAGCAACGAGATGCCGACGCAGACTTCGCCGAAGCGCACGAGCTCGGCAAACACCGTTGCGTTGGGCGCAACGGCGTTGACGAGAAAACCATGATAGGGTCCCGTCGTCTTGACGATCCCAGCCTGCAAATACGTAGCAAAAACGCCCGCGGGCGGCATGAACTGCGCGCTGTGCAGAAACTTGGGAACGCCGTGGATGAGCCAGATGCCGCCGGTTAGGAATCGCACCAGCGCAAGAAATCCGCCATAGACTCGCGACGATGGGAGCTTCACGCCACAACCTCCTTATCCGCCTGGACTAATCGCGCGACCATTGAAGCCGCATCGCTTGCGGCGTTTGGCCGCGCCAGGCGCCTCGCTGCTGTAATCATCTTCTCTTGGCGAGCTTTATCCCCGAAAATCGCTTCGAGCATCGCGGGCAGCTCGCTGGTTTCCGACGTTCGCACCGCGGCGCCGGCCTCAACGAGCACCCGAGCGTTCCGTTCCTCCTGGCCCGGCAACGGCTTAGAGAGAATCAAGGGCACCTGTGCCACGAGCGCTTCTGCCGTGCTAAGGCCGCCCGGCTTGGTGACGAGCGCGTCGGCGGCGTGCATGTAGTCGTAAACGTTGTCCACGAAGCGCAGCACCCGCACGGGATGGTGGACGCTTTCGGCCGCATCGGCAAGCCGGCGCCCGATTCGCGCGTTCTTTCCGGCGACGACGACCGCGGCGAGCGGTGCGCGAACCGAGTCGAGCTCACGAAGCATCTGCTCGAGCGGAGCGATCCCCAGCCCTCCTCCCATCAGCAGCGCGACGTAACGATCGCGCGGAAGATCGAGCCGCTCGCGCAATGCATCGCGCGGCTCCTGCGATCGCACGAACTCGGGGCGCACGGGGATTCCGCTCACGGCAATCGCTTCCGCCCGGACGTGCCGGGCGAGCAGCGAATCCCGCATCGCTTCAGTCGCGACGACGTACCGGTCGATATTCCGATGGATCCAAAATCCATGCACGGCAAAATCGGTCACGATGGCGGCAACGGGCGGCGCGTCGCTAAAGCGGCGTTTGTATTCGGCCATCGCGCCGCACGGGAAGGCATGGGTGCAGACGACCGCGTCGGGACGCTCGCGCAGCATCAGCGGCCGCAAATTATCGGCGGTAAACTGGTGCGCCCAGGCCCGAAATCTGCCGACTTCGGTGGCTCGCTCGGCGCGGTCGTAGATGTAGCGGTACATCTGGGGAATGGTCTTCACCATCCGCAAATAGCCGTCGGAGACGACGCGCGAGACCACCAGCGCGGCGTATTTATACGAGTCCACGACGCGCGTCTTTGCGGTTGGATCGAGCCGCCGCAACTCGTCCGCGACGGCGTTTGCCGCCGAAACGTGGCCGACGCCGACACTGGCGGAAAGGAACAGGACGCGAATTAGCCCCGCTCCTCGTCGGCGGTGCCGGCTTCGTCGCCTTCATGAACGTAGGTCAAGAAGTCGTCGAGAATCTCTTGCGCCAGCGCATCGTCCTCCAAGAGGTTTCCCGCCAGATCGGTGACGATGAACTGCTCCTCACCGCCGTTTTCCGGTTCGTGCAGCAGGACGGCATACGAGACGTTTTCCTGTGGGTCTTCCAAGATGCCCACGACCTCGAACGGCAGCGACGCGCCCTCGTTCGTCTCGATGTTGAGCACCTCTTTGAGCTCGAGCGGCGCGTGCGGCATCGCGCTTTCTCCGTTGGAGGATGGCATTGCCTAACTCCTTTCTTACTGTAAGCAGCGTGCGACGTTGGCTTGGTGTTCGGCCAGAGTCTTGGCGAAGACGTGGCGACCGTTGCCGCAGTAGACGTAGTAGAGATCGTCGCTCTTGGCGGGATGCAAGGCCGCTTCCAGCGACGCGAGGCCGGGATTTGCGATGGGCGTCGGAGGCAGCCCGACGTGAACGTAACTGTTGTAAGGCGAGTCGATTCTCAAATCGGCGAAGGAGAGCACACTCTTGTGCTGCGGCAGCGCGTACTCGATCGTCGCGTCGACCTGCAGCGGCATTCCGAGACGGAGCCGGTTGTAAATTACCGCGGCGATCTCCGGACGGTCGGCTTGACTTTTGGCCTCTCGTTCCACGAGCGATGCGACGGTTACCACTTGGGGGACGCTCACATGGAGCGCGCGCGCCCGCGACGCGGCGTCGCGCGGCAGCTCCTTGAGAAACTGCCCGGTCAGCACCGCTGCAACCTGGTCCGGCGTGGCTCCGAGCGGCATCAGATAGGTGCTCGGAAAGAGAAACCCTTCGAGGCTTTTCGTGCGCGTGCCGTCGACCAGCAACTTCTCTTGCATGAAGTCTTGCCGGAATGCGGCGGAGGAACCCAGACCGTTGCCTTCCAGCCGCGCTGCGATCTGTTCGGCGGTAAAACCTTCGGGGATCGTCACCCACGTGGCAACTTGCGCGCCGCCGGTTACCAGGGCATGCAAGACGTCGCTCTGCGTGACGTGCGGGCCGAAGCGGTATTCCCCGGCTCGCACCGCGGCATCTTCGTCGCGCAATCGCGCGAGAATCCGAAACGTCAGCGTGTTGCCGATCACTCCGCCCGCGGCGAGCTGCACGGCCACTTCGTCGAAGGTGGCGCCTCGTTGAATCACCAACTGCTGCGAGGCTTGCGGATGCGATCGGTCCGCGGCGACCACGTACCAAAAAAGGCCGCACGCAGCGATGCCGGCGGCGACGAGCAGCGCGACGCCCGTTGCGAAACGCGCGACGAAGCTCACGCGCTCGGCTCGTTTCGGCGGCGCGCGAGAAACGATTCCAGGATCAATGCGGCCGCCATCCGGTCCACGATCGTCCGGCGCTTTTGCCGCGAAACGTCCGCAGCGATGAGGCTTTTGGTCGCTTGGGCGGTCGTAAGGCGCTCGTCCACGCGGTGAATCGTACCGGCGAAAACCTCACGGAGTTTCTCGACGAAGGCATCCATTTCGCGCGCCGCGATGCCACGATCGCCGGCGAGCGTCAGCGGATCTCCCACTACCAGTTCGGCGACCCCGTAGGAGTCGGCCAGCTCCTTAATTCGCGCCAGGTCGTCGCGGCGATTCGTCCGCTCGATGGTGGCGACCGGAAGCGCGAACGAGGCGCTCGGGTCCGAAATCGCGATGCCGATGCGCTTGCTGCCGACGTCCAGCGCCATGATCACGCGCCGAGCCCTCCGAGATACGCCACTGCCTTGGGCCGGCGCCCTAGGTGATGGGCGACCAGCTCCGCGACCGCATGCGTCGCCGCTGGGGTGGCGTGCAGCGCGGCGGCCCCTCGGCCCTTGGGCACCGCCAACGCGCGCAGATTTTCGAGATCCTCCGCCGTCAGCTCGGCAAGGTCGCGCCAACGCTCGCGGCACGCTCCGTCGATGAATCCACCGGCCTCCGCATCGAGCCACACGCTTGCAGCCGCCAGCGTGCCCCCGCACTGTGCGCACCGGTCGAGCGGCGGAGCGAGGCCGAGCAAATCGAGCAGACGCAGCGAAAAGCGCGGCAGCAGGCGCAGAGGATCCGCGCAAGCCGCGATCGACGCGATCGCGGCAACAAGCAAGTCGTACACTTCGGGAAGCGCGAGGTCGGGTTCGCAGAACGCGTCGATCGTTTCGGCCATCAGCGAGACCACGGCGTAGCGCTCGGGTTCTACCAGCGTGGGCCACGGCGCCGAGATGGTCTCGGCCGAGACGATGATCTCCAGCGTCCGGCCGCGGTGCATCAAAAAAGCGCACTCGTTGGCAAGTTCCAGCCGCCCCGCCAAGTGACTGCGCATGCGGCGAACGCCCTTCGCCACCGCGTCGAGCTTGCCGCGTTCGCGCGTAAAAATCGTCACGATGCGATCGGCTTCGGAGAGCTGGCGCCGGCGAAGAACGATACCGCGGGTCTTATAACTGCGCGGCGGCGTCAGAATCCTCCGATTGTTGCGGTTGCGTAATGCTGCCGTTGGTATAGACGCGAACCGCGAGGATGCGACGGCCGCGCGTTCGATCGACGCGCAAGCGCGTGTGGTCGTCCGCGACGATCTCTTCCCCTTCGTTGGGAAGCCGTCCGAAGAGGCCGACCGTGTAGCCGCCGATCGTCTCGAAATCCTCGGTCGGAAGCTCGGTCCCGAGCTTCGCATTGACGTCTTCGATATTCGTTCCGGCTTCGACCACGGCCTCAACCTCCGAGATGACCGAGATTGGCTCTTGCTCGTCGGCGTCGTGCTCGTCGCGAATCTCTCCGACGATCTCCTCCAAGAGGTCTTCCATCGTCACCAGACCCGCGGTACCGCCATACTCGTCCACGACGATCGCGAGCGAAAACTTGTCGCGCTGCATCTCTCGCAGCAGCTCGGAGATCTTCTTGGTTTCCGGAACGTGTATCGCCGTTCGCATCAAAGAGCGAACGCTGGCGTGGGCGAGCGAACCGTTGGCGAGCGCGACCAAAAGCTCGCGGTCGTGAATGACGCCGACGATATCGTCTTTCGACTCCTGATAGACGGGCAGCTTCGAATAACCCTCGGCGGTCACCACGTCGAGAACGCGGCGCGGGGAGTCGTCGATCGAAACGGCGACCATCTCGGGGCGCGGCTTCATCACTTCACGCACGATCGTGTCGCCGAACTCCATCACCGAGTGAATCAGCTCGCGTTCCTGCTCCTCGATCACGCGCTGCTCCGCTCCGACGTTGACGAGGACCCGAATATCTTCTTCGGTTACGTACATGCGCTGCCCGTGTTTGATGTGAAATACTTTGAGAATTAGGTCGGTCACCATCTGAAACGTTCGTGCGATCGGAGCGAGCACGGCCGAGGCATATCGCATCGGAAGCGCGAGGCGAAGCGCCCAGCGTTCGCTGTCGCCGGTGGCGATGGTCTTCGGGATGATCTCCCCAAAGAGCAAAAAGACGACCGTCATCACGATCGTCGAAAGAACCGCCGCCGACGGAAGCCCGATCGAGATCGCGATGTAGGTGGCGAGCGAATCGGCCGCCAGCAGCACGATCGTGTTGCCGACGAGTATCGAAGTTAGGAAACGGTTCTTGTCGTCAACGAGGGGCTGGAGGTCGTTTGAGCCGCGCACGCGACGGTCGGCGATCGCCCGGGCTCGCAGCCGGGAGATCGAAACCAGCGCCGCCTCCGAAGCCGCAAAGAAGCCCGCAAGCAGGACGAGCACGACGAGCGCGATGATCTCGTACGGCAGGCCACCGGGGCTACTTCGAACGGGGTCGGTGTTCAAGTCGGCGCCATTATAACACAACGTGGGGCCGCACCAGCACGTAGATCGCCAAGGCGACGAGCGTGCCGAGTACGGCTCCCCAGAAGACCTCGAAGGGGCGGTGGATCTGCGCCTCTACGCGGCTCTGGGCGACCAGGAAGGCGATGAAATAGGCCAGGATGGCAGCCAGCGGTTTCTGGTAAAAGAACGCGAGCATCGTCGCCACGGCGAAGGCCAGCGCGGCATGTCCCGATACGGCTCCCCCCTGGAGTGCCGAGCCCCGACCGACCCAGGCCTTGGCGAAGATCGTCGCGATGGCGACGACCGCCAGCACGATGAGCGCCACGTTGGCCGGCACGGCTTTGACGGCGATGAAAACCCGAGCCTCGCCGCTCATCAGACCTTGATAAAAGATCAGGTACGCGGCCAGGACCGCCCCGATCGCCGCAATGAGCACGGCCCCCGCCGCCGCATCCTTGGCGCTCTTGGCCAGCGGATGATGTGCGACGGTAAGCAAGTCGACGATCGACTCGATCGCGGTGTTCATCAGTTCCATGCTGAGCACGAGCGCGACCAAGCCCACCGTCGCAATGACGTAAACGCGATCCAAGCGCAAGATGAGCGTCGTCACCAGCACCAGCGCCGCAATGAGAAAGTGCACGCGCATGTTCGTCTGCGTGCGCGTCGCATAGATTATGCCTTCGAAGGCGTGATGGAACGAGCGGAAAAACCGGCTGCGATCGACCGGAAGATAGTGCGGGTCGCGTTTGCCTCGCTCGTCGGCGGGTTGGTGCATCAGGCGTTGGCGGCATACGGCCAGGGAAGCGCGATCGCTTCGGCCAGCCGCCGCTCCTGAAGTTCCATCGCGCGCCGTTGCGCGGCGAGCACGTGATCGTGGCCCATCAGGTGGAGCAGACCATGAATCAGCAGGCGGTATATTTCATGCTGCAGCGGTGCGTCATAATCCGCTGCCTGGCGCCGCGCCGTCTCGACCGAGATCACGACGTCGCCCAAGAGTCGCTCGCCGGGCGCGGGCATCTTCGGTCCGTCCATCGGAAAGCTCAGCACGTCGGTCGGCGCATCCTTCCCTCGATAGTCGCGGTTGAGCGCCCGAATCGCCTCGTCGCCGACGAGCGTCAGCGACAGCGCGCCGGACTCTCCCACGGCGCCGAGCAGCCGCCGAGCGGTCGAGACCAGTGCACGTCCATCCACGCCGCTGCGGCGCACGTCATTTCGGTAATGGATCACTTCGGTAATGGATCGCTTGCATACGCGCGGACGATTCGCGCCACGAGGGGATGACGAACGATGTCGCGGTCATCGAGCTCCACGACGCTCACGTCTTCGATATCGCGGAGCCGAGCCGCAGCCGTGCGCAGGCCGCTGCGCTGCCCCGCCGGTAGATCGATTTGCGTTACGTCTCCCGTCACGATCATTTTCGAGCCGCTGCCCAGGCGGGTGAGAAACATTTTCAGCTGGTCGTCAGTCGCATTTTGCGCCTCGTCGAGGATCACGAATGCGTCGGAGAGCGTTCGTCCGCGCATATAGGCCAGCGGCGCTATTTCGAGCGTGCCGCGCTCCATATATTTGCTCACGAGCGAATCTTCCAGCAGATCGTTGAGCGCATCGAACAGCGGGCGCATGTATGGGTCGACCTTCTCCCGCATATCGCCGGGAAGGAATCCTAAGCGCTCGCCGGCCTCCACGGCCGGCCGAGAGAGGATCACCCGGGAGGCCTCGCGCCGTTTCATGGCCCGCACCGCCATGACGATCGCGAGGTAGGTCTTTCCCGTGCCGGCGGGACCGATCCCGATGGTGAGCGTCGATCCCTCGATGGCGCGCACGAACTCGCGTTGACCGGCCGTCCGCGGACGCACCTCACGCCCGCGCTCGGTTTTCAGCAGGGTGCTCGGAAGCGCGATCGCCGCGTGATCGGTGGCGGCATCGGCGAGCGCCAATGCCAGGTCGTCCGGCGTTATATGAGCGCCCTCTACCGCGGCATCGAGTACGCGGCGCACGACGTTTTCCGCGCGCGCGACGGCGGCGTCGTCGCCGGCAAGCAGTAAGCGGTCGCCGTCAGCATGGACCGCGACTCCCAGCGTCGCTTCAATGGCGGAAAGATTGCGATCGTACTCTCCAAAGAGACGAACGCGGTCGGAGAGCTCGTGGAGATCGATGGATCGTTGGGCGGTCAATCCTACCGGTATTCGTCGTTGAGGCCCCGGGGCTTTCCGAGCACCTCCGCGGCGATGACCGCCCGGACAAGGTCGGGCCCCGTCCCAAACAGCGAACGCCGCCGAGGCCGGTGCACTTCCGGCGCGGCCGGGGGCTCGCTCCGCGGCGGGGGCGGCGCCAGGCGCGGGGGAGCCGACGGCGGTGGTGCTGGTTTCGGTGGCGGAGCCGGCCGCGGATGCGGGCCCAGCGAAGGCGACGCGGCTTGCGCGCGCGCCTGCAGCAGGGCCTGGACAATCTGCTCCCGCGCTGCCGAGGCATCTAGAGGGTCGCCCTGACCCCTCGGCACGGTCAGGCGAAGGACGGTGGGTGGTTGCGACGTTCCCGGGGGCGGCTTCCACTGGGGCGGCGCCTGACCCGGCTTCGGCTCCTTGCCGGCTGCAAGCTGGCGGCGGGCGCTCGAAACCATGCTGCCGACCACGCCGACTATCAGGAAGACGACCCAGATAAGAATGCCGACGTCGCGCATCGGGGCGCGCTACTTGTTCGCGGGACCCGAGAGCGGTGGAGGCTGTTGCTGGGCGTCGGTCGCTGCTTCTGTCGAAGCTCCGATCGAGGAGCGCATCTCCGTATCGGCTTGGACGTTCTTGAGCCGATAGTAGTCCATGACGCCGAGATTGCCGCTGCGGAACGCTTGGGCGATCGCTTGAGGAATCGTGGCCTCGGCTTCGACCACCTTAGCGCGCATCGCTTGCGTCTCGGCCTTCTGCTCCTGCTCGGCTGCCTGCGCCGCATATTGCCGTTCTGCCGCTTTTGCCTGTGCGATCCGGCGATCGGCCTCCGCCTGACTGGTCTGCAGCTCGGCACCGATGTTCTTTCCGACGTCAACGTCGGCGATGTCGATGGAAACGATCTCGAAGGCCGTGCCGGCATCCAGCCCCTTGGCAAGGACGTTCTTGCTGATGCGATCGGGATATTCGAGGACTTCTTTATGGTCGATTGCGGCACCGACCGCCGAGACGACGCCCTCGCCGACGCGAGCGATGATCGTCGGTTCGCCGGCGCCGCCCACGTACCGGTCTAAGTTGCTGCGCACCGTGATCCGGGCTTTGACGTTGAGTTGAATTCCGTTCTGCGCCACGCCCTGAAAGATCGGCGTCTCGATGACTCGCGGCGTCACCGACGTCTGCAGCGCCTCGAGCACGTTGCGACCGGCCAAGTCGATTGCCGCCGCGCGCTGCCACTCCAAGGGAATCTGAGCGCGTTGCGCGGCGATCATGGCCAGCGTCACGTTCTCGACGTTTCCGCCGGCCAGAAAGTGCGATTGCATTTGATCGACGGTAAGATCGAGACCCGCTTTGCGGGCCCGCACGTAGTTGGTCACGATCACGCCCGGCGGGATCCCGATCAAACGCATCCTCACCAAAGCGATGATGCCGAGCGGAACGCCGGCGGCGATCGTTCGAATCCAAAGGCCGATCGGAAAGTAGTACAGGAACGCGAAAAACGCGATGACGACGATGAAGATAACGACGGCGCCGCTAACGGCAATCATGAATGCTCCTAACTAAGTAGCTGGCTCGACGAAAATCCGAGAGCCTTCGACCCGCACCACTCGGATTGGTGTACCGGCGGCGATAAACTCGCCGGCGGTCAGGACGTCGATTCGCCGTCCGTCAATCGAAGCGATGCCGGCGGGGCGAAGATAACTGGTCGCCGTACCCGCCCGCCCACGCAACGCACCGAAATCGCTGCTCGTCACGTACTCGGGCCCTTGGGCCGCAGAGAGCGCCAAGCGTTGCGCCCAAGCGTTTTGGGGAACGGCCCGCACGGTCAAGGTGAATCCGATCACGGTAAGGACGATCGCCGTAGCGATTGTTTCGACCCCCACGAAGAGAAACGGCAACCCGAAAGCCAGCAGCACGGCGACCAAGAGCGCGCCGGCCCCCAAGATTCCCGGGAGACCGTGCCCCGGAACGACGTGCAGCTCCCAAAGGATGCCGATGAGTCCAATGACGGCTAACGCCACGACGAAATCGTTGGAGAAGCCGGCGTAGACGTGGGTTCCGAAAAAGAGCGCGAGCGCGCCGACGCCGATGATGCCGGCAATGCCGTGCAAGGTTTGCATCTCGATCAAAAGGCCGAGCATGCCCAGCGTCAGCAGCAGGCCGCTGACGACCGGATCCGTCGCGAAGCGCGCGACCATTTCGCCAAAGGAATACGATTGCGTCACCAACGGCGCGCCGGCGAGCTTCAAGGCGGCGAGCGCCGCATTCAACGTCGGCGCCGTCCCTTCGGCCACGCCCGCGCGTACCGCGTCGTCGGTGTTGAGGGTGAGCACCATTCCGGAACGCTTATATTGCGGGAGACTCGCGTTCTTGTCGACCATCGCGCCCGCGATTTGCGGACTGTGATGCGAACGTTCCGCGGTGGATTCGAACTCGCCGCGCAGCGCCGAGATGATCTTGTCGCTGGGGGGAACCGTGCCGCCCGCTTCAACGGGCTCGGCCGCCCCGATCGACGCACCGGGAGCCATGATGATGCGGTTGGCCGAGAGCGTGATCAACGCCGCGGCGGAGTACGCGCGTTGCGCAACGTAGGCGTCGACCGGCTCCTGCGCGCTAAAGAGCGCGTCGCGAATCCGAAACGCCGAGCTGACTAGGCCGCCCGGGCTGTTGACGGTCAAAAGAATGGCGCGCGCGTTCGTCCGGTTGGCTTCGTCGACGGAGCGCTCCACGAGGTGGGCCATGCCGTCGTCGACGGTTCCGGTAATCGGAATCACCACGACAGGCCGGTCGATCGAGGAGGCGCCGGCTACGCCCACGAGACCGCACAGAAGCAACGAACACGAGACCCAGGCCCGCAGCCGTAATACCTTCATGCCGGTAGCTACCTTGGCCCGGCAGCAGAAGTTACGTCAGGACGAGAGCTCTTCGGTGACCATTTGGCGGACGAGGTTGCCGTCGGCGACGCCTTTGAGCTGCGGCATGACGACCTTCATGACCGCCCCGGCATTTCGGGACTCGGGCGGCAACTCGGCAAGGACGCTTTGGACGATCTCGCGCACCTCGGCGGCGGAACGCTGCGGGGGCAGGTAGGCGAGCAGAATCTCGCGCTCGGCGCGCTCTTTTTCGGCGAGATCGGTGCGCCCGGCTTTTTCGAACTCCGTCAGCGAATCGCCGCGCTGCTTGACCAGCCGCGTAACGACGTCGCGTTCGTCGGCATCGGAGAGCTCTTGACCCGCCTCAGAGCGTTTGTAGATAAAACCCGAGAGAGCCGAACGCAGCGTATCGAGCCGAAGCTGATCGCGAGCCCGCATGGCGTCCTTGAGGTCCGCCGAGATTCGGTCCTTGAGCGTTCCCACAGCGCGTTAGGGGGAGCTAGGCGCGGCGCTTGCGAGCCGCAGCCGACTTCTTCTTCTTGCGAACGCTGGGCTTTTCGTAATGCTCGTGCTTGCGAGCCTCGGCGAGGATTCCAGCCTTCTGGGTGGCCTTCTTGAAACGGCGCAAGGCGCTCTCAATAGTCTCGCCCGGAGCGATGCGAACTTCCATTCTGTTGACGACCCCCTCTCGGCGCGCCCGAAGCGCGAAAAATTAGGCCCCGAAGGGCCTCGAAGTGCTAGGGTAACACAGCCCCGGCACAGCGTCAAATCTCAGCCGGGCGGCCACGACATCGGGCGGCCGGCCAATACATGAACGTGCACGTGCCCGACGGTTTGGCCTCCGTGCTCGCCGGTGTTGACCACCAAGCGAAAGCCCTGGTCTCCGCCGCGGTCGGCGCCCAGTTGCGATGCGACGGTGATCAAACGCGCCGCCAGCGCCGGCTCGGCCCGTGTCAGATCGGTGATCGTTGCGTGATGCGGAACGGGGATCACGAGCGCGTGCGACGGCGCCTGCGGGTTGAGATCCTCGATCGCAATTACGTCAACATCTCGAAGAACGATTTTTGCGGGCACCTCCCCGCCGGCGATTTTGCAGAAGATACAGTCGTCCATCAACGCCCTCGGATCGTGAAGGTCCAGGATTTTGTCGTCGTATTACCAGCTTCGTCGGAGACACGCACGGTTACTCGCACCGGCCCGTTGGGATACTCGTACGATGGCAGGTATTGTATGAACTGCGACGTCCGCACGCATTCGGAGGTAACGTCGCGGCCGTCAACCCAGAGCATCGCACTCGACGGATTGACGGGTACCGCGTCGGCGGCAAAGCTCGCATAGACTGCCGGCCGGTTATTGTTGACCGTCGCACCGGCGTCGGGCGCAAAATCGGCGATCCCCGGCGGCGTGCTCGAGGCGGAGATCGTCTGCGGCGCCGCCGCGTGGGCGACGTCGCTGCCGGATTCGAGCCGGCCGATCAGCGCGTCGTCGTCAAAGTTCGCGCCTCGCGGAATCACGTAACTTCCGTCGTAAACCCCGGGCGAGCGCTGTTGCATCGCTTGATTGGCGACGTCGGAGCCGATGTCGAAGGTCGCCGCCGCACCGGGCGTTCCATGCAGCGTCACGTGAATCGTATCTCCCGCGCGCAGCGGGTGGGCGGCATCGGTCTCGACGCTGTCGATCGTGACGCGCTGGGCGACGGTGGCAATTTTTCGGCTGGCAAGAATCTCTCGCACTTCGTTGGTCTCGACGTTGTAGCGAACGCTGACCGCATCGCTGGGCTGCAGATCGCTAAAGCTTGCGGCCTTTCCATTGAGCGAGATCTCCGCCGTGCGGCCGGGAGAGATCACCTGGCCGTCGTCGAGCACGAACTGGTTGCCTGCGATCGCGACGATGTGGCCGTTTCGCGAGCCGAACTCGTCGATGACGCGCTCGACGCGGCCGTCCTTGCGCATCTCGACTCGCGCGAAGTCTCCGGGGCGCACGTCGCCAAGCTCCCCCGGCGAGGTTACGTCCACGTTGACGTCCTCAACGTCGATGGCCGCATTGGGACCGATCTTGATTATCTTGACCCCGCCGTTATATCCGAGCGTCAGCGTCGGCGGATCGGAGAGCACGTCGACGGCCTCGACGGTGCCGAACCGTACAAAACCCTTTCCGAGCTGAATCAAACCACGGCTGGAGCGGCCCACGAGCTGCGCCACGATCGTGACCGAGTTGCTGTGCCGGTCGAAATGCGCCTGGGCGCCGAGCACGTCGGTGAAAAACCGCAACGGAACGTAAAGGACGTCCTTGATCTCGAGCAGCGGCCCCTCCAACGAGAACTCGCTCGTGTCGACTTGCGCGATTCGGCTTCCGATCGTCAAGACGACGGTCTTCGATCCGATCTGCGTGGCAATGCGATTGCCGGAGCGGTCGAACGCCAACCCCAGTGCCTCGATCGTGCGGCGCACGGGCACGTACAGCAGGTTGTGCTCGAAACGGGGGCCCGGATCGAGCGACAGCACGTTGCCGTTAATGATGATCCCGATCGGGCGCTGTGCCGCTACGGCCAAGAGCAACAGCGACAGCAGCGCAAAGCCCGCCCGCAGCCCAGTAAAGGGGCGAAATCCCACTTCTACTCCAGCACCTCTCGATAGACGTCGGCGGTGGCCCGCGAACAGCGATCCCAGGTCAGCCATCCTGCGGCCTCGCGTCCTAGGTTGACCGACCGTTCGCGCGTACCCTGGTCGGTGAGCATTAGCTCGAGCAGGGTTCGCAACCCGGCCGCATCGCGGGCCTTAAAGGTCAGGGCGGCGGAGCCGAGCGCGCGCGGCAGCGAGTCTTCGCAGGCGATAACGGGACAACCGGCGGCCATCGCTTCGAGCATCGGCAAACCGAAGCCCTCGCGCAACGAGGGGTGCACGAGCGCCCGCGCGCCGGCGTAGTAAGACGCGAGCGCTTCGCTGCCGACTTCGCCCAACGCCACGATCGCACGCGACGGGCCGGCGCGGCGCTCCAGTTCTCCACCGAAATCGTCGGGGCCGGTTACGTAGAGGTCGACCTCTAAGCCCGGCGGCAGTGCCGACCATGCGGTAAAGAGCGTCGCGAGATCCTTGTGGGGGCGATGGTTTCCGACGTACAGGACGTACGGACGCGGTGCGGCGTGCGGCTCGACGTTCTGGGAAAACGTTTCGGCGACGCCGAGCGGAATGACGCGGATCTTCGAACGGCGCGTGCCCAGAAAGCTTACGAGGTCTTCCACCGTACGCTCGTCGTCGGTAATCACGCGCGCCGCGCGCGCGCACGTCCAGCGTACGAGCGTCTCGTAGTACGGCCGCACTTTCGACTTGAAGTACTGCGGAAAGCGCAGGTGAATCAAGTCGTGAATCGTCACGATGAAACGCGCGGGCACGACCGCCGGAACGTATTGTGAGAGGAAGTGGACCAGGTCGACGCGCGAGCGCGCGATCGCCAGCGGCAGCCGCACCTGCTCGTCCCACCCGAAGTTTCCCCCTCGAGCGAACGGGACGAAGGTAAACTCCGGCGCCACGCGCGGCAGACGCGTCACGAGTTCACGAGCGTACGTTTTCATGCCGACCGAGAGCTGACGAGTCAACCGCGCGTCGAGGCCAACGCGCGCTGGGCTCACTGAAGTAATGCTTTCCCCGACGCAACCGCAGGATAGATCGCCGAATAATACGCGACGTACCAGCCGCGCGGGCCGTCGAGCAGCGCGCCCTTGCCGAAAAGCAGCCACGCCAGCCGCGGTAGGCTCGCAACGCAAGCGCCGATGAATCCGAGAAACGACCCGCGCAGCCGCTCCGCCTCGAGCGACGTGTAGCGGTCGTATTTCGCTCGGTACGAGGCGACGTCGGGATAAGAAAAATGCAGCAGCGTTCCGGGAAGCTCGCCGACTGGGCCCGTGCAGGTCCAGGCTTCATGCAGAAGCGCGTCGGCCGATGCGGCCGGATTAGCCTTCAGCGTCACGCGATCGGTACGAAAGAGACGCAGCAGCGGCTCGTTGCGCCACATGCGCATGGGATGGCCGCAGAAGTACGTCGTCCGGCGCACGGTATAACCATCGACGTCGCCGGCAGCTTCGCCGATCGCGTCGCAGAGGATGTCGTCGAGCGCTTCATCGGCATCGAGCATCAGCGCCCACGGCGTCCGGACCGCAGCGAGCGCGAAGCGCCGCGCGTCGACGAAATCGGTCCACTCGCGCTGGACGACCACGGCGCCGGCGCTGCGCGCGAACTGTACGGTGTGATCTCGCGAGTACGCGTCGAGCACGAAGACGTTGAGGGCGCGAGGCAGGCTCGTGAGGGCACGCGGGAGATTGCGCTCTTCGTCGCGGGTGAGAACGACGGCGGTGATTAGGCCTGGGTCCAGCTGGCTGCCTCGCGAAGATCCGCTTGCCCGGAGATACGTTCTTGGTGCGCCAGCGCCGCGCCGATAAAGTCGCGATAGAGCGGTGCCGGGCGGTTGGGCCGAGATTTGAACTCCGGGTGCGCCTGCGTCGCAACAAACCATGGGTGCATGTCGGGCGGGAGTTCCACGACTTCGACCAGACGCGTTTTGCCGATCGTGTGATGGCCGCTAAAGCGCATTCCGTGCTCCTCGAAGATCGGCCGGTAGCGGTTGTTGAACTCGTACCGGTGACGGTGCCGCTCGCTGATCTCCAGCGTTCCGTAGGCTCGCGCGGCCTGGCTCCCCTCCAGCAACGTGCAGGCGTAGGTGCCCAGCCGCATCGTGCCGCCGTACATCTCCAAGTTGCGCTGATCGGGCATGAAGTCGATCACCGGATCGACGGTCGTCTCGTCGACTTCGCTCGTCATGGCATCGGGAAGCTCGCAAACGTTGCGCGCGAACTCGACGCAGGCCAGCTGCATCCCGTAGCAGATGCCCAGAAACGGAATCTTGTTCTCGCGCACGTACTGGATCGCTCGCAGCTTGCCCTTGACGCCGCGCGCGCCGAAGCCCGGCGCCACGAGCACGCCGTGCGCGCCGCGCAGCACGTCGGGGCCGTCGTTCTCAACCAGCTCCGAGTCGACGCGCTTGATCTCGACCGACGCGTAGTAGAAGACTCCGGAGTGCGCGAGCGCTTCGTTGATCGAAATATAGGCGTCCTTGAGCTCGACGTATTTGCCGACCAGCGCGATCGTGACGTGGCGTTCCGGGTGAAGCAGACGGTCGGCGATCGCGACCCAGTCGTTGAGCGAGGGGCGCGTCGGCGGAAGATTCAGCTTGCGGATCGCCGCTTGCGCCAGACCCTCGGCTTCGAGATTGAGCGGGACCTGATAGATCGTCCGCGCATCGCCGTTCTGCACGACCGCGCTGGGCGGAACGTCGCAGAAGAGCGCGATCTTCTCCTTCAGTTCCAGCGGCATCGGCAGCGCCGACTGCGTGCGGCAAACGATTGCGTCGGGAGAGATTCCGATTCCGCGCAGCTCGCGAACCGAGTGCTGCGTCGGCTTGGTCTTCAACTCGTCGGCGGCGCCGAGATGCGGCACTAGCGTAAGGTGGACGTACATCACGTTTTCGTCCCCCACGTCGTAACGCATCTGGCGAATCGCTTCGAGAAACGGCAAGGACTCGATGTCGCCGACGGTTCCGCCGACTTCGACGATGAAAATATCCGCGCGGCTGGCCTCGGCGACCCGTTTGATGTGCGCCTTGATCTCGTTGGTGATGTGGGGAATTACTTGGACGGTCGCGCCCAGATAATCGCCGCGCCGCTCCTTTTCGATCACCGAGTTGTAGACCTGACCGGTCGTGACGTTATTGTGGCGCTGCAGATTCTCGTCGATGAAACGCTCGTAGTGACCCAGGTCGAGGTCCGTCTCGGCCCCGTCTTCGGTCACGAAAACCTCGCCGTGCTGGTACGGGTTCATCGTACCGGCGTCGACGTTGATGTACGGGTCGAGCTTTTGAATGGAGACGCTGAAACCGCGCGCCTTGAGCAGCCGTCCGAGGGAGGCGGCGGTGATGCCCTTGCCGAGCGAACTCACAACGCCCCCGGTGAAGAATATAAACTTCGCCATCTCGGGAGGTTCTTATTCTGCCAGCCCACGCGTGTCTCCTAGACGGTGCCGATCCTTAAGTAGCGGTCGAGTCCGGCGTAATCCCGGCCCACGGTGATCCCGGAGTACGGCAAAGCGGATTTCGCGATCGCTGCGAGGCCCGGCATCGTCGGCGGCGCGGCTTCCAACAGAATCAGCGCGTTTGGGTTCAGCAGCGGCGCAAGGGTGGCGAGCACCCGGCGATAGAGGGCGAGCCCGTCGGGGCCGCCGTCGAGCGCTTCTCGCGGCTCGTACGCAACAGGATCGGGTTTTGCGGAGATCTCCGCGGTCGGAACGTACGGCAGGTTTGCCACGACGAGATCGAAGCGCTGGGCTCTGACCGGTTCCGTTAGGTCGCCCACGTAGAAGCGGCAGCGATCCGCCACGCCGGTGCGGCGAGCGTTTTCGTTGGCAATCGTGACGGCGGCCGGCGAGATATCGGTTCCGCGCACGATGGCCGGCGTTTCGGCGGCGAGCGTGCAGGCGATGGCGCCGGAACCGGTGCCGACGTCGAGGACGTGCAACGGCCGGTCGCCGATAAAGCGTATCGCTTCATTGACGAGGTGCTCCGTCTCCGGGCGCGGGACGAGCACGTTTTCGTTGACCACGAACTCGCGCCCATAAAAGCCGGCGCTTCCGAGCAGATAGGCGACCGGCACGCCCAGGCAGCGCTTCGCGCTGAGCCGTTGGAATGCTTCGCTCTCTTTCGCCGACGGCGTTGCGTCACCATGAGCGACGATCCACTCGCGCCCGCGTTGCAGCGCGTGAGCCAAGAGCAGCAGCGCATCGGCGCGCGGCGAGTCGCTGGAGTCGCGCAAAAGTGCCGTTCCCTCGGCCAAGGTTTCCGCAACGCTCGTCACTGCGCTTCTCCGGCAAGCTGCCGAGCCCGCTGATCGGCGATCAGCTCCTGCGTGATGCGCCCGAGATCCCCGTCGACGATCGCCCGAATATTTCCGAAGCTGCGGTTGATGCGGTGGTCGGTCACGCGGTCTTGCGGAAAATTATAGGTTCGAATCTTCTCCGAACGCTCGCCGCTGCCGACTTGCGACCGGCGCAGAGAATCGACCGCCTCTTCTTGCTCGCGGCGTTTGCGATCGTAGAGCGTCGCGCGCAACATCTGCATCGCCTTTTCGCGGTTTTGCGTCTGCGAGCGCTCCTGCTGCGATGCGACGATAATTCCCGTCGGCACGTGCGTGATGCGAATCGCCGACTCGGTCTTATTGACGTGCTGGCCGCCGGCCCCCGAGGCCTTATATGTGTCGACCTGGAGATCCGACGACTTGATCTCCACTTCGGCGTCGTTCTCCACTTGCGGCAAGACGGCGACCGTCGCGGTGCTCGTGTGAATCCGGCCTTGTGCTTCGGTAGCCGGAACGCGTTGGACGCGGTGCACTCCGGATTCGTGCTTCAGCATGCGGTACGGCTGGTTTCCGTTGACCGTGAAGACGATCTCTTTATAGCCGCCCGCGTCGCTCAAACTCTCCGAGACGAGTTCGACTTTCATGCCCGCCGCTTCGGCAAAGCGCATATACATGCGCGCGAGATCGCCGGCAAAGATCGCGGCCTCATCGCCTCCCGTACCGGCGCGAACTTCCACGAAAACGTCTTTAGAGTCGTCGGGATCCTGCGGCACCATCAGCGCCGCCAACTCGTCTTCGAGCGCCGCGGTGCGATCGAGCAGCGCGCGGTTCTCTTCGAGCGCCAGCTCGCGCAGCTCGCCCTCTTCCGACCGTGCCAGCACCTCGTTCGCGTTGATCTGCGCGCGAAGCTGCGCTAGCTGCCGATGCGCTTGGACCGGCGGCTCGAGTTGTGCGCGCTCTTTTACCAGCGCGGTGTAGCGCGTTTGGTCGAAGCCGCCCGCAGGATTGGCTAGCTCGGCTTCGATTTCGTCGAAGCGGCGAGCCATGGCTGCTAGGCGCTCGGTGAGCGCGTCGGTCTGGAGTGCCAGTTAGAGTGCGGCAGCCGCCTTCTTAGCTTCGCGCGTCTTCTGGCGGGCTGCAGCCTCCTCTTGCTTCTTGCGCGCGGCGGCCGAGCGCTGATTGAACTTATCGACGCGACCGGCCGTATCTACCAGTTTTTGCTGGCCGGTGAAGAGCGGATGACACGCGGCGCATATCTCCACGGCGATCTCCGGAATCGTCGAACCGGTCACGAAAGTGTTGCCGCAGGCGCAGTGAACGCGCGCCTCGGGATACCATTTGGGATGAATCTTACTCTTCACAGCTTTAGCATTATATCAGAGAGGGCAAGCGCTAAACCCACAGGAGGCCGGCGCGATGCTCCAAAAGCCAGGACCCGTGAAGTCGTCTTCTTTTTTCGTTTTTTTAGCCGGCGCCATCGTCGCCGTCGCTTTATCCTGCGGCCTGCCGCCCGGCCGGATTGCCGCGATTGCCGCGACTCCGCCGCCAACGCCGCCCCCGCTCGGCGCGACCGCGGCCATGACTCCGGAGCCGGACTCCTCCACGCTGCCGCAGCCGGCCGCTACGCTCTTCCCGCTCGGCGCCCCCGCCAAGAGCGGTAAGAGCACGCCAACGCCCAGCCCGCCGCCCAACGCGCGAAAGGGCCTCGACGGCGTCTGGGAGGTTCAGATTCAGCATCCCGACGTTACCGATTACACGCACTTCCAGCTACGCCAGCAGGGCGGCGCGCTAAGCGGCACCTATCTCGATTCCAAGAAGAAGCAGTATCCGCTCGTCGGGACGGTCGACGGGCAAGACGTGCGCCTGATCGTCTCGCTGCCCAACGGCACGACGCTGCTATTGGAAGGCAAGCTGGACGGGACGACCGACATGGTCGGAATGCTGACCACGGCCGGTGGCCAGATACCCTTTACCGCGTCCTACCGGGCCAAAGAGAAGTGGATCGAAAACGTCAACCCGTCGCCGGGTGGGATCTCGCAGCCAGGGTCCTACACCCCGCCGTAGCGCTCTCGTTATGTAGTTTCGGCTAAGCGGCGTTCGACGTACGGCACGAGGCCGCCGGCGTCGATGAGCGACTGCATGAACGGCGGAAACTCCGCCGCGCGGTAGCTGGTGCCTTTGGTAAGGTTGCGGACGATGCCGCTCGCGGGCTCGACTTCGATTTCGTCGCCCGGTTCGATTCCGTCGACGGCTTCGGCCGACTCGAAAATCGGAAATCCGATGTTGAGCGCGTTGCGGTAGAAGATTCTAGCGAAGCTCTTGGCGATGACCGCCGAGGTTCCCGAAGCTTTGATCGCAATCGGCGCGACTTCGCGACTCGATCCGCAACCAAAGTTGGTATCCGCGACGATGAAGTCGCCCGGCTTCATCTTGGCCGTGTACTCGGGATCGAGCCCCTCGAGCGCGTGCTTCCCAAGCTCGGTCTTATCGATGATGTTGCAATATTTTCCCGGGATGATCACGTCGGTGTCGACGTTCTTGCCGTATTTGTGCGCGCGGCCGCGCAGCGTTGCTTCCATCGTTACACCGGCACCGCTTCGACGACGCGCGGATCCGTTATTCGGCCGGTGAGCGCCGATGCCGCGCAGGTCGCCGGCGAGGCGAGATAGATCTCAGCCTTCGGCGAGCCCATCCGCCCGACGTAGTTTCGATTCGTGGTCGAGATCGCGCGCTCGCCGTCACCAAGCGTGCCCATGTGGCCGCCGAAACAGGCGCCGCAGCCGGGCGTATTGACGGCGCAACCGGCGGCGGCAAGCGTCGTGAGAATCCCCTCGTCGGCAGCCTGCATCCAAACTTTCTGCGAGCCCGGATTCACGATCACGCGCAGGTTGGGCGCGATCTTCTTGCCGGCGAGGATCTTTGCGACAACGCGCAGGTCGTCGATGTATCCGTTCGTGCACGAGCCGATGAAAACCTGATCGACCTTCAGATCGTCGCGCGTGACGTCCGAGATCGGATGGACGTTATCGGGCGTGTGCGGACAGGCAACCTGGGGCTCCAGCGCGCTAATATCGATCGAGATCACGCGCTCGTATACGGCATCGGCATCGGACCGCTCGACGACGAACGGACGGTCGGTCCGCTCTTTGACGTATGCGATCGTCTTCGCGTCGGCGTGGAAGATGCCGTTCTTGGCGCCCGCTTCGATCGCCATGTTGGCCATCGTGATGCGGCCGGTGATCGAAAGCTCGTCGACCGTCGACCCGTGATATTCGATCGCGCGATAAGTCGCACCGTCGATGCCCAGCTCGCCGACGGTCCGCAGCATGATGTCCTTGGCGTAAACGAACGGTCCCGGTTTTCCGCTGTAGAGCAGCTTGATCGAGGCCGGAACCTTTAGCCACACTTCGCCCAAGACGAAGGCGGCGGCAATATCCGTCGAGCCCATTCCGGTTGCGAAGGCGCCGAACGCGCCGTACGTGCAGGTATGCGAATCGCCGCCGACGATCAGCTCGCCCGGGGCAACCAAACCTTCCTCCGGAAGCACCACGTGTTCGATGCCGCCCCGGCCGACGTCAAAGAAGTGCTCGATCTTCTGCTCGGCTGCGAACTCCTTCATGAGGCGGGCGAGCCCGGCCGACTGGGCGTCCTTTGCCGGAACGAAATGATCGGCAACCAGTGCGATCTTACTCGCATCGAAGACGTTGCCGGCGCCCTTGATGCCGCGCATTACGCCGATGGCAACGGCCGCGGAAAGCTCGTTTGCCAGAACGAGGTCGACCTTTGCGTTGATAATTTGACCCGGCTCGACGCGCTCGAGGCCGGCGTGCCGCGCGAGAATTTTTTCGGTAAGTGTCATCCCCATGATAAGACCATTATAGCGCGAAGTAGCCCCCGGGACCTTCGATTCATATGCACCACGAGCACAGATTCGGCTTTGCAACGCGCGCGATCCACGCCGGAACGCCACCCGATCCGGCAACGGGTTCGCGCGCCGCTCCGATCTACCAAACGGCGGCGTACGTCTTCGGCTCGACCGAGCAGGCGGCCGAGCTTTTTGCGCTGCGCAGCTACGGCCACATCTACAGCCGCATCAGCAATCCGACGGTCGCCGCATTCGAGGAGCGCATGGCCAGCCTCGAAGGCGGACTCGGCGCGATTGCCTTCTCCAGCGGCCTGGCGGCCCAGCTCTGCGCGGTGCTCTCACTGGCGCAGGCCGGCGATCATTTAGTCTGCGCGCAGAACGTGTACGGGGGCACGGTGACTCAGCTCAGCGTGACGGTCAAGCGCATGGGCATCGAGACGACGTTCGTATCGGCGGAGAATCCCGACGAGGCGCGCGCGGCGATCGGTGCCGGCACGAAGTTTGTTTTTGTAGAGACGATCGGGAATCCGTCGGGCGTCGTTGCGGACCTAGCGGCGTTTGCGAGGGTGGCGCATGAAGCGGGCGTGCCGCTGGTGGTGGACAACACGTTTGCCACGCCCTATCTCTGCCGGCCGATCGAGCTGGGCGCCGATATCGTGCTACACTCGGCCACGAAGTTCATCAACGGGCATGGAACGGCGATCGGCGGCGTCTTGGTCGAATCCGGAAAGTTTCCGTGGGGAAACGGTCGCTTTCCGCTGCTCGACACGCCGAGCCCCGGTTATCACGGAAAGGTCTTTACCGAAACGTTCGGCGAGTACGCGTTCTTGATGCGCGCGCGCGCCGAAGTGTCGCGCGACGTCGGCGCGGCGATGTCGCCGATGGATGCCTGGCTGATGCTCCTCGGCCTGGAGACTCTGGAGCTGCGGATGGACCGTCACGTGCGCAACGCGCGCGCGGTCGTGGATTACCTCCGCAGTCGCCCCGAGGTTGCGTGGGTCCGCGAGCCGGAGATGGGCTCGGTCTTCACCTTCGGGCTGCGCGGCGGCCGCGAGGCCGGACAGCGCTTCATCGACGCCCTCGAGCTGTGGAGCCACCTCGCCAACATCGGCGACGCCAAGAGCCTCGTCATTCATCCGGCATCGACCACGCATTCGCAGCTCTCCGACGAAGAGCTGCGCCTAGCAGGCGTCGAGCCGGAGAGCATCCGTCTCTCCGTCGGCCTCGAAGACGTCGACGATTTGCTCTGGGATCTCACTAATGGTCTTCACGCAGTGTCGTCCTTCGACTGCGCTCAGGATGACATTGGATGATCCTTGCAACGCCGGCGCAAATTCGCGATTTGCTCGCGCGCGTGCACACAGTTGCGATGGTCGGCGCATCGAGCAATCCGCTGCGTCCAAGCTATACCGTCTTTTCATACCTGCGAACGCAGACGCCGTACGACGTCACGCCGATCAATCCGACGCTCACCGCGATCGATGGCATCGAGGCATATCCAACGCTTGCCGCCTACGCGCAATCGCGCGGCGCGCCCGACATCGTGGACGTCTTTCGTAAGCCGAGCGAAGTCGTCGGCGTCGTCAACGACGCGATCGCCGCCGGGGCAAAGGCGATCTGGTTCCAATACGGCGTCATCAGCGACGAGGCGATCGCGCTTGCCGACAGAGCGGGCCTCGACGTGGTCGTCGATCGTTGCATGAAGGTCGAGCATGCGCGCTTCCGCGGCGGCCTCTCGATGAATGGCCTCAACAGCGGGCTGATAACGTCCCGGCGTCGCGCCGGCGGACCATTAGAGAGAGACTAACCGTACCCTCTTGCGAAAGCCGTGAGTGCGGGCCTTGCGCTCGAAGGCCGCGTCTGCGGTGATCAAAACGTCCGCCTCTGCTTCCGCCAGCGCAAGATAGAGGCAATCATAGACCGGATGTTCCAGCGCTTCGGCCAATTCGTCCGCGCGGGCCGCATGAGGCCGCGAGCATACGATGCGTACGTGATCGAGCAAACGCAAGATCTCGTCGCGATCGGGCACGATGCGGCCCACACGACGCAGCTTCCAGAACGCATTGAGCGTCTCCGGGATGACGAGATCGGGCGCCGCAAGGTCCTCTCCGGCGATCGTGCGGCCCGAGGCAGGCTTCCCGACTGAAGCGACGATGGCGCTGGCGTCAACGATCACCGCGAGCGATCCTCGCGTAACGCCGCAAGAGCGGCAGTTACATCAAACCGAATCTTCTTCGACGCTCGCAGGCGCGCGAGCTCATCGAGGAAAGCGTCGCCGGAATGCCGGCCCCCGGCCTCCAGAGCGGCCAATGCCTCGGCCTGCAACGATCGCCCGTTACGTTTCGCGCGCGCTTTGAGTCGCGCGACCGTCGCTTCGGGCACTTTACGGATGAGTATGTCTCCCATGCTATCGTTAATGATAGCGATGTCCAAGCGATCGGTCAAGGAGTCCAGCAGCGCGGCTAAAGGCCCACTGAGGCCGAGCGCCGCTGCTGCAAGTCTTCGGAGTCAAGCGCGCAGCCGCGCGGCTCCGCATCGGCTGCCCGGCCAAGCAAGACCAGACCGTCATCGTGGCGCACGCCCAGATCCTCCGTTTGGATTGCAATGCACGAGGATCGGTTTGCGAGATCAACGTGCAGGACGGAGCCAATCTCACCAAGTGCAACGGGCTTGCGGTCAGGGCCGACGACGCGCACGCGCAGCCACGGTGGACCGACCTTGCGGCGGTCGCCAGTCACGGCGCCGGCGGACACGCGATCGTAGTATTGCGACGAGAGTTCCGTCATCCCGTACTCGGCCACGATCGTCTCCGGATTAACGCCAAACCGGTCGCAGGTTCGTTCGTAAAGGTCCTCGCGCGATACCATGCGCGAACGTCCCTTGAGTCCGCCGGTTTCCATCACGCGTGAGCCCGGAGACAGCGAGAGGTGCAAGCCCTCACGCTCCATAGCGTCGAGCACGTGCACGAGCGCAAAGGCGGTCGCCGCCAGGCAGACCGGCTGCCCCTCAGCTACCGAAACCTGCAAATCGTTCTTGAGCGCCTCGAACAGCAGCTCGCCATCGCGCAGATACCAGCCGGTCTTTCCATCGCCACGCTCTTCCGCGACGCGCTTCATCATGTATCCCAGCGAAGAATGCGGCGACTCGAGCGGATTGGGCACGCAGTTGAAGTAGCGCAACGCGGCGCCATCGGCAAGCATGAAGCGATCGAAGCCGGCTAGTAGCGCGGCGGCGTAGAGCGCGGGCGTTTCCAGACAATGGCGGCCGGGCTTGCCGTCGGTGGTGCCGCTTGTCTCGAAGACGAGCGCCGCGGCAGCGGGGTCGAACGTCGTCAGCGTGGCTTCTTTGAAGGCCGGAGCGGGAACTGCTGGGATCGCGTCCCACGACAGGGGCGGATTCGCTCGCGTAACCCCGAGCCGTTCGCAGTAGCGCGCGTAGGGCGCATTGTAGCGAAGTTGGTAGTCGAAAAGCCGCAGGGCGAGGTTGTTGAACTCGCCCTGCGTCAGTTCCGTGCCGTGGCTGTGCCAGGCATTGATGATGCCGAGGATTTCGCGATCGAGCGCCTGAGATTCCGCTATATAGTTCATGGTTTTCCGCACCGTCACCCTTCGACTTCGCTCAGGGTGACACTCTCGGCACTTTCGCCCTTCGACTTCGCTCAGGGTGACACTGGCGCGAGGCTCAGGTGGACGCGGAAACCAGCTCGACGATCGAGAGTTCGGCGGCATCGCCGGGACGGACGCGCGTCTTGATGATGCGCGTGTAGCCGCCGGTGCGGCCCTTTAGAGCGGGGGCGATCTGCTCGACGAGCTTCTTCACTACCGCGGGCTCGGTAAGGAACTCGGCGAGCTGACGCCGCGCGGCGAGATCGCCGGCCATGGCCGTCGTGATCAGGCGCTCGGCGATTTTACTGATCTCTTTCGCCTTCGTCGAAGTCGTTTCGATCTTCTCGTATTTGAAGAGCGAGGTCGCGAGATTTCGCAACAGCGCCTTTCGATGACCGTCGGTCCGCGAGAGCCGTTTGTACGCGATAGAATGCGGCATGTTCGTTATAACGCTACGACTGGCGCAGCGCTAACCCCCTCTCAGCCAGAACCTGTTTGATCTCGTCGAGCGACTTCTTACCGAAGTTGCGCATCTTCATGATTTCATCTTCGGTCAAATCCAGCAGCTCGGAGACCTTCGAGATGCCGGCGCGCTTGAGGCAGTTAAACGAGCGGACCGAGAGGTTGAGCGACTCCACGGGGATATCCCACTCGTTGGGCGGCGCCTCGGGTAACGGCTCCGCGCGATTGGTAAAGGAAACGAAGAGATCGAGCTGCTCCTGCATGATCGTCGCGGCGGTCGACAGCGCGTCGTCCGGCGTGATCGAGCCATTGGTCTCGATTTCGACCGTCAAGCGGTCGAAATCCACGCTCTGCCCCACACGCGTATCGTCGACGGTAAAGTTGACCTTGCGAATCGGCGAGAAGATCGAGTCCAGCGGAATCAAGCCGATCATGTGCTCGACGTTGCGCTGGCGGTCGGCCATTACGTAGCCGCGGCCCTTCTCGACGCCGATCTCCATCGTCAGCTTCGCGTCTTTCGAGGAGAGCGTAGCGAGCCGGTACGCGGGATCGAGAACTTCGACGTCGGCATCGGGTACGATGTCACCGGCAGTCACTTCGCGCGCGCCGCTCACTGAGAGCGTGAGAACCTTCGGCTCGTCGCTGTTGAGCTTCACGGGCAGGCCCTTGAGGTTGAGCATCAGCGCGATCGTGTCTTCCACCATCCCTGGGATGGTCGAAAACTCGTGGAGCACGCCGTCGATCTTCATGTACGTCACTGCGGCGCCTGGAATCGAGCTGAGCAAGACGCGCCGCAGCGCGTTGCCAAGCGTGATTCCAAAGCCGCGCTCGAGCGGTTCGATAACGAACTTGGCGTAGTTGTCGCGACGCTCGCGAACTTCGATGGTCGCGCCGACCGGCGTTTCCAACATGGTCATGTGAGTCGTTGTTTCCTTTATTGCCGCTTACGTTATCCGCTCGTCACCGGGTGACGAACGATCGGACGCCTAGCGGCGGTGTAGTGTTGTTATCGCGAGTAGTACTCGACGATGAGCTGCTCGTCGACCGGCGTGTCGATCTGCTCGCGCGGAGGTGCTTGCAGCACCTTGGCAGTCTTCTCTTCATCGTTCCACTCGAGCCAATCCGGCGGACGCCGGCTCTGGGCGACTTCGAGGTTCGATCCGAAGACCGGTGATTTGAGGCTCGCGGGCGCGATCGTGATCGTGTCGCCGGGGCGCACGACGTACGACGGAATGTTCACGATGCGGCCGTTCACTCGGAAGTGGCGATGCGTGACGAGCTGCCGCGCCTGCGCCCGGCTCTGCGCCAAGTTCAGGCGATAAATTACGTTGTCGAGACGCCGCTCGAGCAGCTGCAGGAACGTGCGTCCGGTCTGGCCCGGAACGCGCGCCGCTTCGCGAAAATAGTTTCTGAACTGCGTCTCGTGAACGCCGTAATAGCGACGCATCTTCTGCTTCTCGCGCAGCTGGCGTCCGTATTCGGAGACCTTCGTCCGGGATTTGCCGGCCGTTTTCTGGCCGGGAGCGGTGCCGCGACGCTCGACCGCGCACATGCGGGAGAGGCAGCGATCGCCCTTGAGGAACAGCTTGATCTTTTCGCCCGTCTTGCTGGCCGCGGTTTCGCGGCGGCAGAGCCGGCAGACCGGCCCGGTATATCGCGACATCGGCCTACACCCGCCGCCGCTTGGGCGGCCGGCAACCGTTGTACGGTATCGGCGTCACGTCCTTGATCATCGTGATCTCGAGGCCGGCGGCCTGAAGCGATCGAATCGCGGCCTCTCTTCCGGCGCCCGGGCCCTTGACCAGGACCTCCGTGGACTTCATCCCATGCTCCATCGCTTTGCGGGCCGCCGCTTCGGCGGCCATTTGAGCCGCGAAGGGCGTGGATTTCTTCGACCCCTTGAAACCGAGGTTGCCGGCGGAAGCCCACGAGATGACCCCGCCGTGAGGGTCGCTGATTGTTACGATGGTATTGTTAAACGAGGCATGGACGTGCGCGACGCCCGACGCAACGTTCTTGACTTCGCGTTTCTTGCGCGACTTCGTTTGCTTCTTGGCAGCCAAAATCTCTCCCGATTTGCGACGTGATGGGGCCTCGGCGCCGTGAAGGCGCCAAGAAGGTATCTTACCCCAGCAGGTGCGGCCCGGTCAAATCGAGGGCAATAACTTACTTGGCGCACAAAAGCGCTAAGGCCGATAGTAGAACGGGAACGAGATCACCAGGAGCAAGCCGAGCATGATTCCGGCGGGAACGGCGTCTTGTGGGCCTTGTACGAGTCCGTCGATTCCGACGAGGAGCACCACCGCGAATAGGCCGCCCCACCATTCCTTGCTGACCTTCACGCTCAGGGATTTTGGGAGCGAAGGCAATAACCCTTAGCCGTCGCCTGGCTACTTGACTCGTGCCGGTTGACCGAATCCCGAAACCCTGGTAAGCATAAAGAGGGCCCGCTGTTTCCAGCAAGCCCGTTTCTAGGGTATCTTAGGTGCGGCTCGCAGCGTTGATCGCCTCACGGCCCAGCCTCCTCTAGTAAACGCCCTGATTGAGCGCTCCGTCGTCCCTCGACGGGGCGCTCGGCGTTTCTGCCGGCTAATCACGAGCTTTAGGCTGTGCCACAACTTTCCGGTTATGCGTGACGCCGGGCACGGCGGAATGCATCGTAAAGCGAGGAAACAGCGAGGCCGATGGAACCCAGGATTGCCCCGGCGCCCATGATCCAGCCAAACGCATTAATCGTCATCCTCATTGCCTCCAAACACTATTTTATAGCACTAACCGTTGGTTTCCCACAGTAAAGGGACCTTATAAATCAAGTAGGCCAGCGACAAGACCCCCGCGGCCCACCAAAGCAGCCCGATAGCTGGGAAGACCTGGCCGCTGGACAGCTCCGCGTACCCGGTAGCGCCATAAAACACCGAAAACAGGGCGGTAACGATCAGGAACGTGCGGGTTGCCCAGCTTCCCTTTGTGGTGAATGCCGCCTCAAATCCACCTGAGGCACCCAAGACCAGGACAAACAAGCAAGATTCGGCACCGTATGGGCCGTGCGTAACTATCAGCTTGGCGATCAGGGGCAGCAGGGCCAAGCCGTACGTGGAAGCCATCCATTTGAGGAGGGCATCAAGGAACGAATCGGGTGGCGATCTATCGCTCGACATCCTCAAGGTAGCGAAGGCTTTAAGGTGGTCGCCCGTCAAGCCCTGCGGCTTGCGCCGCTCGCCTGGTTCGAGCACAAAGTGCGCCAAGTAAGTTATTGCCAAATCGAGGGGCCCGGTCGTTGCGACCGAGCCCCAGGCCCTTCGGTTCAGCTTAGCTGGGCTAGGCTGCTATGGGTAGAGTATCCGGAAACCGAGCCCGGCGAAGGGGCCGTTGTAGCTGCGGTTGACCGGAGCGTTCTGTTTGTTGCTCCAGTTGTCGCCCATCCAGCCGAGATCGATGAAGACCGGGCTATTCCCGATGACGTAATCGACTCCGACCTGATACTTGAGGACATTGTAGGCAAGAGCATACGAGGTCGGATTGATGGGAGCGGTGGAGAGATTGGTGTACGTCCCCTTAGCGTTCGGATAGTACCAAACGCTGCCGAAGAACGAGAGCGGCTGGTTGAGATCGGGCAGCTTCTCCGCACCGAAACCGAACGAGTCCATGTTCGGATAGCCGTAGTTGTTCGAGAGCCACATATAGCCCACGCCGATGTAAACGCGAGGCTGTAGAACTCGCACGGCAAAGCGCGCGTCGGCATCCTGGTCGTCCAGAGGCTGGGTGGTGAGGACCGGCGAGCTGCCCTGCCCTCCGATGCTCGTAACGTAGCATTCCGGATAGTAGAGGGACGAGCCCGGAATCTTGCCGTTACAGTTGTGCGGATACTGATAGCGCTCGAACGTACCCTCGAGCATGAAGGGGATGGTGCCGAGGCTGAACTCACCCGCGCCGCGGACGTCAAACGAACTCGTTCCGGTGTTACCCGGGCTAAACTCGTTGTAGACCTTGGGCGAGATGATGTAGTCGCCGGCCACATAGAACTCCCCCAGGAGGGGCCTAGGCGTCGGCGCCGGGGGCGGCGGGGGGGGCGGCGGGGGTGCCGGCGGCGGCGGAGCCGGGCTCGGCGGCGGCGTTGCCGGGATGTAACGCACGACTACCAGGCGGCGGTCGGCCACCCACAGCACGTAGGCGCCCATGCCTTCGGAAATAACGCGGACCGGCACGAGCACAACGCCCTTATAGATCATCGGCGGCACGTCGAGCGGACGCGATTCGCCGTTGATGACTACCTCCGGCTTGCCGACGGTGACCTTCACCTCGGCGCCAGGCTTCGATACGGTCGCGGTCTGACTTCCCGCATCCCAAGTAACCGTCGCACCCATCTGCTCGAACATCGAGCGCAACGGAATCAGCAGCGTCCCTCCTTGGACGAGCGCGGACAGTACGCGTCCTTGCTTGTCGATGTCGGGCCGGCTGTAGACGTGATGGTCGTTATAGAGAATCGGAATTTGTCCGGACGGCGGAGATCCGAAGTCCGCCGTCGGCGGTGAACTCATCTGCGCGAGGCTGTTGCCATTGTTTCCAGACGTCGCGTTCGACGGAGCGGCAACCGCACTTAACCCACAAAACGCTACGATTAGCGCGGCGAGTACTCCGGTGCTCAGTCGTTTCACGGGTACCTCCTTAGAAGCGAACGGTTTACGGTAAGGGAGCTTCCTTACCACATGCCTATATACGAGCGGCCGCCCAAAGATGCTGCCTCCCGTACAAGGACACGATACGCGTTATTGCTCGATTACGCAACGTGGTAAGCGCCAGAGCCAGGCGGCCCCTACTAACGTCTCACATAAGGCCAGAGCGAATGCAACCTGCGGAGCCTGGTGTCCGGCTCCCAGTCGCAGTGCCGCAAGAACCGCGGTCGTAAGAGCGGGAGCGATGATCTGCGGCACAACGATCGCGAGGTTCCAAATTCCCATTGCCGCCGCCATTGCATCGTTGGGAAGCAGACGGCAGGCAATCGCCCAATCGGCTACGAGGAAGACGCCCCACCCGAGGCCGGCAAGCAAGGTGGCGACGGCAACGCCGGCGATCCCGTGGGAACCGATGAAGAGGGCCAACGCCACGATGAATGCTGCGGCGCCCGCCGTCGCGACAAGTCGCTTGTCCATACGATCGCTTGGGTGGGCAGCAAGCCCCGCACCTAGCGCGCCGACGAGCGTAAAGCTGACGATCAGAATGCCCGTCTCGCGTCGCCCGTCCGCCAACGTCGCCGGTCCGAGCACGCCGTCAACGTAGAAGAGCAGATATCCCAATAGCGTGTAAAAGCCGACGTAGAGGAGAGCACGCGAAATAAACAAGTCCACGAATGCGCGCGACACCGGCGGGCGTCTTTCGGCGCCGCTCGGCGAGAGGCAAAATGTCAGCCGGCGAACGTGCGCGGAAGTGATCAGACACGTGGTGAGAAGCAGCGCGCTCAACACGGTGCTCAACGAGCGCGCGCTGGTGATAAAGCTTGCGGCCAGCGCCCCGATCGCGTTTCCCGCGCCTTGAAAGGCGGCCATCCAGGACGACGCGATTCCCGTGCGGTCGCGAGCGACGAAATCCGGAATAATTGCCTGATAGGGCCCGATCGCGAGGTTCAGAGCGGCCTGGACCGCGATGTACGCAATCGTGAGCGCGGCCAGCGTGCGAGCACCGAAGAAGAACTCGATCGCTACAGCTCCCCCCAGCGCGCCGATTACATAGAACTCTACGCGGCGGCTGCCGCGCCGGCGCCGCGCATCTGAATAGAAGCCGACGACGACCTGAACGATCGCCGCGACGATCGCGCCGGCCGTAGCCAGGCGGCCATAAGCGATCAGTGAGTTCGCGGGAGCCAGCTCGATGGTGCGCGACTGCAACGAAATCCCCAGCAACGCGCCCCAAACCGCTTGAATTCCAAGCCAGAAAAGTGCGAGCCGAAACGGATTAGCGGTTTTCGGTTGCATAAAGGTATTCCGCCGCGGTGTCGACGTCAAAGGCCAGCTCCGGCGCGCAGCCTCGCACCGCGCGCGCCGGCACCTGCAAAACCCGCTGCGCCGTCGCTTCAAGGTTCGCGATGGTCAGGCGCCCCAGCGCAAAGCGAATCAGTGCCGAAGGACCGATAAGACTTGCCATCCGCCACGGACGTTTACGCGACTCGAAGATCGCGGTTGCCGCCCCGGCAAGTCGCGGCGCGCTGTCCGGCGGCAAGAGAAAGACGCCGGCGTTGACCACGCGCTCGCCGGCCAGCGTAATTCCGGTTGGCGGCGCTTGGGGAAACCGTGCGGCGTAGTGGGAAAACTCAGCAAGCGGCACGCCGAGCGTACCGCCCGGTACGCGCTCGATGAAGTCGCGGACGGCCGCGGCGTTAATGTACGGCAAATCGCTGGTCGCATAGAGCAGCGGCTCTCCGTCCTCGGGCCACGCGCCCAGGGCCCGCAAGAGGTTTTCGCTTCCGGAGGGACTCTCTTCTATGAAGCGCTCGACGGCTGATCCACAGGCACCGCGGACTTCGTCACCGCCGATTACCGCGATCCGATCCGCGCCGCATCCTCGCAACGCACCGAGCACGAGGGCGAGCATCGACGTGCCCTGCACGCGAGCCAGCGCCTTAACCGACGTTCCGGCCGCCGACGCAAAAACGCCATCAATTCGGCCTCCCGCGGTGACGACCGCTTTCAAGGCGGCACGCTATTTCTTGGCTATCGTCTTCTTCTTGCCGGCGACGGTGCGTTTGGGACCTTTACGGGTGCGGGCGTTGGTCTTGGTTCGCTGTCCGCGAACCGGCAGGCCGCGGCGGTGGCGCATGCCGCGATAACACCCGATATCCATCAAGCGCTTGATGTTGCCCTGGACTTCCCGGCGCAGATCTCCCTCGACTCGCAGCTGGAGCGAGTCGATCGCATCGCGCAGCTTCTTCTCGTCCTCTTCGCTGAGCGCTTTGACGCGAACGTTCGGATCTACCCGTGCGAAGGCGAGCAGCTTGCGCGCCGTCGACGGGCCGATGCCAAAAATATACGTAAGCGCAACCTCCACGCGTTTTTCGCGCGGAAGATCGATCCCAGCGATACGAGCCATATTACGTTATAATTTCCTTTTTAATCCTGAGCGTAGTCGAAGGACGGAAAACCCTATCCTTGAACCTGTTTGTGCTTTGGGTTAACCTCGCAGATCACCCGCACTTTTCCGTGCCGCCGTATGATCTTGCACTTCTCACAAATTTTCTTGACCGATGGTCTGACTTTCATTTTGCTTACCTTTGGTTTCTGATCATCCTTCGACTGCGCTCAGGATGACACTGGGTTTCTCGTCGCCCTTCGACGGAGTTTACCCCGAGCGGAGTCGAGGGGCTCAGGGTGACACTGGGTGGTTACTTGTATCTATATGTTATTCTGCCGTGGGTTAGGTCGTAGGGGGAGAGTTCGACCAAGACGCGATCCCCTGGAAGAATACGGATGAAGTTCATCCGAATTTTTCCCGAGACGTGGGCCAAGACGCGGTGGCCGTTCGTCAACTCGACCCGGAACATCGCGTTGGGCAAAGGCTCCACAATGGTGCCTTCCACTTCGATCGCCTCTTCTTTGGGAGTGGCGGTCTTGGCCGCTTTTTCGGCCGTCGCTTTGCCGCGAGGCGGGCGCCCGCCCCGCTTACGCGCCATACACCCTCCGCGAGCACCTCACGCAATAGCTTCCCTCGGCGGCCGGTACCGTTCGATCCCTGGGTCCTCTGCGTAGTCGCGCAGCGTCAGAATCTGGGGCCCGTCCTCCGTCACCGCGATCGTGTGCTCGAAGTGCGCTGCGAGTTTACCATCTGCGGTAACGACTGTCCAGCCGTCCTTCAGAATCCGGACCCTGGGCCCCCCCTGCGTGATCATCGGCTCGATTGCGAGGACCAAGCCGGCTCGCAGCTCCATCCCGGCCCCTGCCTCGCCAAAGTTGGGAACCTGAGGCTCCTCGTGCATTGCCTTACCGACGCCGTGCCCCACCAGCTCGCGCACGACGCCGAAGCCGTGCCCCTCGGCGTGAGCCTGCACCGCCGCCCCGATATCGCCGACGTGCTTGCCCCGCTGCATCTGGGCAATCCCGACCGTCAGGCACTCCCGCGTCACCTCGAGCAGGCGTTGTGCCGTTTGCGAAATGTTGCCGATCGGAACCGTTACGGCACTGTCGCTGACGTAGCCGTCAAGCGTGGTGCCGATATCGATCGAAAGCAGGTCGCCGTCGCGCAGCACCCTCGTTCCCGGAATTCCGTGGACGACCTCATCGTTGAGCGAAGCGCAGATCGACCCGGTGAACCCATTGTAACCCTTAAACGTCGGGATCCCGCCGGCCTCACGGATCCCACGCTCGGCGAGGGCATCCAACTCGTCGGTCGTCATCCCCGGACGCGCGGCTTTCATGAGCCCGGTCAACACGCGGGCCGTAACTTTGCCGCTCGCACGCATGATCTCGATCTCGCGCGGCGACTTCAGCGCTACCATCGCGTCCCCGGAGCCTCCGCCGCACCGACCGCGGAAGCGATCCGTTCGGCGACGAGCTCGACGCTTGCCAGCGCGTTGACTTCCACCAGCTTGCCCGTCTTCCGATAGTATTCGATCAGCGGCCTGGTCTGTGCGTCGAAGACGTCAAGGCGCGTCGCCACCGTGTCGGCACGATCGTCGTCGCGTTGCACCAGCTCGCCGCCGTCTTCGTCGTCAATACCCGCGACCGCCGGCGGATTCGTCAAAACGTTGTACGTCCTGCCGTTGCGCGGATTGGTCCAGCGTGAGGCAAGCCGGGCGATCAGCGTCGGGCGATCGGCGCTAAAGAGAATCGCGCATTCGAGCGGCCATCCGCGGCGCCCAAGCAGGGCGTCCAGCGCCTCCGCTTGCGCGACGTTGCGCGGAAAGCCGTCCATGACGAAACCGGTCGGCAGGCTGCGCAGCTCGCGTTCGATCATCGCGATCACGAGCGCGTCGGGAACGAGCTCCCCTCGCGCCATATATCCTTCCGCTTGGCGTCCCAGTTCCGTTTGTTCGACGCAGTTGCGGCGGAGAATGTCTCCCGTCGAAATTTGCTGCAGGCCGAATCGCTCGTGAAGGATGCGGGCTTGCGTCCCTTTGCCGGCGCCGGGCGGCCCAAGAAAGACGACGCGCACGACTACCTTTGCGTTCCTATCGCTTGATGAATCCGCGATAGTCGCGCATCGCCAAGCGCGCTTCGATCTGCGTGATCGTGTCGAGGGCCACGCCCACGACGATCAGCAGCGAGGTCGAGCCGAGATAGAACGTGGTCACCGAAAGGCCGCGCTGCAGCGCTCCCGGCAGAACCGCGAGCAGTCCGAGATAGATGGCGGCCGCCGTGGTGATTCGCATCAAAATCTTGTTGAGGTAGTCGACGGTCGGCTGGCCCGGGCGAATTCCCGGAACGAAGGCACCGGTCTTCTTCAGATTGTCGGCCACGTCGCGCGTATTGAGGACGATCGAGCTGTAAAAGAACGTGAAGACGACGACCAGCAGAAAATAGACGATGTTATAAAGGAAGCCGTTGGGCGTGAACCAGACGTTGAGCCAGGCCGAGAAGCCCTGCATTCCGCGCTCGATCGCTGGCCAAAGACCGCTGCCGACGATCGCTTGGCCGCGACCGAACCACGAGAGCGCCTGTTGCGGCAGGAGCAAGATCGAGATCGCAAAGATGATCGAGATGACGCCCGCGTTGTTGAGGCGCAGCGGAATGTAGGTCGATCGCCCCGCGAACATCTTGCGCCCGACCGTCCGCCGCGCTTGCTGAACGGGCACGCGGCGCTGTCCTTGGTACAGGAAGATGATCGAGACGATGATGACGATCGCGATGGCGATATAAAGCAGCAGGTTGAGCAGCGATTCGGCGCCCTGGCTGGCCGAGGCGTACGTCTGCGTAACGTACTGCGGATAGCGCAACACGATGCCGATGAAGATGATGAGCGACACGCCGTTGCCGATGCCTTTGTCGCTGATCTGCTCGCCGAGCCACATCAGGAAGAGCGTGCCGCCCACCATCGCGATGATTGCGTACAGCAGATACCAAATGCTCGTGTCGTAGAAGACGCCCGAACGCTCCATAGAGATCGCCATGAAGGTCGCTTGAATCGTGCCGAGCACGATGGTCAGCCAGCGCGTGTACTGGCTGATCTTTTTGCGGCCTTCCTCGCCGCCTTTCTTCGCCATCTCTTCGAGCTGCGGCATCACGACCGTCATGAGCTGCATGATGATCGAGGCGTTGATATACGGGGTGATGCCCATCGCAATGATGGAGAGCTTCTGCAGCGCGCCGCCCGACAGGAAGCCGAGCAGGTTATAGAACGCGCCGCTCTGCAGCACGTGCTGCCACGCTACCTGGTTTACGTTAGGCAGCTGCACGTGGATCATGAAGACGAACCACGCAAAAGCGAAGAACACGAAGAGAATCCGCTGCCGGATCTCCGGCACGAGTACGGCCGCCCGGAGGTTATCGAACACTAGCCGGCGTTCTCTTCGATCTGCGCGCCCGCGACGGCCAGCGCTTCGCGCGCGCCCTTCGAGAAGAGCACGTCGCGAAATCGCAGACCCGCCGGTAGGGCGACGCTTGGGCCGCCGTCACCGAGAATTTTCACGCCGTCGCGCAGCGCCTTGAGGATGCCGCGTTCGCGCAAAGACTCCGGCGTGACCTCAACGCTGGTATCCCACTTGGAGAGCCGGCTCAGCTTGACGACCGCAAGCCGCGTGCCGAAGTGACCGGTATCGCGAGCTTTCTGCGAATAGCCGCGCCCGTGCGGCAGGCGGCGCGCCCAGGCGGTTTGCCCGCCTTCGAAGGCCGGCCCTTTGCCGCCGCCGGAGCGGACCGTTTGGCCCTTGCCGCCCTCGCCGCCGGTCTTGACCATGCCGGAGCCATGACCGCGACCGATGCGCTGCCGCTTCGGGCGGCTTCCGGCCGCGGGTTTGAGGTCGCCGAGCTTGAGAATCTGTTTTTCTGCCATATGATTACGCCGCGTAGATTTCCTTAACGGTCTTGCCGCGCATCGCGGCAACTTGCTCGACGGTGCGCAGCGAACCGAGCGCCGAGACCGTCGCCATTACCACGTTGATCGGGTTGGTGGTCCCCAAACACTTGGTGAGAATATCGTGGATTCCGGCCAGCTCGAGGACGGCGCGCATCGATCCGCCGGCGATGACGCCGGTGCCGGGCGCGGCCGGCTTGAGCAGCACCGTCGCGGCGCCGACTTCGTGGCGCACCTCATGGGGAATCGTTCGCTCGACCATAGCGACGGTGACCAGGCTCTTGCGGGCCTGCTCGACGGCTTTCCGAATTGCCTCGGGCACCTCGGCCGCCTTACCGATGGCGAAGCCAACCTTGCCTTTGCGGTCGCCGACGACGACCAGCGCGCTAAAACTGAACCGCTTACCGCCTTTGACGACCTTGGCAACGCGATTGACGCGCACGACCGTCTCTTCAAAGCCGCTATTGTCGCGATCGCGACCTCGGTATTGCATCAGAAGGTCAACCCCGCTTCACGGGCCGCGTCCGCAAGCGCGCGCACGCGGCCATGGTATTTGTATCCGCCCCGGTCGAAGACGACTTCGGAGATGCCGGCTGCCTTCGCTTTGCCTGCGATTGCCGAGCCGACCGCCGCAGCGGCGGCAAGGTTCGTCTTAGAACTCAACCCGGCGGTGAGCGATTCGTCGAGCGTCGACGCCGTCGTTAGCGTGTGGCCCTTCGCGTCGTCGATCAGGACGGCGTAGATATGGTGCAGCGAGCGGCGCACGAAAAGCCGCGGCCGGTCCGGCGTGCCGGAGAGTTTCTTTCGAAGGCGCCTATGGCGCTCGCGCCGCGCCTCAGATTTAGCGATCACTTCTTTCCAGCCTTTCCGGCCTTACCGAGTTTCTTGCGAATGCGCTCGCCTTCGTAGCGAATGCCCTTGCCCTTATACGGCTCCGGCTGGCGCAGACGCCGGATGTCGGCAGCAACTTGCCCCACAGCTTGCTTATCGATGCCGTCGACGTGAATCTTGGTTTGACCTTCGACCGATAGCACGACGCCTTTGGGTGCCTCGAAGGCGACCGGATGCGAATAGCCCAAGCTCAATGTCAGCTTTTCGCCCGATTTCGCAACGCGGTAGCCGACGCCGCTAATCTCCAGACTCTTGCGGAAGCCTTTGCTGACGCCTTCGACCATGTTCGCGATCAACGTGCGCGTCAAGCCGTGCGCGCTGCGGTGCTCCTTCGCATCGCCCTTGCGCCCGACCAAGATTTTTCCGTCCTGCAGCTGTACGTCAACGACGCGCGCGAGAATCTGCTGATGCAGCTCTCCCTTCGGTCCGCTGACGCGCACCACGTCGTCCTCGACCTTCACGTTGACCCCGGAAGGCACGGCGACGGGCAGCTTACCTATGCGAGACATGGCTGCACCGCCTTACCAAACGTACGCAAGAACCTCTCCTCCAACGCCTTGCTTCTTCGCGCGTTTCCCCGACATGACGCCTTGGGGCGTCGAGATGATCACCAAACCGAGGCCGCCGAGGACTCGGGGTATCTCCGTCTTGCCCGCGTACACGCGCAGCCCGGGACGAGAGATGCGGCGAAGACCGGTGATGATCTTCTCCTTCTCCGGACCATACTTGAGCTGAATTCGAATCTTGCCTTGCGGGCCTTCGGCTACGCGTTCGAAGCTCTCGATGAAGCCTTCGTCTTGCAGGATCTGCGCGATGGCCGCTTTCGCTCGCGAAGCCGGCACGTCGACCGTCTTGTGGTTGGCCGTGTTGGCGTTGCGGATGCGTGTCAGCATATCGGCAATCGGGTCGGTTATCGACATGTGCTCGTGCTCCTTACCATGAGGCCTTCGTGACACCCGGAACCACGCCGGCATGCGCGTTCTCGCGGAAACAGATCCGGCACATGGCAAACTTGCGCAGAAAGCCGCGCGGGCGCCCACAGATTTTGCAGCGATTGTGTCCGCGCACCGAGAACTTCGGCGTGCGTCGCGATTTTACGATCAAACTCGTTTTAGCCATTACTCCAACTACCTCTTCGGTCCCGCGGGCGTCGAAGCGGCCTTCTGCAACGGCAAGCCCATCGCAACCAAAAACTCCGAGGCCTCTTCATCGGTCTTGGCCGTCGTGACGATCGTGACGTCCATGCCGCGAGTCTTGTCGACCTTGTCGTAATTGATTTCCGGAAAGACCAGCTGTTCGCGCAGGCCTAAGTTATAGTTGCCGCGACCGTCGAACGATTTTGCGGGAAGCCCGCGGAAATCGCGGATACGCGGCAGCACCACGTTGAAGAGCTTGTCCACGAATACGTACATCCGGTCGCCGCGCAGCGTCACCTTGGCGGCAATGTTCATTCCGGCGCGCAGTTTGAAGGCCGCGATGGATTTCTTCGCCTTGGCGATCACTGGCTTTTGACCGGTAATTGCAGTCAACTCGCTGACCGCGGCATCGAGCGCTTTCGGGTTGACGATTGCCTCGCCGACGCTCATGTTCACGACGACCTTTTCCAGCTTCGGAATTTGATTGACGTTCTTGTAACCAAAACGTTCTTGCAGCTGACCGCGAATCTGCTGCTCGTACCGTTCCTTCAGACGCTCCGCCACCGGGTTACGCTCCCTTTGCCGACTCGCGCGCGGGCTCGCCGCAGCGCGCACAAATGCGATGAACGGCACCGTCGGCGGCCCGGCCGTGGCGCAGCCGCGTCGGCGCCTTGCACTTCTCGCAGACGTATTGCAAGGCGGAAAGCGGCAACGGTGCCTCCTTCTCGATGATGCCCCCGGTCTGAGACGAGCCGCCCATGTTCGAGGACTTCGAACTCTGTTTGGTATGCCGCTTGACCACGTTGGCGCCTTCCACGATCGCGGTGCCGGCCTCGATCTGCACCGCCTTGATGGTTCCGCGCTTTCCGCGTTCCTTGCCGCGGCGAATCATCACGGTGTCACCCTTGACGACGAATCGCTTCGTGGGCATCCTAAAGCACCTCCGGTGCGAGAGAGGCGATCTTCAGGAAGCCTCGCTCGCGCAGCTCGCGCATGACCGGCCCGAAGACGCGGGTACCGCGCGGGTCGAGGTTATCTTTTTCACCCTTGATGATCACGCAAGCGTTATCGTCGCAGCGAACCACCGAGCCGTCCAGACGCCGAATCGGGGCGCTGGTCCGCACCACCACGGCCTTGACGACCTGACCTTTTTTCACGGCCGCGCCGGGAATCGCGCTCTTGACGGTGCCGACGATCACGTCGCCCACGTGGGCGTAAACGTGCCGTCCGCCGCCGGTGATGTGAATCACGAGCAGCTCGCGAGCGCCGCTGTTGTCGGCAACCCTCAGACGAGTCTCTTGTTGAATCATTTGGCCCGCTCCACGATCTCGAGCAGCCGCCAGCGCTTTTCGCGCGACAGCGGACGGCACTCCCCGATCCGAACGACGTCTCCGATGTTGGCTTCGTTGCGCTCGTCGTGCGCCTTGAAGCGCGTGGACTTGCGGACGATCTTGCCGTAGACGGGATGGCGCACGCGCGTCTCCGCCACCACGACGATCGTCTTGTCCATCTTATTGGAAGCTACGCGCCCTTGCTTGACGCGCCGCGTTGCCCGACCCGTCTTTTCTTCCAGCACCTGGGTCGGCGTACCGTTAGGCTGCTCCATGCTCTGCCTCCGCTAGCCGCTTCTCGCAGATGACGGTTTGGATTTGCGCGTACGAGCGGCGCATCTCGCGAATCTTGCTGAAGTCGGTCAAATGACCGGTGCGCAGCGCGAAGCGCAGGGTGAAAAGCTCCGACTTTGCGTCGCGGGCTTTCTGCTGCAGCTCGTTGACGGTGAGATCGCGCAATCCGTCGAGGTCACTTTTTTTCACGATGCTTCCTCGCGTGAGACGATCTTGGTGCCGATCGGGAGTTTTGCGGCCGCCCGCTCCAGCGCTTCGCGCGCAACGTTCGGAGCGACGCCCGATAGCTCGAAGAGCACGCGCCCCGGCCGCACGACGGCAACCCAAAACTCCGGGTTTCCCTTACCCGAGCCCATCCGTACTTCGGCCGGCTTTTTCGTCGCCGGCTTATCCGGAAAGACTTTGATCCAGACTTTTCCGCCGCGTTTGATGTGGCGCGTCATCGCGATACGAGCCGCCTCGATTTGACGGCTGGTCATCCAACACGGCTCCATCGCTTGCAGCCCGAAATCGCCAAACGTCAGCGAGTTGCCGCGAGTGGCCATTCCGGACATCCGGCCGCGCTGAACTTTGCGCCATTTGACGCGTTTGGGGGTCAACATGTTACTCGGTCACCTCGGAAGGCGGAGCCGGTTGCGGCGGCTCCGGCGCAAACGTCACAGCTTCCGGCGCGGGCGTCGAAGGTTCGGGCGAAGCGATTACGGGTTCGTACGGCGCATCCCCGGAAGAGCCGGCCGGCCGCACGGCGGGACCCGCAGGGCGGCCGTCGCGGCGTCCTCTACCGCCGCGATCGCGGCGGTCGCGGCCGCGCTCGGGGCGATCTCGAAGGGCGCCGTCGCCGCGAGGCTGATCCGGCAGCACTTCGCCGCGATAGATCCAGACTTTCACGCCGATGCGCCCGAAGGTGGTGAAGGCTTCGACCTGTGCGTAGTCGATGTCGGCGCGCAGCGTATGCAGCGGCACCTTGCCGTCGGCATTATGCTCGGTGCGCGCGATCTCGGCGCCGCCGAGGCGCCCGGAGACCTGCACCTTGATTCCCCGCGCGCCGGCGCGCATCGTGCGCATGATGCTCTGCTTCATCGCGCGGCGAAACGCAATTCGCTTTTCGAGTTGGTCCACGATATTCTGGGCGACCAGCCTCGCATCGAGCTCGGGGTGCGAAATCTCCATCACGTTCACGGCGACGCTCTTGCCGGTGAGCTGCTCGAGCGTCTTGCGAATCTCGTCGATGCCGACGCCGCGCTTGCCGATGATGATGCCGGGCTTGGCGGTGTTGACGATGACTCGAGCCTGGTTCGCGCGGCGCTCGATCTCGATCTTGCTGATCGAGGCGGAACGCATCCAGCGATTGAAGGATTTGCGAATGGCCACGTCTTCGTGCAGCCACTCGACGTAATGCTTTTTCTCGAACCATCGGCTGTCCCAGGTGCGCGTGATTCCCAAGCGCATGCCGACCGGGTGAATCTTTTGTCCCACTTAGGCTCCCTTGGCGCTTGCCGCGCGTTTGCGCGCGCCGGGTTTTTTCGCAGGTGATTTTGCCGCGGGCGCAGCCGGCGGCGCCGCACGGCGCGTCGTCCGCGCCGCCTGAACCGATGCCCCAGCCGACCGCTTCGGCGGTTTGGCCGGCGGCGTCTCGCTGACGATCACCGTTACGTGCGAGAGGCGCTTACGCTTAAAATACGCGCGGCCTTGCGCGCGCGGATCGACTCGCTTCGTGAAGCGGCCGCCCGGGCCGCCGTCGACCGTAATCCGGGTGATATAGAGTTCGTCGGCATTCATGTCGTGATTGTTGCCGGCATTGGCCACCGCGCTGCGAACGAGCTTCTCGATCGGCTCCGCGGCGAAGACTTCGGCGAACTTCAAGAGCACGAGCGCTTCGCGAACGCTCTTGCCGCGAATTGCATTGGCGACGCGCCGCAGTTTTCGCGGCCCGGTGCGCACGAATCGCAGATGGGCGACGGCCTGCGGAGCCCGTTCCGTCACGTCTTCACCGTTGCCTTTTCTCCGCCGTGACCGCGGAAGTGCCGCGTCGGAGAAAACTCGCCCAGCTTGTGGCCCACCATATTTTCGGTGACGTAGACGGGGATGTGCGTCTTGCCGTTATGCACGCCGATCGTGTGGCCGACCATCGTCGGCAGCACCGTCGAATCGCGGCTCCACGTCTTGATGACGCGCCGCTCGCGGGTCTCGTTGAGCTTCTCGATCTTCCGGACGAGGTCGGGCGCGACGTACGGACCCTTTTTCAGCGAACGCGACATTATTTCGAGCCTCTCCTGCGAACGATCATCTTCGTCGTGCGCTTGTTCCGGCGGGTCTTTTTGCCCATCGTCATCACGCCCCACGGCGTGGTCGGCGGGCGCCCGGAGGTCGAGCGCGCTTCGCCGCCGCCGTGCGGATGATCGACCGGATTCATCGCGATGCCGCGAACGGACGGGCGCTTTCCGAGGTGGCGAGAACGGCCGGCTTTGCCGATGACTTGGTTCTCGTGTTCGACGTTTCCGAGTTGTCCGATGGTCGCGCGGCAGTCGATGTGGATCCGGCGAACTTCGCCCGACGGCATCCTGACCTGCGCGTATTGATCCTCTTTGGCCATAAGTTGCGCCGCCACGCCCGCGGAGCGCACGAGCTTACCCCCCTCACGGGGACGCAGCTCGATGTTGTGGATCACCGTGCCGACGGGAATATTTTTTATCGGCAGGGCGTTGCCGATCTTGATATCAGCGTTCGGACCGGATTCCACCAGGTCGCCGACGCGCAAGCCAAGCGGCGCCAAGATGTAGCGCTTTTCGCCGTCGCGGTAATGGAGCAGCGCGATCCGGCACGAGCGGTTGGGATCGTACTCGACGGTGGCGACCTTCGCCGGGACGCCGTCCTTGCCGCGCTTGAAATCGATGATGCGATAGATCTTGCGCGTGCCGCCGCCGCGATGGCGCACGGTTATATGGCCGTTGTTATTTCGGCCGGAATGCTTCTTGCGAACTTCGATCAGCGACCGTTCGGGTGCCACTTTGGAAAGGTCCGAAAAATCGAGCGTGGTCAAAAAACGCTTGCCCGGCGACGTCGGCCGGTATTTCTTAACAGGCATGATTATTGCTCAAAGTAGTTGACTCCGCCGAGCTCGATCTTCTGACCGGCCTTGATCGTGACGATCGCTTTCTTGAAGTCGCTCAGTTTGCCGCGAACGCGGACTCCGCGGCGCGCCGAGTTGCGCGCCTTGCCTCGCACGTTGATCGTGTTGACTTCCAAGACGTTGACGTGAAAGATCTCTTCGATCGCGTGGCGGATCTGCGTCTTTGTGGCCTGCGGGTGCACGACGAACGTATACTGCTGCACCAGCGCGTCGGCCATCGCTTTTTCTGTGATCCGCGGCGCTACGATGACGTCACGAGCGTCCATCGGCTGGCTCCTGTTTGCCGGCGAGGCGCTGCGTGAGCGCGTCGTAGGCGTCGGTCGTGAAGAATAGCCGCTCGAAGCGCAGTACGTCCTTGACGTCGAGCGCGCCCTCGTCGGTGAACCCGACCCGCGTCAGGTTTCGGCCGACCCGCTCGAGCTCGGCTGCGTGCGTTTCGCCGCGGCGACAGACGATCAGCGTCGTCGGCCCGACGCGCGCCGCCTTGGCGCTGCCGAAGAGCAGCTTGGCGAAGCCGGCGGTCTTCGCGATCGAAAAATCGGCCGTCTCCAATAATGTGACGGCGTCGTTGTGAAAGCGGTCGGCTAGGGCCGCAATAAAGGCGAGCCGGCGTTCCTTCTTATTGAGCGACTCGACGAAGCTCCGCGGCTGGGGACCGAAGACCACCCCGCCGTGACGCCACTGCGGTGAACGAATCGAGCCCTGGCGCGCGCGGCCGGTGCCCTTCTGCCGCCACGGCTTGCGCCCGCCGCCCCGCACTTCATCGCGCTTGAGTGTCGAAGCGGTTCCGGCACGCGAGTTGGCAAATTCGCGGTGGACCGCGCGGTAGACGACCGTGAGCTTATCGCCAAACTCTGCATTGAGAACCGCGGGCGATTCCATCTCCCGGACGACTTTTCCGGAGGCGTCGATCACGTTGGGCATTACGCTTTAGCTCCGGCTTTTTTCACTTTTACGCTCTGGCGCACCAGCACCAGCGCGTTCTTGCCCCCGGGGACGGCACCCCGCACGAGCAACAGGTTGCGCTCTCCATCGGCGCGCACGACCTCGAGATTCTGCAGCGTCGTTCGATCGACGCCGTAGTGTCCCGGGCGGCGGCTGCCGAGCACGGTGCGCCCGGCGTTGGTGTCGCCGTTGGATGCCGGCTGCCGATGGATCATCGAGCCGTGGCTTGCGCCGCCACCGCTAAAGTTATGACGTTTGATGGCTCCCGCGAAGCCATGCCCCTTGGAAACCCCGACGACGTCGACGCGATCCCCGGGCTCGAAGCCGGTGACCGTCACGGCTTGGCCGAGCTCGCAATCTTGCCCGTCGCCGCGAAACTCGCGGACGACGCGCACCGGCTCGACGCCTTGCTTCTTGAAGTGTCCACCCTGCGCTCGGGTCAGCCGACGCCGCTTGATTGGCTCAAAACCCAAAGCAACGGCCTCGTAGCCGTCCTTTTCCTTCGTCCGCAGACCGACGACCGTGCAGGGACCCGCCGCAATCACCGTGACCGGCACGTACCGGCCGTCATCGGTGAAGATGCTGGTCATCCCGACTTTACGGCCAAGGATGTTCTTCATGCGCCTGTTTCTGTGAGAATCGCCAGACCACGGGGCCAGGCGTATTGTAGTATTTTTTTCGCCGGCACGCATTGGAAAGCGAACCGGCACGAACCGCAACTTCGGCAGTGTACCAGGGCCTTCGCGCGAGGTCAAGGCTGGCGCGGCTTAACCGCTAGGTAAAAGCCGCCAGACCGGTTATCTCTTTGCCCACGACGAGCGCGTGCATCTCGCTGGTCCCCTCATACGTCAGCACCGATTCCAAGTTATTCATGTGGCGAATGACGGGGTACTCCAGCGTGACCCCGTTCGCGCCGAGAATTGTTCGCGCCTGACGGGCGATCGCGAGCGCCTCGCGGACGTTGTTGAGTTTGGCGAGGCTGACCTGGGAGGGATGGAGGCGGCCGCCGTCCTTCGCGCGCCCGAGATGCAGCGCCAAGAGCGCGCCTTTATTGAGCTCCAGCAGCATGTCGACCAGCTTCGCCTGAGTCAATTGAAAGGCGCCGATGGGCCGGTCGAACTGGACGCGCGTCTTGCTGTACTCGAGCGCCGACTCGTAGCAGCTTCGCGCCGCGCCGATCGCTCCCCAGATGATTCCGAACCGCGCTTCGTTCAAACACGAGAGCGGGGCCCCCAGGCCGTCGCCCAGCGGCAGCAGCGCCTCGGCCGGAAGCCGGCAGCCGTCGAGTACCAGCTCGCTGGTAACCGAGGCGCGCAGCGACAGCTTCCGCTCGATATTCGCCGCCGAGAAGCCTTGCGTGCCGCGCGGCACGATGAAGCCGCGAATGCCGTCATCGGTCTGCGCCCAAACGATCGCGAGATCGGCGATCGAGCCGTTGGTGATCCACATTTTCGTCCCGTCGATCACCCAGTCGGATCCGTGCCGGCGAGCATAGGTTCGCATGCCGGCCGGATTGCTGCCGAAGTCCGGCTCGGTCAAGCCAAAACAGCCGATTACCTCACCCCGCGCCATCGGCGGGAGCCACTGCCCCTTTTGCGCCTCGTCGCCCCAGCGGTGGATCGCGTACATCGCAAGAGAGCCCTGAACCGAGGCGAAACTGCGCACCCCCGAGTCCCCGGCTTCCAACTCTAAGCAGGCAATGCCATAGGCGACCGCGGTCGCGCCAGCGCAGCCGTAACCCTCGAGATGCATGCCGAGGAGTCCGAGGCGGCCCAGCTCTAGGCCGAGCTCGCGCGGAAGCGTTCCCTCCTCGAACCATTGGGCGACATGGGGCAAGACGCGCTCGCGCACGTACGCGCGCACGGTGTCGCGAACCAGCCGCTCTTCGTCGGAGAACAGCCCCGCGACATCGATGAAGTCGACCGGGTCGGGCACTGCGGAGTTCCCTATCGCTTGAGAACGCGGGCGAGTTTATCGAAGAGCGCCTCGGTCGAACGCTCGAACTGGTCCTCGAAACGCCTCCAGAGCAGGCGGCCGTCGGTGTCCGACAAGATTGCGTCCACGCGATACTCCACGACGGTCTCTTTGCCGACCGTGGAGAGGTGGAACCCGTGCGTCCCGTCGAGACCATCGTTGCGGAAACGCCAAACGACCCGTTCCTCGGGAACGGCCTCTTCCAGAATGCTGTGAATCCCGAGGTGCCATTCTTCGGTCCGGCCGGGCGTCAGCGGCCCAGGAGAACGCATGAACGGCTGCGAGGCAAAGGGCCAGATCTGGTCGCCCGAGGTGCCCATCTCTTCGAGCAAATGGTAGATGCGGCGTTTTGTGCCGTGGAACGAACGCGACCGGAGTTCGTGAAGGTCGATGGGCATGGCCGTTCGTTCCTCAGCGAAGCGCGACAACCCCTGCACTGAAAAAGCGGTCCCGCGGTGCTGCCGGAGCTACTCCCCGGTCTTTTCGACGAACGGCAGCCTCGCCGTCAACTGTGCTTCCTTCTCCGCCAGCTTTGCCAGACTCTGAACGACAACGATTGCGACGATCGTTATGATCACGGCATAAATGAGCTCTGCGAGCACGCCGTTGCCCGGCTTGAGAAAGAGCGCGATGACGTCGCTGATGAACTTGTTCCACGCGCCGGCAGCGATCAGGCCGAAGGCAACCGTCGCCAGGCCGATCATTGTTCCGAGGTAAGTTGATTTTACTTCCATGGGAGTTGCTTAAATGGAGCGGGCCGGATGCCTTCGCATCCGGCCCGTAGGGTTCCAAGCCAAAAGTCCCGTTAAAACTAGTGCTTCTTGTGCACGTCGCGGTTATCGATCCGCAGGACGGCCGAGCCGTGTTCCTTGCCATTGCTGCTGTATGCGAAGACCGCTTTGCATCTGCGCCTCTTTGTCCCGGGAGTTACGGTCCAAGAGCCGCCCGAGCCGGTAACCGTTGCCCTGTCACCGCAGTTGTCGGTCTCGGTAAGGGTACCTTTAGGGTCGCCCGGATATTTGACCGATACGGCGACGGCTTGGTCGCTCAACTTGGTGAAGTGGATGCGGCAAGGCGTGAGCTTGACGGGACCGCCCCCGTTGCACTTACGTGCGTCGTCGCTTAGGGATGATGAGTTCGGGCCGAGAGCCCAGCTCACCGGCGCGTGCACTTGCGGATTGAGCTGCATCGCCGGATTGGCCGTTTGAGAGCCGCCGCAGCCGGCTAGTACCGCGGTCGCAGCCGTTGCGGCTACCGTGAGCGAGCGGCCGTAGAAGCCAAGGGTGCCAAACATCTCTGATTCTCCTTTAAGAGGAAGTAGTGATAATATCCGCAGGGTCTTAAGGCCGGGGAAGGTCGCGAAGGCCTAAATCTTAAGTCCAAAACCAGGGTGGAGCCGAGTGGGGCCCCTCGGTCGCCCGAGCTACCCGAGTGTTGATGCGTTAACGAATCTCAACGTCCCTGGGAACTCGAGGTTCTCTTACCCGATTTCTCCCGGCAAAGTACGCATTCGTCGAAGTGCTGCGCAGCGAATTCTGTTAAAAAATGGAGCGGGCCGGATGCTTTTGCATCCGACCCGTCGGGTTACCAAGCCAAAGTGCCGTTCATCCAAGCGGCATGCGGTTGCAATGAATTCGGCCGGAGCCGCCTACTTGCAGGGAGTTACGTTGATGCTCGGGCCCAGTCCGCCTGTATAGTTGGCGCCGCCGCCACCGGTCGCGCCGCCGGTCACGTAGTTCTTATACGCTTCCGGTGTGCCAGCGTGGTCGGAGTTGTACGGCGGGTAGTGGTTGTCGTCGAGCGGTTTGACATCCACCCGGTTATAGTTGCGGTTGAATTTCGTATAGACCGCTGCGCCCCACTGCCAGTGGAACTGGACTCCGCTGTTCTTGCTATAGAACCTCGCCGACCAGGTGACATTCTTGATGCCGCCGGCCAGATCGCGCGGCACCTTATAGGCGATGCCGTTGAGGAGGTCGTTGCCGGCGGTCTTGGACGGCGCCTTCATGAGAAAGCGACCTTCTCTACCCCGGAAGATCTTGTCGAAGCGCTGCCAGTGCAGCTTTACATCGGCCTTACCGATGTCAAGCCGCATGTTTGGACCCTTGACCTCGTAGCTGCGAGTTCCGTCGGTGAATCGAATCCTCGAGTCCCTCATCTCGACTTTGGCAGCGCTCTGGCCGCCGCCGAGCTGCTCGACGCTCGAGAACCAGATGTACGAACCCTTAGCGATAGCCGTACCGTTGAAGTTCTGCGAGTTGGTAACCTTTGCGCACGCACGATGGTGATGCCGGCGGTCCGGCGACGTCATATCCGAGGAATCGCCCCGACCCGTCTGAACGCCCGCCGGCGCGAGACTCTGCCCTCCGGGCACCGGCCCGACGCCCGTGTTGCCGCCGCAGCCGGCGACGAGCAGGGCTAATGCGAGAGCCCCAGAGCCTGTCAGGCCTATGGAGGCGTAATCGTGTTTCATCATGTCCTACCTTTGAAGTTTGTAATGTTGCGAAAGTGGGACCCAGGGAGCTCCCGCCAGCTCCCTGGGAACCTGTCTGCCTCTGGCTATGCGCAGGGCGTAACGTTCGTGGGCGGGCTCGGTGCGCCAATATATTGGTTGTGCCCGTTGCCCGTGCCGCCGGCCGTTACAAAGTTCTTGTAGCGCTCCGGGGTGCCGGCCGAATCGTTGTTATACGGAGGATATTTCTGGTCGTCGAGCGCCTTGACGTCGAGACGTTTGTAGTCTTTGCTCAGACGCGTGTAAACCGCCGCGCCCCACTTCCACATGAATTTCGTCCCCGTCTTGCTGTAAAACTTGCCCGACCAGGTGACGTTCTGCATGTTGCCGGGGATGTCGCGGGTCACGCGCCAAGCGACGGCGTTGAGGAAGTCGTTCCCGGCCGTGCCTTCCGGCGCGACGAGCTTAAACTCGCCGTTATCGCCGAAGAAACGACCAAACTTCCGGCCCTTGAACTTCAAGTGCACCGTACCAGACGAATCGACCGTCGCGACCATATCGGGACCCTTGAGGCGGACCGTCTTGTTGCCGACGACGAAGGTAATCTTCGAATCGGTCATCGTGATCTTCTCAGCCTGTTTCGGTCCCGGCACTGTGAAGATGCTCGCGAAGTAGAGCCACGAGCCCTTGGAGATCGCTGTGTTGTTGAACTTCCACGTGTTGGCCGTCGCCGCGCACGCGCGATGACGGTGATGACGGTCGAACGTCATCGCATCGGAGACTCCCGTGGACGACGGCATGAGGCCTTGGCCTGCGGGAGCCGAGCCGAGCTGACTACCGGCGCCGCCGCAGCCTGCGATGAGCAGGGCAAGGACCGTAGTTCCCAGGCCGGCCAGGCCTTTTACTAAGTGATGTTGTGACATAATGCTCCTACCTTTTTGCGAAAGTTGAGTGGGAAGGCAGGACCCCGGGGAGCTCCCGCCAGCTCCCCAAGTTCCGCGTTTATAGATGGCCGGCCTAACGGCACGGCGTGACGTTGACGGTTGGTCCGCCGACGCCCGTATAGTTGTTGCCGCCGCCGCCGGTCGCGCCCTGAGTCACCCAGTTTTTGTAGCGCTCGGGAGTTCCGGCCTTGTCGTTGTTATACGGAGGATATTTCTGATCGTCGAGCGGTTTGACGTCCAGACGTCTGTAGCTGTCGGTCAAGCGCGTGTAGACCGCGCCGCCCCACTGCCACTTTAGCTGTTGGATGTCCGACCGGCTGTAGAACTTCGCCGACCAGGTAACGTTCTTGATATTGCCGGGCAGTGCACGCGGCACGCGCCAAGCGATATCGTCGATGAAGTCGTTACCGGCGGTCTTCAACGGAGCTTTCATGCTCCAGCCGCCCAACGCGAACTTGTCTCCGGGGTTGAACCGCAGGCGGACATTGGGCGTTCCGTATCTGAAGTCCATGTCCGGACCTTTGATCTTATAGTTGCGGAGGCCGTCGTTGAGGATGATCTTGGAATCCTTCATCTGGACTCGCGCCCCGTTTTGATTTCCGGGGAACTGCGTCACGCTCGTGAAGAGAATCCACGAACGTTTGGCGATCGCTTGCCCGTTGAAGTTTTGGGTTGCCGTCACGGCCGCGCAGTAGCGGTGGTGACGGTGGCGTTTGTCGGGGGAGGCGATACCCGCGGGAACTCCGCTCTGCGCTCCGGGCACGAGGCCCGTGCCGCCGGAGGTCGATCCGATCGGGCTAACGTTTCCAGCGCAGCCCGCCATCGTCAGACCCAGGGCCAAAGCCCCAAAGCCAACGATTCGGCCGACGCTATCGTCGTACTTCATGTGTTTCTTCCTTCTGGACATGGCAAGGAGGACTAGCTTCCTTACCAAGGCTAGTTACCAAATCCGAAGTGAACGCGGAGCAAAAGATCACCCACCGGGTGACCCCTTGGCCGCTCGGAGACTATACCATGGCGCCGTTAATGCGTCAACAAACGTTTTCGGTCCGGCCGAAAGGTGCCCCGGGGAGCCCGAAGGCTCCCGCGGGTTCGACGCATCGATGAGCGGGCTTAGCGGCACAGGGTTACGTCAACCGTGTCGCCGAGCTTGCCCCGATACTCTTTGCCGCCCTTGCCGGTTGCGCCGGCAATAAGCCACTGCTTGAAGTTTTCGGGCGTTCCGGTGAAGTCTTTGTTGCCGTTGCGATAGCGGACCGGCTTCACTCCGAGCTTGCTCGGGCGCAAGCTAAACTGCGAATAGACGGCGGCGCCCCACTGCCAGCTGATCTTCTTGCGCTCGCTTCCGTAGAATTTAGCCGTCCAGGTAATGTTTTTCAGGCTTCCGGGGAGATAGTGATCGACTTGAAACGGCACGCCGTCGAGAAATACTTTCCCTTCCTCGTTCGGCGGAGCCAGGAGCTCCCAGGAGTCCGGACGGTAACCGAAACCGAGCCGAACGCGATTATTTCCACGCAGCGACAAGCGCATGTTCGGGACCTTGATGGTGTACGAGCGCTTGGAGGTGCTAAACGAAATCTTCGAGTCGGTGACAAGCATTTCGAGGTGGTTTCGGGTTCCGCCGGAGACCTTGAAGAGGCTCGCGAACCAGATATAGTTGCCGATCTTGATCGCGGTCTTGTTGAAGTTTCGAACGTTGGAGGACAGTTTGCACGACTTGCCGTCGGGCTGGTCGGGCAGGGTCAAGGCAAGCGGCGAAACGCCCTGGCCGAGTGATCCTGCTCCGAGGCTGGGATTTACCGGCGCGAGCGCGGTGCTGCGGGCGCCGCAGCCCGCGAGAGAGAACGCCAAAGCCAGGCTGCCAAGGCCCACTACCAGTGAGCCACGGATGGGTATCATAGGTGCTCCTTCCTTTATATCCAAGGTTGAAAGGAGCTCGGCGAACCGAGGGGCCCCCCGACCGCCGAGCCCTCTAGCAGCTAATTCGTTAATGCGTTAACAGACATTCCCTGCGTACGACACAACAAAACGCCCGCAGCCATAAAGTGCGGGCGAAAGAGGGGCTGCTTGGGGAGCGGGCTAGGCCTTGAGTTCGATATCCACGCCGGCCGGGAGGTCGAGGTGCATCAGGGCGTCCATCGTCTTGGGCGAGGCCTGCAGGATATCGATGAGCCGCTTGTGGGTCCGCATTTCGAAGTGCTCGCGGGATTTCTTGTCGTTGTTCGTCGAGCGCTGCACGCAGAAGCGGTTGATCTCGGTCGGCAGGGGCACCGGGCCGCTGACGAACGCGCCGGTGCGCTTGGCGGTCTCAACGATCCGCTCGGCCGACTGATCGAGCACTTTGTGATCGTACGCCTTGAGGCGTATGCGGATCATCTGTTTCGCCATTTGTGTATAGACCCTATTCGCTAACGGACGTTACGACGCCCGCCCCGACCGTGCGGCCGCCCTCGCGAATCGCGAATCGCAGACCCTCTTCACAGGCGATCGGCGTGTGGAGCTCCACGTCCATCTGCACGTTGTCGCCCGGCATCACCATCTCGACGCCGTCGGGGAGCTTGATCGTTCCGGTTACGTCGGTCGTCCGAAAATAAAACTGCGGCCGGTAGTTACCGAAAAACGGCGTGTGCCGTCCGCCCTCCTCTTTGGAGAGCACGTACACCTCGGCCTTGAACTTCTTGTGCGGTTTGACGGAACCGGGCTTGGCCAGCACTTGGCCCCGCTCGATTTCGTTGCGATCGACGCCGCGCAGCAGCACACCGATGTTGTCGCCGGCGATTCCGGAGTCCAACAGCTTTCGGAACATCTCGATGCCGGTCACGACCGTCTTCTTGGTCTCCTCTTTGAGGCCAACGATTTCGACTTCTTCTCCAACCTTTACCTGACCGCGCTCGACGCGACCGGTTCCGACCGTGCCGCGCCCGGTAATCGTGAAGACGTCTTCCACCGGCATCAAGAACGGCTTATCGACCTGACGTTCCGGCTGCGGGATGTAGTCGTCGATGGTGTCCATGAGCTTGAAGATCTGATCGGCATCGGCGTCACCCTTGCGCCCGCTCGAGTTGAGCGCCTTGAGCGCGGAACCGCGAATGATCGGGGTGTCGTCGCCCGGGAAATCGTACTGCGAGAGCAGCTCGCGGATCTCCAACTCGACCAGCTCGAGCAGCTCTTCGTCGTCCACCATATCAACTTTATTGAGGAAAACGACGATCCGCGGCACGCCGACCTGGCGCATCAGCAGAATATGCTCGCGCGTTTGCGGCATCGGTCCGTCGGTCGCAGCGACGACCAGGACCGCGCCGTCCATCTGCGCGGCACCGGTAATCATGTTCTTGATGTAGTCGGCGTGGCCCGGACAGTCAACGTGCGCGTAGTGGCGCTTCGCCGTTTCGTATTCCTGATGCGAGATGGCAATCGTAATCCCACGCTCTTTCTCTTCGGGAGCGTTGTCGATTTGGTCGACGCCGACTTTCTGCGCGAGCCCCTCTGTCGAAAGGCAATGCATGATCGCAGCGGTCAACGTCGTCTTTCCGTGATCGACGTGTCCCGTCGTGCCGATATTTACGTGCGGCTTGTTCCGCTCGAACTTTTGTTTAGCCATCTCTATCCTTTCACAGCGGGTTGCACTTCGCGCAACCCTTTGGCGCTACGCGCCCCATGCCGACTCCGCGGCATGGGTCCCCAAATTAAGTTCACCGCACTTACAGCAGTGCTTTGGCGCTACGCGCCTTATTTTTAGTGCACTACATCATCGCGCAGTGCGCCGTTTATCTAGAACACGGGTCCAGGCGTATTGGATGCTTCTTTTTCCGCTCTTACGCGGTAAACGCCCCGTCGAGGGGGCGCCACGACCCGAATGGTATCAACCAAAACCTCCCAAGTCAACGCTCCGAGGCCGGGCAATTTATGCCGGGGCCAGCTTCTTTCCGACCGCCTTCGCCACGATCTCTTCTTCGACCGACTTCGGCGCCTTCTCGTAGTGAGAGAACTCCATCGTGTACGTCGCCCGCCCCTGCGTCGCCGAACGCATGTCGGTTGCGTATCCGAACATCTCCGAAAGCGGCACGTGAGCGGTAATTACTTGGGCACCGCCCGGCGCCTCTTCGGTGGCATGGATGGCGCCGCGACGGCGGTTGAGGTCGCCGTTGATCGCGCCCATGTACTCCTTGGGCGTCGTTACCTCGACCTTCATTATGGGTTCGAGCAAGATCGGGCCGGCCGCCCGATTAGCTTCTTTCCACGCCATCGAGGCAGCGATTTTAAAGGCCATTTCCGACGAGTCGACCTCGTGGTAGGACCCATCGAAGGCGACGGCCTTGAAATCCATGACGGGGAAGCCGGCAAGCACGCCGCTTTGCGCCGACTCCCGAATGCCTTCCTGAACGGCTTTGCTGTATTCCTTGGGAACGGCGCCGCCGACGATCTTCCATTCGAAGACGAAGCCGGTGCCCGGCGGCTGCGGCTCCACGCGCAGCCAGACATCGCCGTACTGTCCTTTGCCGCCCGACTGGCGCACGAAGCGGCCTTCCTTTTCGATCGTCTTAGTGATCGCTTCCTTATAGGCTACCTGCGGCTTGCCGACGTTGGCCTCTACCTTGAACTCGCGACGCAAACGGTCGAGGATGATCTCGAGGTGCAGCTCGCCCATGCCGGCGATGATCGTCTGCTGGGTCTCCTCGTCGGTGCGCATCCGGAAGGTCGGATCCTCTTGCGCGAGACGCGTCAGCGCGAGCCCAAGCTTATCCTGATCGGCCTTGCTCTTGGGCTCGATCGCCTGGTGAATGACCGGCTCCGGGAAGGTAATCGACTCGAGCGCAATAGGCGAGCGCTCGTCGCAGAGCGTGTCGCCGGTGCGCGTGTCGGAGAGTCCGACCGCCGCCGCGATATCGCCCGCACCGATGGAGTCGATGTCCTCTCGGTGGTTGGCGTGCATTCGCAGGATTCGACCGATGCGCTCCTTGCGCCCGGAGCGCGAGTTGAGCACGTAGCTGCCCTTGTTCAAGACGCCCGAGTAGACGCGAAAGTATGTGAGATTCCCGTAGGGATCGGTCGCGATCTTGAAGGCCAGCGCGCAGAAGGGTTCGGCGTCGTCGGCCCTGCGGGTGATTTCGTCGCCGGTCTTCGGCGCTTTGCCGACGATTTGCTTGGCCTCCAGCGGGGAGGGCATGTACTCCACGACCGCGTCGAGGAGCGGCTGGATTCCCTTGTTTTTGAACGCGGAGCCGCAGAGCATCGGAAGAACCGTGCCCGCGATCGTCGCCTTGCGCAACGCCGTCTTCATGCGGTCGATCGGCAACTCTTTGCCCTCGAAGAACATCTCGAGCAGCGCATCGTCCTGCTCGGCGATGGCCTCGACCAAATGCTGGCGCCACTCCATGGCCAGCTCTCGCAGCTCGCCATCCACGTCCTCTTGTTCCATCGTCGAGCCCAGATCGTCGGTGTAGACGGTCTTCTTCATCGTAAAGAGGTCGACGATGCCTTTGAACTTGTCTTCGGCGCCGATCGGCACCTGAATGGGAACGACGCGCGCTCCGAGGCGTTCGCGAATCTTGTCGACGACGTTGAAAAAGTCGGCGCCGACCCGGTCCATCTTGTTGACGAAAACGATCCGCGGGACTTTATACTTGTTGGCCTGGCGCCACACGGTCTCCGATTGCGGCTGCACGGCCGCTACCGAATCGAAGAGCGCCACCAATCCGTCGAGGACGCGAAGCGAGCGCTCGACCTCAACGGTGAAATCGACGTGCCCGGGCGTGTCGATGATGTTGATGCGCGTATCGCGCCACGTCGTTGCGGTAGCCGCCGACGTAATCGTGATGCCGCGCTCCTGCTCTTGAACCATCCAATCCATCGTCGCGGCGCCGTCGTGCACTTCGCCCATTTTGTGCACGCGTCCGGTGAAGAAAAGGATGCGTTCCGTGCAGGTCGTCTTGCCGGCGTCGATGTGCGCGGCAATGCCGATATTCCTCGTGCGTTCGAGCGGATATTCCCTTGCAGCCATGGTCTTTTATCTAGTAGGAGTGGTTACCAGCGATAATGGGCGAAAGCTTTATTCGCTTCGGCCATCTTGTGCGTGTCTTCACGCTTCTTGATCGTGGCACCGGTGTTGTTGGACGCGTCGAGCAACTCGCCCGCGAGCTTCTCTTCCATCGAGCGCCCGTTACGAGCGCGGGCAAAAGCGATGAGCCAGCGCATCGCCATCGCTTGGCGGCGATCGGGCCGGACTTCCATCGGCACCTGATAGGTCGCACCGCCGACGCGGCGAGGACGCACTTCCACCAAGGGCATCGCGTTGGAGAGGGCCTGCGAAAAGACTTCCATCGCGTCGCGACCGGTCTTTTCGGAGACGATCTCGAGCGCACCATAGGTAATGTGTTCGGCGGTCGACTTCTTGCCGCAAAGCATGACTTTGTTGATAAAGCGCGCCAGCACTTTCGAGTTGAACTTCGGGTCGGGCAGAATCTGCCGTTTGGGGGCCGGTCCTTTGCGCGGCATTACTTCTTCTTCTCGCGCTTGGCGCCGTACTTGGAACGGCCTTGCTTGCGGTTCGCGGTGCCCGCGGTATCGAGCGTGCCGCGGATGATGTGGTAGCGAACGCCCGGGAGATCCTTGACGCGCCCGCCGCGCACTAGGACCACGGAGTGCTCCTGAAGATTGTGGCCGATGCCGGGGATGTACGCGGTCACCTCTTCACCATTGGTCAAACGCACGCGTGCGACTTTGCGCAGCGCCGAGTTGGGCTTCTTTGGAGTAACCGTTTTGACTTGAGTGCAGACGCCGCGGCGCTGGGGATTGCCAGTTACCTCGAATGCGCGCGTCGGCAAATCTGGATGGCCCGGCTTGGGCCCGGTCAAGATCACGCGAAATGCTCGCGTCTTGACCTTCTGCTCGGTCTTCTCTCGCCCGCGGCGCACTAGCTGGTTGATCGTCGGAATGGCTTGCTCCCCACAAAAGTAAACGACACAAACAACGGCCTCACCCGCAGGTGGGACCGAGCATCAACTATATCAGGGCCTCTTTTTGGCGTCAAATGGGGGGTCGCATGGCGGCGAGCGGCGGGTTGCACGAAAATCCGCGGTTGGGCGTTCTGGACGGCTTGCGCGGTCTGGCGGTCCTGCTCGTCCTTTGGTACCACGTCTGGGAGATTTCGTGGCTCTCCCCGCCCTCTTGGCTCGCCTTCTTGCCGGCCACCGGCTTCGCCGGCGTCACGCTCTTCTTTTTTCTCTCGGGCTTCGTCATCTCGTATCCGTTCTTCCGAGCGGCGGAGCTGGGGCGGCCGCCGCCCCCCTGGGGTCATTTCGCGTGGCGCCGCTTCATCAAGATCGTCCCCTCCTACGTCCTCTCGATCGGAGTCGCGTATGCGCTTGGCTACGCTCAAAGGCAACCGAGCGCGGCGCTCGTTCCGGACCTGACTACCCACCTGCTGTTTATTCATACCTGGTTCCCCGACCGATACGGCAGCATCAACGGCGTACTCTGGACGCTCGCCGTCGAAGTCGAGTTTTACTGTGTCTTTCCGTTGATCTGGTGGGCGTTTGCGCGCCGGCCGTGGTTATCGGCAGGCGCGATGATCGCGATCGCTTGGTTGTGGCGCGCCTGGTTCGCTCACTGTTGCTTCACCACGCTCTTCGGCCAATATGAAGAGAATCTCCCCGGCTATCTCGACGTCTTTGGACTGGGGATGCTCAGTGCGCATCTCTTTGTCGCTCGGGGTCATCTGCTTCGAGCGCCCGCCATGCGCGCGACTGCTCCGCTGATCGCGATCGGCGGGTTTGCGGCGCTCTGGGTCCTGCTGGCGAACTGTTTTGCCTACCGGTTTGCCGATCAGTGGTCGGGCGTGTGGCAAATCGATGGCCGGCCGCTGCTCGGCGTGGCATTCAGCGCGATGGCGCTGGGTTCGCTGGCGAGCCCGCGATGGTGGCAGATACTCTTGGATAACGCGCCGATGCGGTTTCTCGCCGCGATCTCCTACAATCTCTACCTGTACCATCAGATCATCGCGCGAGAGCTGCTCTGGCATCACGTCCCGCCGTACACCGGAAATCCTCACGAGGACGCAAAGTGGCAAGCCCGGTATACCGAGCTTGCCTTTGTACTTGCGATCGCCGTCGCGACGGCGGCAACCTATTTGTTCGAGCGCCCGCTCTTAAAGCTGCGTCTTGAAAATGCTTTCCGTCAACCCGCTAATGACCGGAAGGCGTAGCTCGTTTCCCTGGAACCCCGTGATCGTCGTCCAGATCCAAAGAGCGAAGAACAGCAGCGCCCACAGCCAAAGGAGGGGCGACAACAGGAGCAGCGGGTGCACCATCATGGTGGCAAACGTCCAGACGATCCAAACCAACCAATATAGGCCCCACATCGTAATCGACTGCGCGGCGGACCATTTCACGAATTTGTTCGTGCCGCCCCCGAGCAGCATCACTAGGCCGCCCACCCACGTGAAGAGGTAGGCAAGCCCGGCCGCCACATTCGGCTCGAGCCCGAACGGCGTATCTTTGGGAGGTTGCGTGACGGACATAAGTGCTGCCCCTTTCGGCTCCAGCGCGACTGCAAACTTGCCGGACTTGGTTTGCTTAACAAGGGCGGCGAACCTTTATCTAGCGCTCGGTCGTAACAGGCTGCGCGCGGGCGTGCGGGAAAAGGCTGCGCGGTGAGTCGCAGGATCGAACCCCAAGGTTGGCCGCGGCCTAGCGGATACGCCCACGGCGTCGTGGCAGAGGGCCGCTTCCTCGCCGTCGCCGGTCAGATCGGCTGGAACGAGCGCTGCGAGTTGGTTGGTGAAGGCTTCATCGAGCAAGCGCGCCAGGCGCTGCACAACGTGGTCGCCGTGCTTCGCGCCGCCGGCGGAGATCCCGAGCACCTCATCCGCGTGACGTGGTACGTCACCGATAAGCAAGAGTACCGCGACAACCTCGCCGCGCTCGGTAGGGCGTATCGCGAAATCGTCGGCGCGCATTATCCGGCGATGACGCTCGTGCAAGTTGCGGATCTGCTCGAAGACGGTGCGAAAGTAGAGATCGAAGCGACCGCAGTTTTACCGGGGGACGAATAGTCGATTACTTAGTCGATTCGTTTTGGATCTGCGAGCTCGCTAGCGGCGCTCTGGGGATTGTCCGCTCCGGTCGTTGGAGCGCGCATGATCTTCCTTGCCGAATCGCCTCCCGCGGAAAACTCCGCCGGTTCGGGGCAACCGCGGAAACTCGTCACACAGAACGCCATTGCGAGAGACACTCCAACGATTGCCCTCGAGGTATGGCAGAACGCCAGCATAGCTGAGAAAAACACTGGGCAGATGCAAGGGACGGCGGCGCGAGTCGCGCGTGACGTGGTCGCCAGGTCATCCTTCGACTTCGCGATGACAACGGGAGTGTTACGATGACACGTTGTTGTTGTTGCGGAGTTTGTAGCGTTGGAGTTTGCCGGTTTCGGTTCGGGGGAGTTCGTTGACGAACTCGATCTCGCGGGGCGCTTTGAACGGCGCGATCTGGGCTTTGCAGAACTCGCGCAGCTCGTCCGCCTTTGCGCCGGTCGCGGCGCAGCCGTCGGCAAGCACGACGAAGGCTTTGACGAAGTTCGTCTCCTTTGCCGGATCGCGCTTGCCTACGACGGCAACTTCTTTGACGTCGGGGTGGGCGATGAGCGCCTGTTCGACCTCGGGGCCCGAGATGTTGTAGCCGGCCGAGAGAATCATGTCGTCCATGCGAGAGACGTACCAATAGTATCCGTCGGCGTCGCGGCGGTAGGCGTCGCCCGGATAGTTCCAGCCGCCCTGCACGTAGTTTCGCTGGCGCTCGTCTTGCAGATATTTGCAGCCCGTTGGGCCTTTGACGGCGAGGCGTCCCACGGTACCGTCGGGCACTGGGCGCCCCGCGTCGTCGTGAATCTCGGCGACGTATCCGGGCACGACGCGTCCCGTCGAGCCGGCGCGCACTTCGTCGCGCGGCGACCCAAGGAAGATATGCAACATCTCGGTGCTGCCGATGCCGTCGAGAATTTCCAAGCCGGTGGTTGCGCGCCATTGCTCCCAGACGGCTTTAGGAAGCGTCTCGCCGGCGGAGACGCACGCGCGCAGCGTTGAGAGATCGTACTGGGGGACCTTCGCTGCCATCGTGCGGTAGGCGACCGGCGCGGTGAAGATCGTCGTTACACCGAACGCCGCGATCGCCTCGAGCAGTTCGATCGGGCCGGCTTTTTCAAGCAAGAGCGTCGCGGCGCCGGCGTGGAGTGGAAAGAGCAGCAGGCCGCCCAGGCCGAACGTAAACGCCAGCGGCGGGCTTCCGCAGAAGAGATCGTCGCGGCGCGGCCGCAGCACGCGGTCGCAATACGTGTCGCAGGTCGCCAGCACGTCGCGATGATAATGCATCGTTGCCTTCGGCGTTCCGGTGGTTCCGGAGGTAAACGCAATAAGCGCGACGTCCTCGGCAGCGGTGCCGGCATTCGCAAACTCCGTCGAAGCGCCGCGCATGAGGTCCTCGAGCGAACCTGCCGCCGGCGCGTCTCCGTTGAAGCAGAGCGTCCGCAGGCCGTCAGAGCCGCTGCAAGCCTGCTCGAGCTCGTCGCGCAATCGAACGTCGCAAAGCGCACGTTTGACCTGCGCCTTCTCCATAATGAAGCGCAACTCGGCGGCACGATACTGCGGTACCGTCGTCACCGCAATACCGCCCGCTTTTAGCACGGCGAACCAGCAGGCCGCCAGCATCGGCGAGTTCGGTGCACGAAGCAGCACGCGATTTCCGGGCTCAAAGCCGGTCGTTGCGACGAGCACGTTGGCGATGCGATTGGCCGCATCGCGCAGATCGGCATAGCTCCAGCAAAGGCCGCGGGGCGCAATGATGCAACGCCGCGCGCCTTCTCCTTCCTCGATGCGAGCATCGAGCAGACGCGTGGCCGCGTTGAGGCGATCCGGATAGCGCAGCTCGGGAAGGTCGAAGCGCAGCTCCGGCAGCTCGTGCGCCGGCGGCAGGCGCTCCCGCGCGAACCGGTCGAGATGCCCGCTCATCTCAGGTTGCCAGGAGCTGGCGCGCGATAACCAGTTGCTGAATCTCGCTGGCGCCTTCGTAGATGCGCAACGCGCGAACGTCGCGGTATAAGCGTTCGACGATCTCGCCGCGCGTGACGCCGCGCCCTCCGAAAAGCTGCACCGCCCGGTCGCAGACGCGACCCGCGGCCTCGGTCGCAAACCACTTCGCCATCGCTGCCTCGCGGGTAACGCGCGCGCGACCGCTATCCTTGGCCCACGCGGCGCGGTAGACGAGCAGCGCGCTGGCATCGGCGTCGGTCGCCATCGTCGCAAGCGCCGCTTGCGTGAGCTGGAGGTCGGCCAGCGGCCTGCCGAACAGATGCCGCGTCTTCACGTGCGCTACGGATTCGTCCAAAGCTCGTCGCGCAAAGCCGAGGGCAGCGGCACCAACCGTGCTGCGAAAGACGTCGAGCACCGCCATCGCAATCTTGAAGCCCTCGCCTTCCCGGCCGATCAGGCACTCATCCGAAACCGCAACGCCGTCTAAGCGCAAGGAGCCCAGCGGATGCGGCGAGATCGTTTCAATCGGTTTCTCCGCAAGACACCCGGTTGCAGCGGCATCTACCGCAAAAGCGCTTAGGCCTTTGGTGCCCGCCTCGCCCGTTCGAGCGAAGACGACGTAAAGATTTGCAATGCCGGCATTGGATATCCAGGCCTTCTCGCCGTCGAGAACGTAGCCGCCATGTTCGCGTCGCGCGCGCGTCGTCAGCGCGCCGGCGTCGGAGCCGGCCTCGAACTCAGACAACGCGAAGGCCGCGATGCAACGGCCCGCGGCGATCTCGGGCAAGTAACGCCGTTTTAGCTCGGCGCCGCCGTAGAGGGCAATCGGTCCGCCGCCCAAGCCTTGCATGGCGAAGGCAAAATCCGCCAGCGCGCTCCGGTACGCGAGCCGCTCTCGCGCGAGACAAAGCGTTCGCACATCGAGTTCGGCACGAACTCCGCCGTACTCACCAGGCACGCAGGCTCGCAGCCATCCGCCGTCTGCCAACGCGCGTACCCAAGCGCGCGAGGTCGTCGCCGCATCCGACTCGTCGTCGGCCACCGCCGCACCGTCGAGCCAGGCCTCCAGGCTCGCCGAAAAGGCGCGATGCTCTTCGTCGAACAGTGGGAGATCGAGCATTTACTAATCGCCTTCGAACTGCGGCGGCCGCTTCGCGACGAACGCTTCGTAGGCGCGCCGAAAGTCCTTGGTCTCCATGCAGAGTGCCTGCGCGCGAGCCTCCGCGTCGATGGCTTCGTCGAGCGGCAACGCCCACTCTTCGAGCAGCATTCGCTTCGTCATCGCGTGAGCCACGCTCGGACCCTGCGCGATCGCGCGCGCCAGCTCGAGCGCACGTTCGCCCAGTGCATCGGGTGCGCAGAGTTCGTTATAAAATCCCCATTCGTGGGCCGCTTTGCCCGGCAGCGCGCGACCGGTATAGAGCAGCTCGCTTGCGCGGCCGAGCCCTACGATGCGCGGCAGCATGGCACATGCGCCCATGTCGCATCCCGCTAAGCCGACGCGGACGAAAAGGAAGGCAACGCGCGAGCGCTCCGTCCCCAGACGCAGATCGCTCGCCATCGCCAGAATCGCTCCGGCGCCGACGCAAATTCCGTCGATTGCGGCGACGATCGGCTGCGGACACGCGCGCATCGCCTTCACCAAATCACCGGTCATCTGCGTGAACTCCAAGAGCTGCTGCGAAGAACTCCGAGTGAGCGGCCCGATGATTTCGTGCACGTCGCCGCCGGAGCAAAAGTCGGCGCCGGCACCGGTCAGCAACACGGCTCTAACGGCTGGGTCGGTTTGCAAAGACGCAAACATATTCGTCAGCTCGCGATAGAGCTCGAACGTCAGCGCGTTCTTGCGGGCGGGCCGGTCCAGCGTAACGCTCAAGACCTTCGAGTCGTCGAGCTGCGTGCGTGCTCCGTTCATCTGATACGAAATGGCAGATCCTCTTCGTTGGCGTCGCCGGCGCTATTGCGCGCGATCACGCGCAGACTATAGGAGCGAACGAAGATCGGCGGAGTGTCGAGCACGTCGAGCGTGAACTGGAAGCGTCCGGGAGCCACGTGAGGAACGTTGATGGAGAACAAACTCGTGCGCACCTCGACGCTCGCTACATCGGTGCCGGTCACGAACCAGCCGGACCAGTGCTCGCCGCGCCGAACGTCGAGCGAGGAGAAACGAATTCCCAGAATCTTCGGTGGCGCGTCGTTCGGCTCGACCTTGGGCGTAGGGAGCGCTGAATCGGCACCGACGATCGCGTTGGCCGGCACGGGCGGAACTCGCGATCCGCATGCGACCGACAGCAGTGCGAACGAACACGCCCCGATGCGAACCAGCACGTCCAAGGTCGTACGGCCTCGCCGTGACGCCACCTGCTCCGGTTTAGGGGAACCTCCGAGCGCGGAGCCTAAAGGCCGGGGGATAATGCAGAACGCGGCCCCACGAAGCCTCGCGCTCGATTACGCGGTCGGCATTTGCGGCGTCTGGATTTCCGGCGGATTTTTTCTCGATGCGTGGGCGCACGGTCACGTGCCGGTGGAAAGCTTCTTCACCCCATATCACGCCGTCTTCTACTCGGGCATGTTGGCCTTGGTGTTGATGGTCGGGGCCTTTGTCCTGCGCGCGCGCGGTCGCGGTTACGCCTGGCCCGACACCGTTCCGCGCCCCTACCGGCTGGCGCTCTTGGGCATTCCGATCTTCGTCGCCGCGGGTATCGGGGATATGCTCTGGCATCGTTTCTTCGGAATCGAAGAGGGTGTCGACGCGCTGCTCAGCCCGACGCATCAAATTCTCGGCCTTGGAATCTTTCTCGTTGCGAGCGGCCCCATTCGCTCGGTGCTGGCGGCGCGCGATGCCGCCACGCCTTCGCGCCAGCTGCCCCTCGTGCTCGGCCTCGCGACCTGGCTCATCCTCACGCATTTCGGCACGGCCTACGGATTCGATCCGGGCGCCGGCCGAACCAATGTTCCGCCGCCCATCGTTCCGTTTACACCGGATTACCTCACGGCACTCTCGATCGGCTACTATAAAATCGCCAGCGGCGTTCTCAGCATCATTCTCGAGAGCATTCTGATCGGCGGCTTCGCCCTCTGGCTCGTCTCGCGCATTCGCCCGACTCGCGGAGCGCTGACCGCGCTCTTCATAATCGGGAACGCTCCGGCGGCGGCGGCCTTCACCAATCAGACGCCGTTGCTCGTCGTGACGATCGTGCAATCGCTGATCACCGGCATCGTCGCCGACTTTCTCGTAGCGCGCTACGACCCGCATCCATCCCCCGCAAAGACGATCGCCTTCCGCGTGTTTGCCGTTGCCGTTCCCATGACGTACACCGGCGTCTATCTGCTGGCGACGTTCGTCGCCGACGGTATTTGGTGGGACTGGAATGTCGCGCTCGGTTCGTGGATTTGGTCGGGGGTCTGCGGCTTTGCCCTGAGCCTCCTGGTCGCCGCTCGCCGAACGGCGTGATCGCCCTCGGCCTGCTCTGCGCCGCCTTGCTGCTGCACGCCGCGACGGCGTGGCGCTACGGCTACTTTCGCGACGAGCTGTATTTTATCGCCTGCTCGAAGCATCTCGCTTGGGGGTACGTCGATCAGCCGCCGCTCGTCGCCGTGGCGGCGTGGCTCGCCGGCCCGGCCGGATATCCGCTTGTGGCGCTGCGTGCGCTCCCGATTCTCGCGGCCGCCGGAACCGTCTATCTGGCCGTGCGCCTTGCCAAGGAGCTTGGCGGCGGAACTCTTGCACAAATACTCGGCGGAATCGCAACCCTGCTGATGCCGGCCTATCTGCTGCTGGGCAACACGCTGACGACGACCTCGTTTGAGCCCTTCTTCTGGACCCTTGCGATCTATCTTACGGTTCGCATCGTTCGCGGCCCCGCGAGTGCGCCGCCGCGGCTGTGGCTCGCGCTCGCCGTCGCCATCACGCTGAGCGCGTACGCGAAATATTCGATCGGACTGCTCGTTGCTGCGCTAATCGCCGGATTGCTGTTAACGAACGAGCGCCGGGCGCTGCGAACGCCTTACGCCATATATGCCGCCGCGGTTGTCGCCCTCACACTTGCACCGAATCTCGCCTGGCAGGCGGCGCATGGCTGGCCCTTCTTAGAGGTCGTTCGCGGCGACGCCGCGCATCGGCCCGCTTTTGCTAACGGCCTCGCGCTGGAGTACCGCAGCCTAGCCAATAACTCCGCGGCCTTCGCGCTCGAGCAGCTGCTGTACACCAATCCGCTTGCGGCCCCGATCTGGTTAGCGGGGATCGTCGCACCGTTTCGGGTAGCGGCCCTGCGTGATTTGCGTTTCATCCCGCTTGCCTACGTTTTGCTCTTCTTGGCCGCCGTAGCGCTCGGCGCGAAAGGCTACTACATCATCGGCATCTATGCAACGCTGCTTGCGATGGGCGCGGTCGTGACCGAGCGCGCTGCCGCCGCGCTGCGAGCGCCCGTCCTTGGCGCGCTGGTTGCGGTGGCTATTCTTGCGCTTCCTTTATCGCTGCCGGTTCTGCCGGTAGACGGAATCGTTGCGTACGCGAAGGTTCTCGGCCTGACCGGACGAGACGGAACGCCGGCGCATCTGATCCAGCCGGTCTTTGCCGAGGAGTTCGGCTGGGATCGGCTTGCGGGCGATGTCGCCCAGGTTTACTTTGCGCTGCCGGACGATATTCGCGCACGCACGGCGATTTACGCCGACACGTACGGCGACGCCGGGGCCCTGGATTTCTTCGGACCACGCTACGGATTACCGCCGGCAATCTCGAGCCAAAACAACTACTACCTCTGGGGAACGCGCGGCTACGATGGGGCAACACTGGTGGCAATCGGCGCCACGCGCATCGATCTCTTGCGGCGGTACTACCGCAGCGTCACCCTCGTTCGCACGTCAACGGAACCCTACAAATGGGTCGTCGAGGGGCCGGCGCCGATCTATCTCTGCCGCGACCCCATCGCGCCTCTCTCGGAGATCTGGCCCCACCTGCGCTGGTACGGCGCGTAGCAAATGAGTGTCATCGTGGCGTCTCCGGGACGATCAGGGCGGCGCCGGTTTGTGATCCGGCAATCAACGTCAGGACCGCCTCGGCGACCTCCTCGACGGTCGCGATGCGGCCTTCGGGATTGTTTGCCGCTAAGATCCGGCGCGTCTCTTCTTCGTCTCGGCCGGTCTTCGCGGTGATGTTCGCGACGGCATTGCGGAGAATGTCGGTCTCCGTGTAGCCCGGACAGATCGCGTTGACGGTCACGCCGGTCCCGGCCGCTTCTGCGGCGGCGGCGCGCGTGAAGCCGACCACGCCGTGTTTGCTGGCGCAATAGGCCGCGATGTACGGCGCACCAGCGAGGCCGGCAGTGCTGGCGACGTTCACGATGCGTCCCCACTTTGCCGCCGTCATCTCGGAGAAGACTTCGCGCGTGCAGAGGAAGGTGCCGCTTAAGTTCGTTGCGATGATTCGATCCCACATTTCGGCGGACGTCCGCGCCAGCGTTGCGGACTCGACGATGCCGGCATTGTTCACCAGAATGTCGATCGCCCCGTTGGCATCGCGGCACGCTTTAAAGGCTGCTCGGACCTCGCTTTCGCTGCAAACATCGGCCGCCGCATGAAACGCGGCGACGCGGGGGGACGAACGACTCACGATGCTGACGCGCGCGCCCTCTTGCGCGAGGCGTTCCACGATGGCGAGGCCGATGCCGCGCGAGCCACCGGTTACGACGGCGTGTCTCCCGTCGAGCCTCACGAGGCCGCCTCGCGCGCCCGGGCGGCAAGTCGCTCGAGCTGCTCTTTGCCCGAGAGGTACTGCACGGGCCAGGGCGCCTCTTCGTAGCCGAGTTGCGCCGCGGCATGCAGGGTCCAGAACGGATCGGATAAATGCGGGCGGCCCAGCGCGACCAAATCGGCGCGACCGCCGGCGAGAATCGCGTCGACTTGATCGACGTCGGTGATGTTCCCAACCGCCATCGTCGCGATTCCGACTTCGTTGCGAATCCTATCCGAATACGGCGTCTGAAACATGCGCCCGTATACGGGCTTTGCGTCGGGCGTCGTCTGGCCGGCCGAGACGTCGATGAGATCGGCGCCCTCGCCCTTGAACGCGCGCGCGATCTCGACGGCGTCGTGGCCGTCGATGCCGCCCTCCACCCAATCGGTCGCCGAGATGCGCACCGAGATCGGCCGTTCCGCCGGCCAAACCGCGCGCATCGCGCGGAAGACCTCCAGCGGATAGCGCAGACGATTCTCCAGCGAGCCGCCGTACTCGTCGCGGCGATGGTTTCGCAGCGGCGTGATAAATGACGAAAGCAGATATCCGTGGGCGCAGTGCAGCTCGAGCATGTCGAAGCCCGCTTCCATTCCCATGCCGGCGGCGCGCGCAAAGGCGTCGCGAATGTCGTCCATCTCCGCGCGGCTCAACTCCGCAGGCACTTGGTTTCGCGGCGAGTATGGAATCGCCGATGGCGCAACGAGCGGCCACGTGCCCTCGTCGAGCGGCTCGTCCATGCCGTCCCACAGCAGCTTCGTCGAGCCCTTGGGCCCGGAATGCCCGAGCTGCAAGCAGATCTTTGCACGCGAGGATGCGTGGACGAAGTCAACGATCCGCTTCCATGCGGGCACGTGTTCCGGCAGGTACATGCCGGCGCAACCCGGCGAAATACGCCCCTCTCGCGTTACGCACGTCATCTCCGTAAAGACCAAGCCCGCGCCGCCAAGCGCGCGCGTGCCCAGGTGGACGAGATGAAAATCACCCGGGGTGCCGTCGACCGAGCTATACATATCCATCGGCGAGACAACGATGCGGTTTTGCAGCTCGAGCCCGCGCAGCGCAAAGGGTACGAACATCGGCGGCACCGCGCGGCCGCCAAACCAGCGTTCGATGCGGTCGACGTAGGTCGTATCGCGCAGGCGCAGGTTTTCGTGACCGATCCGCTGACTGCGCGTCAGCAGACTATAGGCGAACTGTTCGGGGGGCAGCGTTGCGTAACGCGCGACGTTTTCGAACCACTCCGTCGAGTTGCGCGCGGCGTTCTGCAGCTTGAGAACCTCCAGCTTTCGGCTGGCCTCGTATTGCTCGAGCGCCTTGCCCAGGCCGTCGGACTCCGCGCCGGCCAGGGCGTCCGCCAGACCGATGGCGTCCTCCATGGCAAGCTTGGTCCCGGAACCGACGGAGAAGTGCGCGGTATGCGCCGCATCGCCCAACAGCACGACGTTGCCGAAGCTCCAGCGCTCGTTGCTCACCCGCAGGAAGTTCAGCCAGTCTCGTCCGCGCAGATGCGCGCTGTTGGTCATCAGACGGTGTCCATGCAGATACGGCCCGAAGAGCTGCTCGCAAAATGCGATCGTCTGCTGCGTGTCGGCCGTGTCGAGGCCATGCGCGAGCCACGTTTCCTCGCGGCATTCGACGATAAACGTGCTGAGCTGTTCGTCGAAGCGGTAGGCATGCACGGTGAACCATCCGTGCTCCGTTCGCTCGAAAATAAACGTGAAGGCATCGAGCGGCAGCGTCGTTCCGAGCCACACGTAGCGGCAGCGGCGGCGCTCGAGGTTCGGCTGGAACTCCTCGGCAAACGTTTGACGGACCCGGCTGTTGGCGCCGTCGGCACCAACCAAGAGATCGCAACGGTCGCGCTCGGCCGCGACGTCGACGACGTCGGTTTGAAAGTTCAGCTCGGCGCCGAGTTCGCCGGCTCGCTGTTGCAGGATCGAGAGAAGCCGTTTGCGCGAGATGCCGCTAAAGCCGTGGCCTCCCGATCGGATCGTGTGCCCGTCGAAATGAATCTCGATATCGTCCCAGTGGGCGAACGACTCGGTGATCTCACGCTGCGTCGGCTGGTCGGCCGCCTGCAGATTCTCCAGCGTCGCATCGGAGAAGACGACGCCCCATCCAAAGGTATCCAAGGGCCGGTTACGTTCGACGATTCGAACCGGCCATGAGGGAAAGCGTGCCTTGATCAGTATTCCAAGGTAAAGGCCCGCGGGACCGCCGCCGATGCAGGTTACACGCATGAAGGACGCTTACACTTTGATGAGAGGCGCAGACTTATCCCGCTGCGCTGTGGTACTCTACGCTCGAAAAGTGATGCGACCGACGATTGCGCTCGTTTTCTCCCTCTGCTGTTTCGGAGTTCTTCTGATGGCGGGGCGAGAGGCCGCGGCAGCTCGAGCGCCGGCCTCGGTGACGCTTTCGAGCGGATTATCCGGGACCCGGACGACGATACCGGTGAGCTTCAACGGCCGGCGAGCCTCCTGTGTCTTAGATACCGGCAGCTCGGCGATCATTCTCTCGCCAATGTTGGCGCGGGATGCGGGGCTGGCCGGCGAGCGTGGAACGTTCGAGGTTGCGCCGGACGGACAAACCTACGCCGACCGGGAGTCCGTGATTTCGCACTTCGCCGTTGCAGGCTACGCGCAGCGCAACGTTCACGCCCTCATCTCATCGCATTTGACGGGATACGGCGCGCTCTGCGGCTACGATTTCTTTATGCACTTCCCAACCCTCATCGACCGCGAGCGCAGCGCGGTCACGCTCTTTCCGGCGGCTTCAAAGGTGGCACGCATGCATTGTCTGCCGGTCAATCTCTCGCCCCGCGTACCGTTGGCAAGGGTCGAGATCGACGGGGCCTGGCTGAGCCAGATCGTGCTCGATTCGGGAATGGCGGGCGGCGGAGCCCTCTGGAATGGCGTGCGCCCGAACCCGCCCGGCTTTGCCGGCGGTCTCTCGTGCGGAGGGTCGGCATTTGTGAGATTCGCGGCAGGCACGCCCGCAAGCTCGATGCCGATCTGCACGGAATCGGAACGGCCCGACGGCTACAACGGAATCATCGAAACGAATCTTCCGGGCATCCACGCCATCGCCGTCGACTATCCACATCGGCGCATCTGCTTCGAAGTCGCAAGCTCTTCGCCGGCCTGGGCTCGCTTCAACAACCTCCGCTCACCGTAAGGAAGCTCTGGTTTAGCCCATGTCGTTGTCGGCTCGAGTCTCGATTACCATAGTAAACTTCGACCCTCGCCTCCTAGACCTGGACTAAACCAGAGCTTCCTTCGAGAGAGGTCCCTTTTTTACGCGCGATGAGTAGTCCGTCGCAGACGGGGACGAGCGCTACCTCGACGCGGCTGTCGCGACCGGCTTTGAAACTGACGGCGCGCAGTGCCTGGGTGGCGGGGTCGTCCACCGACTCGTCGAGCACCGCACCGTCCCATAGCACGTTGTCAACCAGAATCAAGCCGCCGCTCCGCACCAGTGCGAGCGCGTCTTCGTAATACGTGTCGACGTTGATTTTGTCGGCATCGATGAATGCCATGTCGAACGGCTCGACGTTCTCGCGCCGCAGCTCCCCGAGCGTCTGCGCGGCGGGAGCGATGCGCAAGTCGATCTTGCCGGCCACGCCGGCGTAGTCCCAGTAGCGGCGGGCCACCGCAGTGGTCGCTTCGTCGACGTCGCAGGCCAGGATGTAACCGTCGGGAGGCAGCGCCAGTGCCATCGCCAGGGAGCTATACCCGGTAAAGACGCCGATTTCCAAATAGCGCCGCGCCCCGATCGCATGCGCCAGCAATGCCATGAGCTGGCCCTGCTCGGGGCCGATCGCCATCCGCCACTGCGACAGGCGGGCAGTCTCTTCGCGCAGCTCGCGAAGCGTCGGGTGCTCCCGCACGGTGGAGTCGGCGATATACTCTGCAATCGCGGGGTCGAGGATCGAACTTTTCGCAGTCATCGCCGTACATGATACCACGTTATTTCTCTGCTGCCACGGTACCGAGCGGGAAGTCGAAATTGCCCGAAAAGACCGCAATCGGTGAACCGCCGGCCGGGTACTTGAAAACCTCGGCGCCGTAGTCACCCGCGTCCGCGCAATAGACAACGCCCGTAGCGATCCAGGTTTGCGCGCAGTCGCCGGCACCCGTAAGCGATACCGTACCCTTCAACGTTGCTTTCGTTCCGCTGACGGTGTATTGATACATCGCGTCCGCCCTTTGATCGGTAACGTCAAGGTACGTGCCGTCCCACTGCACGGAGCCCGGAAACTTCACGGTGTTGCTGGTCGTGATCGTTTCGGGTTTACCGCTGCCCTTGGGGAGCTCGAGAAGCTCGAAGGAATAGCCGGGGGTAAAACCATCGAAGAAGAGATTTCCGTGGGGGTCGTAGCCGTCGAAGTACTCTCTAGCCAACGACGATGTGATGACCTTGCCCGAGCCGCTCGCATTCTTGAAGATCACGATGTCGCCACCACCCGACCCCGACAATATCCCGACCGCAAGGTCGCCGCCGCCATCCATGGCGCAGCTGGACGGCATACCGACGGAGACGGAGAGCGTCTTAAGCGGCTTCTTGGGGACCCTGTAATCCGTGATCTGGTCGGCGCCCGCGACGATCCAGAAGGTCTCCTTCCCGTAGCCATAGAGGACGTTCGTGCAGCCTTGGCCGCCGACGTTGGTGATCGAGCCGATCTCCTTATCGCTCTTCGGATAGTCGAAAATTCCGGCGTAAGTACCGTAGTAGTTGATGATGTACTCAAAGTACTTCGATTTCGCATACCCGTCAGGGACAAGCGTCGGGTAACGAGTGAGCGCGCTAAGGTTCGGGTGCTCTGCCGTTACCATTCGGTTCACCGCGGCGGTCCCATCGCCGTATCCGGGATTGAGCGCAGCGTTTGACGGCGCGACCGCCGCGCCGCCGCACGCCGAGCAGATCGCGAGTGCAACCAGCGCAGCGGCGCATTTTATCAAGCCAGTCGAATTCATTACGTTACTCCTTTTGCCGCCAAGTAGGTTCGCTATGCCGCGGCGCTATCCCAGCGGGGAACGACGTTTAAGATCGTTCCGGAAACCCAGACTCTTGGCACGTTCGCGTTTATTGATTCATTCCAACGTGCCCACGTTAAAGAGCGCCCGGCGTAGGCCGGGCGCTCTGGAATTCATCTCAAGCATCCTCCCGTCGAAGCTTACGGGGGCACCGGCGGCCCCGCGCCGTCGTCCGCGACGGGGACTGCCCCATCGTTCGGCGCCGCCGGCTCGTCGGTGGATTGCGAGATGATTGCGACCGTAGCGGTGGTCCAAGGCGAATCGCCATAGGACGTGCGCATCAGCGCCAGGGCTACCGATCCAGCATCGCTCGAGCTCTGGCCGGCGCGCCAGTACTCGCGCACCAAGTGAGAGAGCATGCGCGGCAGCCAAGGATCCCGCGGATACTTGTGCTGCCAATCGAAGATCGCAAGTTCGAGGTGGTTCAATGATGAAGTGGTGTCGGAGTCGAGCATTGCGCGATTATCGCGCTTGTCGTAATCGTCTAAGCGGTTTCGTATTTCGAGAACGCTCTGTTGCGCCGGACCGAAGTATTCGTCCGCAGGCGCAGCATCGGAGATGGTGTCTGCCCGTACTACCTGAGCGCAGGTTACGAACAGAATGCAGAGTGTGGCGAGCGCTGTTCGCATCATGAAGTCCTCAAAGGGAAAGCTGCCGCACAATTGCGGCGTATTCTAATTCTCGGATTTCCTCAGGTAAGATTAAGCTTATTCCTACGTCGCGCCGCAGAATTAATATGGCGTTGAAAACGCGTTGCGCCCGTTGAAGCGCGTTATGGTTTAACGAACATTATTCGTCCGTTGCAACGTCAACCGGACGGCGCGATTTAAAAGTAAGTTCCGACACGCCGGACTTGTCAAGCTCGCCCAGTCCGGCAGCCTTCATGCGCTCGTACTGCTTGAAAGCCGCCGTTGCAAGCGGCAGAGGAAGTCCTGCCTCTTTTGCGAGCGCCAGCGCGATGCCGCAATCCTTGGCGGCGTGCGCGGCGGAGAAATAGACGTCGTGATCGCGGTGCTGCATGTCGGCCCCGTCGGTTTCGAGCACCCGCGAGTTCGCGCCGGTCTGCGAGAAGATTTCGCGCAGCAAGTTGAGATCCAAGCCGAGCGCCTCGCCAAGACCGAGCCCTTCGGCAAGGCCCGCGGTGTTGACGTTCATGACCATGTTAACGAGCGCTTTGACTTGTGCGGCTTTGCCGGCCTCACCGACGTACTTCAGCGACGTGCTCATCTTTTCGAGCAGCGGCTTGACGCGTTCGAAGACCTCCGCCCGCCCGCCGATCATCAGATACAGCGTGCCGTTTCGCGCTTGCGGTATCGAGCTGGCCATGCAGACTTCGAGCGAGTCGCCGCCACGCTCCGCGGTTATCCGCTCGACGTCGCGGTGGACCGCCGGCGAGACCGTGGCGCAATTCAAAAAGATCCGGCCCGACGCGTTGGCCAAGAGCGAGTCGCCCTCCAGGGCGAAAATCTCATACATCGCCGCATCGTCGCTGACGACGGTCACTACGAGGTCGGCAAGCTCGCTGACCCGAGCAAGTGACGGGCTCGCCTCAGCGCCGGTTTCGACCGCCACCGCGGCAGCCGACTCGGGCCGCACGTCGTAGAGCGCGACGACTTGATACCCAACGTCGTGCAGGCGCCGTGCAATGTTCGCGCCCATGCGCCCGGTCCCAACGACACCGATCTTCACGAGGGCGCTAATGCAGCAACCGCCTTCGCTTGCCCTGCAGCGCTTATCAGGAGGCGACTGTGGTCAATTCGCCCAACGTTGCAGACCGGCGATCCCTCGCCTTGCCCGATCGGGGCTACCTCGCTCTTTTATCTAAGGAGATTCCATGCGCACATCACGCGTTATCATTGCTGCGGCAGTTCTGCTCGCAGCCCTCGTCCCGGCCTCGGGCTTCGCTCAGGTCGAAAGCACCCCGATTCCCGCGCCACAGAAGCCGGACTTCTCGTCGGCCAGCTTCATGGTGGGAACCTGGACCTGCATGTCCAAGAGCTCGCGGCGCCCGCGCGCGTTCATGACCGTTTCAACCTACTCGCTCGATTCGACGGGCTATTGGATGAGCGAAACGTCCACGACCCCCAAGACCACATGGGTTCCGACCACGCTGCGAAACTGGGATAAGATCACGTACGACCCCGACGCTAAGCGTTGGGTCGACGTATCCTACGGCGACGGCGGCGGTTACGCACTATCGTTTTCGAAAGGCTGGAACGGCAACCAGATCGTCTGGCACGACATCTCCTTCGCGCCCGGTCCCGACGTCAACAGTCAGACCGACATCACCACCACCAAGGTTAGCCCGACCAGGATGACGTCCACGTCGTCGTTCACCGAAACGAAAACAGGTCGCCGCGTGATGGTCACGACGACCTGCATGAAGGCCTAGAGCGGGCTAGAACTCCTCTTCGGGAGCGTTTTCGGTAAAGGGAGTTTCGTCTTCATCGCCTTCGTAGGCCGGCTTTTCGTCCTCGTAGACGACGTCTTCGTCCTCCTCCTCGAGCTCGTAGCCTTGCGGACCCTCGATTTCATCGTCGGGGGTCTCTTCCTCGTCATCGAAGACTTCTTCGGCTTCAATCTCCGCGACCGGCGCTACGACCGGCGGCGGGATCGGTGCGCCGGCATCGAGCGGCTTGCTGTCGTCGATTTCCTCTTCTTCCTCTTCCTCTTCCTCAACCGGAGCTTCACCCTCGGCGACGCCGGCTTCGGCAACCGCTTCGCGAGTCGCCACCACCGTCTGCGAGACCACAGGCTGTTCGTCACCCATGAGCAGACCGTACTCGCGACGCTCCGTTTCGCCCATTTCGTCTTCAGGCGTCTTGATCTCGACCTCTTCGCGGTTCTCCGTCAACACCTTGACGTCGAGCGCCAGCGATTGAAGTTCCTTGATCAACACCTTGAACGATTCGGGAACGCCCGGTTCCATCACGTTCTCGCCCTTGACGATCGCTTCGTAGGTCTTGACGCGGCCGACGACGTCGTCGGACTTGACCGTCAACAGCTCTTGCAGCGTGTACGCCGCGCCGTAGGCTTCGAGCGCCCAGACTTCCATCTCTCCGAAACGCTGACCGCCGAACTGCGCCTTGCCGCCGAGCGGCTGTT
>DATGGV010000036.1:0-28037 GCA_035308305.1 Candidatus Cybelea sp. | reverse complement strand
AAAAGGTGCGCCACCCGTAGCCCTTACGCTCGGGGGCCTGCTCGTTGCGGCCCTGATGTTTCAGCTCTTTTTTCGCTACCAGTACCTCGAGAACCAGGGGGCGCTCTGGCGGATCGACCGGATCACGCAGCAGATCTGCCAGGTGGACGTCGGCCAGGCCCGATGCAGCACCACGCCGAGCAACAGTTTGAGCACCTCGGTCAGCACGAGCACCAGTACGAGCCTCAGTCCCCCGGCCCACCAACCTAGGGGATCGAAGTCCTAAAGACGAGACCCCCGGCGTAAGCGCCGAGGGCCCGCGAGATTTTTGCACCGCGAGGGACTTGAACCCCCAACCAAGTGATTAAGAGTCACCTGCTCTACCAATTGAGCTAGCGGTGCGACCGCCGAATTCTTCGGGGAGGAAAAACGTGCGCCCTCCGGGACTCGAACCCGGGACCAACGGCTTAAAAGGCCGCTGCTCTACCAACTGAGCTAAAGGCGCCCACCCTATTGGGGTGACTGACGAGGATCGAACTCGCAACCTCCGGTGCCACAGACCGGCGCTCTAACCTATTGAGCTACAGTCACCATGAGAGAAGCTTCTTTCCCTTCGGCTGCCCAGCATTCACGCTCGAGCGGCGAAGCATCCTGCGCCCGGAGGGACTCGAACCCCCATCTTCGAGTTTAGAAGACTCGTGCCTTATCCTGTTAGACTACGGGCGCAAGCGAATGGTCGGGGCGACAGGAATTGAACCTGCGAACCTCCCGGACCCAAACCGGGCGCTCTACCAAGCTGAGCTACGCCCCGACGCCTGCGGCCACCGAAGGGTCTCAACCGTTCTCCGGCGATGACAGTTTGCGCAGCGGACCTCACACTTCGCGATTTCTCGAACTATCCTCTGCCATGCTGCTCCGACCCGAACCAGCGTGCTGATGTCCGACTCTTTCGTACCCCTTACGTGATCGAACTCCAGCACACGCAAATCGGCTTCGCCGCAATCAACGCAGGGATGACTGCAAAGATACTCCCTAACCCCGCGCCGATTGCGCGCACGGTAGCTCGCGGTGTTTGTCATGCGCCGCTGATTATGAAGTTTCTTGTTTCGGCGATAGTGAGCCTTACTATATTCGTTCTGACATTCTCGGCAGCGGCACGCGAGGCCAATGCGATGCTTGGCGAACCGTTCGAATGGAAGCAACTGATGACAAACTCCACACCTCTTCATGGCAAAAACCGTACCACTCGAAAGTGCCAGCTTTATTGCACTCGCTAAATTCCTTCTTCCATTTATTAAAACAACAGTGAATGATAGCCGACGTACATCGAAAGATCGCCCTGAAATGCATCGGCCGCAAGTAAGCAAACCGCTTCGATCCGCAGACCGGCTCGCAAGGCCGCGCGTGCGATCCGTAAGTTCGACCCGGGAACCAATGCCGTACACCACGACGCCCCGTACGCCCGTGTCAGCGAGAGCAGCGCGTAGGCGAAGATCTGCACCAGATAGGCTTGCGACGCGCAGGCTAACGGACCGATGCGACCGTCGGGCCAGACGTACGCGTATGCGATAAACTCGCCCCGCAGGAAAAACGCGTGGCCGGTCGCGCTTCCGGCGAAGTGCTCGTGATCCGCATCGCGCGTCGTGCCGCGCGTCTGGGCATCGAGGCCGCGCAACCCGAAACCGTGGGAGACGGGATCGACGGTGTCTACCTCAAACCGATAGTCGCCGGCGGCCATCTTCGCGAGCTCCTCTTCTCGCGGAATCGCGCCGGCAAACCGCACGATCGGCTCGCGCAGCATCATTCGCTGCCGCAAACCTAGCGCCAAGCTCGCGGGATCGGCCGGATCGACGAGCATCGCGGTTGAGCGATCCCCGGCATCGCCAAAAGCCGCGGCCAAAAGCTCGCCGCCCGCACCGGTACCGCGATACGAAGGCTCGACGAAGATATCCCCGACGTATCGCTCCGCCTCCGAGTCGTGCGCGATGGCGATTCCCACGGCTTCCGCGCCATCGCGTGCGACCCAAACCGTCCCGCGTTCCACCGAGGCTAACGCAAGCCGGACCGCCGCGTCGTCGCAGTTTCGCCGCCGCTGGATCGATCGAACCTCGTCGGCGCCCGCAAGTTCGACCGTAAGATCAGACACGGCTACGCAATGCCGCGAGCAATGCATCCGCGGCGCGGCGCCGGTGACTGACGGCGTTCTTCTCCTTCTCGCTCAGCGCGGCGAAACTGCGGCCGGAGGGCGGATGGAAGAACAAGGGATCGTAGCCAAAACCGCCTTCACCGCTCTCGACCTCCAAGAGGTAGCCGGTCACCTGACCGCTCGCGACGATCGGCTCGCGTCCCGGTTCGATCAAAGCCAGCGCGCAGACAAAGCGCGCCGCGCGGCGGTAGGGTGGCACGCCTCGCACCTCGGCGAGCAGTGCGGCACGGCGCTCGGGCCATCCGATGTCCGCTCCGCCGTAGCGTGCCGAATAGACCCCCGGCTTTCCCTCGAGCGCGTCGACTTCTAATCCGCTATCGTCGGCGAGCACCATCCCCTCGATGCCCTTTTCCTGGAGTATCGCGGCCAGCGCTCGGGCCTTGATAAGCGCGTTCCCAGCGTACGTATCGGCATCCTCAACGACGGCGGCGTACTTCCGCGGCTTTGCCAGCTCGAGCGGGCTTCCCGAAAATATCTCCCGCAGCTCGCGAAGCTTTCCCGCGTTCTGCGTGGCGACGAACGTCTTCACGAGCCGAGCCGCAAGACGGCCATGAACGCCTCCTGCGGAAGCTCGACCTTGCCGACGCGCTTCATCCGCTCTTTCCCAACTTTCTGTTTCTCGAGAAGCTTCCGCTTACGCGTGATGTCGCCCCCATAGCACTTCGAAAGCACGTTCTTGCGCATCGCGGTAACGGTTTCGCGTGCGACGATCTTTCCACCGATCGCCGCCTGGATCGGCACCTCGAACATCTGACGGGGAATCAGTTCCTTGAGTTTCTCGGCCATCGCGCGACCGCGCGCGATCGCCTTGTCGCGCGCGACGATAAACGAGAGCGCGTCCACAACCTCGCCGTTGAGGAAAATCTCGAGCTTCGCGAGATCGCCCTCGCGATAACCGATTACCTCGTAATCGAGCGAGGCGTATCCCTTCGTCCGCGATTTGAGCGCGTCGAAGAAATCGACGATCACCTCGATCAAGGGCATCTCGTAGGTCATGATCACGCGTCCGTCGTGCAGATACTCCATGTTGTCCAGCGTCCCGCGCCGGCCTTGCGTGATCTCCATGATGGCGCCGACGTATTCCGGCGGCGAGATGATCGTTGCCTTGACGTACGGCTCCTCGATCGAGGCGATCGTCGTCGGCGGCGGAAGCTTCGAGGGATTGTCGACCATCAGCTCGCTGCCGTCGCTGCGCACGACGCGGAAAAGCACCGACGGAGCGGTTGCGATGAGGTCCAGGCCGTAGTTGCGCTCCAAGCGCTCTTGCACGATCTCCATGTGCAGCAGGCCTAAGAAACCGCAGCGAAAGCCGAATCCCAACGCCACCGAGCTCTCGGGTTCGTAAAGAAGGGCGGCATCGTTGAGCTTGAGCTTTTCGAGCGCGTCGCGCAGTGCGTCGTACTGCCCCTCGTTGGGATAGAGGCCGCAGTAGACCATCGGCACCGCTTTTCGATAGCCGGCCAGCGCGATGTGAGCCGGGTCGCTCGCCGACGTAATCGTATCGCCGACGTCAATCTCTCCCAGCGACTTGATATTGCCGATCACGTAGCCGACGCTTCCCAGCTCGAGCGACCCCGTCGGCCGCATCTGGGGCGCGAAGATGCCGACCTCGGTGCATTCGAAGACGCGCTGGTGGGCCAACGACATGAAGCGAGTGCCGGCTTGCAGACTCCCGTCAACCACGCGGACGTAGCTGACCACGCCCCGATACGGATCGAACTGCGCGTTGAAGACCAGCGCGCGCAGGCGGTCGCGATGGCCCTTCGGCGGCGGAATTCGATGCACGATCGCTTCAAGGATATCTTCGATGCCGACCCCGTTCTTGGCGCTTGCAAGAATGCATTCGCTGCGCTCCATCACCAGCAGCTCCTCGATCTCGCCCATCACGCGCTCCGGATCGGCGGCCGGCAGATCGATCTTGTTGATGACCGGAATGATCGTGAGATCGTGCTCGAGCGCAAGGTGATAGTTCGCCAGCGTCTGCGCCTCGATGCCCTGCGCTGCATCGATAATGAGGACCGCCCCTTCGCAGGCTGCGAGCGATCGCGATACCTCGTACGAGAAATCGACGTGCCCCGGCGTGTCGATCAGGTTAAGCTGATATTGCTCGCCGTTGCGCGCTCGATAGTTCAGCGTGACCGGATGCATGCGAATTGTAATGCCGCGCTCGCGCTCGAGGTCCATCGCGTCGAGGGCCTGCTCTTCGAGGTCGCGCGTGGCGACGGTGCGCGTGATCTCGAGCAACCGGTCGGAAAGGGTCGTCTTACCGTGGTCGATATGCGCGATGATGCAAAAGTTGCGAACGTTGCTCGCGACCTCGATACGATGTGGGCGATCGGTTTTGAGAGGCAAGATGGAAAGGCTAGAAAACCGGTATGCAGCTATCGAAGACGAGATGCCCGAGCGCCGGCCGAATGAGAAGCTGCAAGGCGAAAAACAGAATCAGAAACGCGAGATCGAGTCCCGCCACCGGTGGAACGACCCGGCGGATCGGGATCAATACCGGCTCGATGATCGACGCCAGGTAGTAGATCCAGCGTCCCCGGCGCAAATCCGGAAACCACGATGCGATCGCATAGACGAAGAGCAGGATCGTGTAAATGTTGACGACCCAGAGCAGCGCCTGTGTCAGATCGCAAACAAGCAAATTCACGTACGGCCCGTTCTACGAAGGCGACGAGCGAGCCCGCTCGATTGCTTCGAGTTCCTCGGGCGATGCTTGGACCGTCGGCTTGAATGCCGCAACGGGCTTGCCGTAGGTTCGCGTGCCGTCGCGCGCATAGATGCTCGTCACCACCGCGCCGTCGCCCTGGCGATTGAGCAACGCCAAGGCATACGAGAGACCCGACTCGCTATCGGTGAAGGCATCGTATCGCACGAAGCCGCAGCGCGACAGGTCGGTCGCTGCGAGCGCTTCAAGCCGTCCGATCCTTGCGGCGTCGCCCTCCAGAGCCGCGCGCAACGCTGCGTCGCCGCTCTCGAGGGCCGCGAGGCGGCTAGCCGCGCCGCCGGCACCTCCGGCGATCAGACCGTCGTGCACCTCGAGCAACGCGCCGGCGCGCCGGAACGCGGGACGCACGAAGGCGACGTGATAGATCGCCAGCGCCAACAGGGCGCTTGCTAGGGCCACGACGGCCGGATAGACAGATTGAAAGTTTTGCATAATTTAAAGAGACCACGACGAGAGTCAGGTGGATCACGGCACCCGTAAGGGCTCGCTTACCGTTGCTACCTTCCGGTTCTGGCGGGGTTCACAAGTTTACGCCGCGTGAAGCCCAACTCCCATCATGGCCACGCAATGATAGCATACGCCCGCCGAGCGCGAGGAAGCGGCCTTGCCGTCGCCAACGATGCTTGCATGGTACGGACGTTGATGGCGGCAACCATGACACTCCTGGCATCCTCGGCGTGGCTGCACGTTGAAAGCAACGATATTCTTGCAGGGCACGCCGTTCCGAAGGTCTTCATGGCGCGCGCGTGCGGCGGTGAGAATCGCTCGCCGTCGCTTGCCTGGAGCGGAGCGCCGCGCGGCACGGCTTCGTTCGCCATCATCATGCACGACGCAGACGCTCCGATTCCCGGTGGTTTCTACCATTGGGTTCTCTACAATCTTCCGAGCCGCACGTTCCGGCTGGAGCCGAACGTCAAGCTCGCGGCAGATCAGATCGGCCTTACCTCGGCGGCTCGCGCGGAATATCACGGGCCGTGCCCGCCTCCGGGACCCGCACACCACTACATAATAACGGTCTATGCGCTCGACCTTCCACGCATTTCGGCCACGTCGCCGCTGCGCGGCGCCGAACTGGAGCGCAGGATCGAGGGCCACGTGCTCGCTCGAGGAGTTCTCGAAGCGACCGCCTCGACGAGCCCCTGATTTCGGCAAAGCCGGACCGCATCCCGACGGCGTCGAAGGCTCGGCGTCAATGGACGAAGTTATCATCAAAGTCCGCGAGAGCGGTCCGTATCTCGTACGCGGGACGGTCACACTTACCGACGCCGACGGAAATCCTTATACCGTCGAGGGCGTAAACGTCGCGCTCTGCCGCTGCGGCGGTTCGCAAACCAAACCGTTCTGCGACGGGACCCATAAAACAAATGGATTCGCGGCAACCGAACGGGCCGCGGCGGTAGAGCAGAGCGCTCCCTAGGTGCCGTCGTATCTTCGCGAGGGCCGCGTTCCGCATAAGCGCCACATTCAGTTTCGGCGACCAGACGGCGGCCTGTATGCCGAGGAGCTCTTCTCGACCAAAGGTTTCGAAAGCGTTTACTCGCTGCTCTACCACCTGCGCCCCCCTACGGCGACGCTCGACGTCCGCGCCTGGGAGCGCGCTCCGATCCGCTTCTTGCCCAACGAGCCGTTGCGCAACCGCCATCTCAAGACGGCGCAGCTCGCTCCAGCCGGCGGTGACGCCATCGAATCGCGCACGCCGCTTTTGGGCAACGACGACGTCGTGATCGCCGTCGCCAACGCAGAACGCCCGATGGAATACTTCTACCGCAACACCGGCGGCGACGAGCTGCTCTTCATTCACTCCGGCGCGGGCGTTCTCGAAAGCCAGTTCGGAGAGCTCGCGTATCGAGCGCACGACTATCTCGTCATTCCGACCGGAACGACCTATCGAATCGTGCCGGCATCGCCGACGCGCATGCTCGTCCACGAGCTGACTGGCACGGTGACCATTCCGCGCCGGTACCGCAACGAGTTCGGGCAGCTCGAAGAGCACGCGCCATACTACGAACGAGACTTTCGCGCGCCGGTGCTCAAGGCGCCGGTCGACGCTCAAGGGGAGTACGAGGTTCGCGTGACCAGCGGCGCACGCAATGCGATCTATATCGTTCAGAATCACCCGTGCGACGTCGTCGGCTGGGACGGCTACTGCTATCCCTACGCGTTCAACCTCGAAGAGTTCGCGCCGATTACCGGAAAGCTCCATCAACCGCCGCCCGCCCACGCGACATTCGAAGCGCCCGGCGCCGCATTCTGCGCCTTCGTGCCCCGGTTGTTCGACTACCATCCGTTGGCAATTCCCGTGCCGTATAACCACTCGAGCGTCGATTGCGATGAAGTGCTCTACTACGTGAGCGGAAACTTCATGAGCCGCCGCGGTGTCGAGGAAGGGTCGATTACGCTTCACTCGGCGGGCGCGCCGCACGGGCCTCAGCCCGGGGCCGTGGAGGCGAGCCTCGGAAAGACCTCTACCGACGAGATCGCGGTAATGGTAGACACGTTCAAGCCGCTGCAACTGGCCGAAGCGGCCGTCGCGTGCGAGGATCCCAGCTACTTCCGCTCCTGGATCGAAGAGCCGGCGAAGACGTAGATTAGCCAAACGACTAACGCTCTTCTCCAGCCAGGCGCGCGGGTTCGATGAGCCCGCGCGCCACACCGAACCCAATGCCGCGCGCGCCCGGCTTCTCGCACCAGGCGCGCAAAAATATCTCGTCGCCGTCCTCTAAGAACCTGCGCTTCTCGCCGTCCACCAGCGTAATCGGCCGTTCGCCGTTCCAGGAGAGCTCGATCAAACTGCCTTGGCTCCGCGGCTCCGAGCCGCTGATCGTTCCCGACGCAAAGAGGTCTCCGGGCCGCGCAACGGCACCATTTGCGGTCGCGTGCGCCAACTGCTGCGCCATGCTCCAATACAGCTCGCGAAAGTTGGTTTGTGAGAGCCTCTGCGCGGCCAAGCCGCGCTCGCGCATCGCTTCCGTCTGTAAATCCACCGCCAGTGAGATGTCGTAGGCACCTGGCTCGCCGTCGCGCAGGTAGTCGAGCGGCTGCGGCTCCTGCGCCGGCCCCTGCAAGCGAAAAGGTTCCAACGCTTCGAGCGTTACGACCCATGGCGAGATCGTCGTCGCGAAGGATTTGCCTAAGAACGGTCCAAGCGGCTGATACTCCCAGGCCTGAATGTCGCGCGCGCTCCAGTCGTTGACGAGCAGCAAACCAAAGATATGTTCGCGGGCATCGCCGATTGCGATCGGCTCTCCCAAAGCGTTGCCGGGACCGACGACGAAACCGACTTCCAGTTCGATGTCGAGCCGGCGGCTCGCGCCGAAGGTTGGTGCCGCATCGGCCGGCGGTTTGCGCTGGCCGCACGGGCGACGAACCGGCGTGCCGTCGATCACGATCGTGCTCGAACGCCCGTGATAGCCGACGGGGAGCCATCGCCAGTTCGGCAGCAGCGCCTCGGCATTCGGACGAAAGAGCCTCCCGAGATTCGTTGCATGTTCGATCGACGAATAGAAATCGACGTAGTCGCCGATCTCCATCGGCACGCGCATTGCGACGGCATCTTGCCGGCAGAAGAAACGCTCGGCGTCTCCTGCGCGCAGGCGCGCGTCGCCGCCGGCGCTCAGCAAGTTAGAGATTCGTTCACGCAACGGGAGCCAGGTGCTGCGTCCGGCTGCCAACAGCGGATTGAGGACGGGGGCCTGGAGCAGCTCGCGCTCGCACACGTCGTCGAAGAAGCCGGCCTCGGCGGCTTCATAGAGGTCGAGGATGTTTTCGCCGATCGCGACGCCGACCCGCGGAACTCCGCTTCGCTCGAAGACGCCGTACGGCAGGTTTTGGATCGGGAAGTCGCTATCGGGCGCTACGGCAATCCACGACTCCAGCCGCGCATCGATCGTATCCGTTCCGCTCATCGCGCCGAAAGAATCCCAAGCGCCGTGAGGTCCTCGATCGGCTCGGCGAAGCTGCAGCTTCCGTAGGCAACGAATCGCGTCGTTCGGCTGGCGGCCAACTCCGTCGCGTCGATCTGCTGCTCTCTCCAAGCGAAGGCGTTTGCGTCGAAGCGGAACGCGCCGGCATCTTCTTCTGCCACGATGCGCCGCAGGGTCTCGAGATCGACGCGCGACGCGAACGCCGCGGCGGCCAAGAGATTCAAAAAGCCGTGCATCGTGAAGCCGCTCTGCGCGTTGTAATGACGGACCGGGTGATGCAGGCCCGCCGTTGCCTTGAAGGGCACGTTCGCGGCGATCGCCGCGGCAATAAATTCGGCGACCTCGTCAATCGTGGGAAACGCGTCGGCCGTTACGCCGCCGCAGCGCAGCTTCGCGCCCAGCTTGTGTGCTGCGAGGCATGCCATCCACGACCGCACGTCGGAGGGTTGATCCGATCGCGGCGTCTCCGCGAATATCGGAAGATCGGCGAAACCCGCACCCGTGGCCGCTTCTCGCAGCCGCTCGATGGCGCCGGGCACTTCGTTGCCTGAAAGCCTGGGCTCCAGCGGCACCTCGAGCACTTCGATCTGCGTCCCGGATTCGTAAGAGGCGCCTAAGCGCGCCAGCGCTTCGCGACTCCCGTCGACGATGACGGAAAACGGACCGGCGAGCTTCGCGGCGGATTCGGTCAGGAGCTTCGCCGGGATAATGAAGCGGCCGAGCATCCAGGCGTCTGGCCCGCGGCGCGCCTCCTGGTATTCTGCTTGCGCTCGATCCAGCGAAAGCGCGGCCGGCGGAAAGAGGCCGGCGTAGTCGATCAACTTAGAAAAAGCGCCGGCAACCGACGGTACCCGAGCGACCTTTGTCTCCATCTGAGGCTGTGTTCGCGACAGGGCCGCCGACGCGCCTTCGCCAAGTCGTTTGCTATGAGCACCGCCACCGAGGCGCGCAGCAATCCGCTCGCGCAAATCGACTGGGACTACGTCGAGTTCTACGTCGGCAATGCCAAACAAGCGGCCCATTATTACATGTCGGCCTTTGGTTTCGATCAAATCGCCTACGCCGGCCCGGAAACGGGCGTCCGAGATCGCGTCAGCTACCTCCTGGCGCAGAACAAGCTGCGCTTCGTGCTCACGGCGAGCCTGCTGCCCGACGACGAAGTGGCGCGCCACGTCGCGCTGCACGGCGACGGCGTCAAGGACATCGCGATTCTCGTCGAGGACGCGAACGCCGCTTTCGAGATGGCGGTGCGCGGCGGCGCCCGCGTTTTGCAGCCTCCGACTGCCTTTGAAGATGAGAGCGGCCGCCTGATTCGCGCGACCATCGCCACGTACGGCGATACCGTCCACTCATTCATCCAGCGCAACGGCTATGCGGGCATCTTTGCTCCCGGCTTCGTCGAAGCGCGCAAGAGCATCCCAACCGCGAAGAAGCCGGGCCTCTCGTTCATCGATCACTGCGTCGGCAACGTCGGCTGGGGCGAGATGGACGCGTGGGGCGATTTCTACGGCCGGGTCTTCGGCTTCTCGCAGCTCGTCTCGTTCGACGACAAGGATATCTCCACCGACTACACGGCCCTTCGCTCCAAGGTGATGACGGATCCGCGACACCTCGTGAAGTTTCCGATCAACGAGCCCGCGCAGGGCAAGAAGAAATCGCAGATCGAGGAGTATCTGGATTTCTACCACGGGGCCGGCGTGCAGCACATGGCCATCCGAACCGACGACATCGCCGCCACGATTCAGGCGCTCAAGCATAACGGCGTGGAGTTCCTCGATACTCCCGACTCGTATTACGACATGCTCGAGGAGCGCGTCGGGAAGATCGACGAGGCGATGGAAACCTTGCGAGAGTTGCGCATCCTCGTCGACCGCGACGACATGGGCTACATGCTGCAGATTTTCACCAAGCCGCTGCAAGACCGGCCGACGCTCTTTTTCGAGATCATTCAGCGCAAGGGCAGCCTCTCGTTTGGCAAGGGCAACTTCAAGGCGCTCTTCGTCTCGATCGAGCGCGAACAAGAGAAGCGCGGAACGCTATGATTACCAGCACCGGCCTCGACCGATCGCGGCTGCTCGACTGGTACCGCAAGAACCGCGAACGGTCGGCGGCGCTCTTCGGATTGATTCACGACGACGCGTTCTACGATCGCCCGATTCCGCTGCGCCATCCTTTTGCGTTTTACGAGGGGCATATTCCGGCATTTAGCTACTTGACGCTAAACGAGCGGGCTCTGCAGGAGGATCCGCTCCACCCGCTGCTCGAGCGGATATTCGAACGCGGGATCGATCCGGCGACGCTCGACGACGCGCGGCGCCACCAGCGTACCGACTGGCCCCATCGGCGTGCGGTTGCGGCTTTTGCGGCAGAGTGCGACGAAGCCGTTCTGCGCGCGCTGCGGTTCGCCCCGATCGAAGATTCGACGGTTCCGCGCCTGGTTCGAGCGCAGGCGGCATACACGATCCTCGAGCACGAGGCCATGCACGACGAAACCCTGCTGTACATCGTCCATCAGCTCGATGCCAGCCGTAAGGGATTCGTCGCGCAGCGTCATGACGACCACGCACCGCCTCCGAGCCGGCGACGGACGATCGAAGGCGGCGTCGCGACGCTCGGCGTGCAGCCCGGCGAAATTGCCTTCGGCTGGGATAACGAGTTTGGACGCACGCAGGTAGACGTTGCCCCCTTCGAGATCGCGACGTATCCCGTTACCAATGCGGATTGGCTTCGGTTTGTCGCCGACGGTGGGCCCGTGCCGCATTTCTGGAGCGAAGGGGACGATGGGTGGTCCCTCCGGCTGCTTTTCGAGACGATTCCCTTGCCGCAGTCGTGGCCGGTCTACGTAACGCACAAGCAGGCGCGAGCCTACGCGACTTGGGCGAGCTCGAGGTTGCCGACCGAGGCCGAATACCATCGCGCAGCGTTCGGTACGCCGCAGGGCAACGAGCGCCCCTTCCCCTGGGGCTCCGAGTCGCCAGCGGCGCTACACGGTAACTTTGATTTTGCGCGCTTCGATCCGGAGCCGGTCGACGCGCATCCCGCGGGGGCAAGCGCCTGGGGCGTCGCCGACTTGATCGGCAACGGTTGGGAGTGGACATCAACCCCGTTTGCCCCGCTGCCCGGCTTCGAGCCGATGGCATCGTACCAGCAGTATTCGGCCGACTTCTTCGACGGCAAGCATTTTGTGATGAAGGGCGCTAGTCCGGTAACGCCGCGCGAGCTAATCCGCCGTTCTTTCCGGAACTGGTTCTTCGACGACTATCCGTACATGTACGCAAAGTTCCGCTGCGTGTCGCTTTGAAGACCCCAATAACCGTTGCGTACGGCGACGGCATCGGGCCCGAGATTATGACGGCAACGCTGCGCATCCTCGAGGCGGGGGGCGCCCAACTCGAGCTCGAGCGCATCGAGATCGGTGAGTCGATCTACGAGAAAGGCTTGAGCAACGGCATCGAACCCGCGTCGTGGGAGTCGCTGCGCCGCACGAAGGTCTTCCTCAAGGCGCCGATCACGACGCCGCAAGGCGGCGGGTTCAAGAGCCTCAACGTCACCGTTCGCAAGACGCTCGCGATGTACGCCAACGTGCGGCCCTGCGCGTCGCTCTATCCCTACGTCGCCACCAAGCATCCCAAGATGGACCTCGTCATCGTCCGCGAGAACGAGGAAGACGTCTACGGCGGCATCGAGCACCGTCAGACCAATCAGGTGGCACAGTGTCTGAAGCTGATCTCGCGCCCGGGGAGCGAGCGCATCGTCCGCTATGCGTTCGAGTACGCGCGCGCCAATAAGCGCAAGAAAGTCACGTGCTTCACCAAGGACAACATCATGAAGCTCACGGACGGCCTATTCCATCGGACGTTCGACGAGATCGCGACGGAGTATCCCGAGATCGAGCACGAACACTGGATCGTCGATATCGGCGCGGCCAAAATGGCCGATACGCCCGAGGCTTTCGACGTGCTCGTCATGCCGAATCTCTACGGCGACGTACTTTCCGACGTCGCCGCTCAAATCACCGGCTCGGTTGGGCTCGCCGGATCGGCGAACATCGGCGACCATTGCTCGATGTTCGAAGCGATCCACGGCTCCGCGCCGCGTCGCGCGGGCCAGAACCTCGCCAACCCGTCGGGACTGCTGCACGGCGCCATCCTCATGCTGGTGCACATCGGGCAATCCGACGTCGCCGAGCGCGTTCACAACGCGTGGCTGCGCACCATCGAGGACGGCGTGCACACGTACGACATCTATAAAGAAGGCACGTCGACCGAGAAAGTCGGCACCAGTGAGTTCGCCGATGCGGTAATCGCGCGCTTGGGCAAGAAACCCGGTAACCTCAAACCCGCCGAGTATGCCAAGGGCGCGCACATGGATCTCGCTATCCGGTCCGCTGGAACGCCGGCGAGCAAGGAGCGCGTCGGTGTCGATCTTTTCATCGACCGGCCCGACGGCAATCCGGACGTTATTGCTTCGGCGATGCAAGGCTTCGACGTCGAAGGCGCGCGCCTAACGACGATCAGCAATCGCGGCACGAAGGTGTGGCCCAACGGCAATCCCGACACCTACTGGAGCGACCACTGGTCCTGCCGGTTTGAATCCGACGGCACACCCTTTACCGCCGAACGCGTAGTCGCGTTGCTCGGTGCGGCCAACCGCGGCGGCTTTGACGTCATCAAGACCGAGGGACTCTACACGTTCGACGGCGAGCGCGGCTACTCTCTCGCGCAGGGAGAATAAGCCGCGAGCCGAGTTCGTCTGCTTGCAAACGCTGCAGGCAGTGCCTACGATAGATGCATGCAATACACCATCCGCGGAGTCCCCTCCGCAGTAGATAGCGCACTCCGAAAGCGGGCGCGCCGCGCAGGCAAGAGCCTCAACGAGGCGGTCATCGTGCCCTCGAGGAGGCGCTCGCCGACCAAGATCGCATTGACCCCGAGCTTTGGCGATGAGGATCGTTCTCGATAGGAGCCGCTACGGTGATTTCTTCGTAGGCGTTGCTCAGACTGTCGAGCTGGTCGAGCACGCTGAGACGGTATTCGTGCCCTTCGTGGTCCTGGCGGAGCTGCGCGCCGGCTTCGCTTTTGGTCGCCGTCAACCCGAAAACGAGCGCGTCCTGCGGCAGTTTCTCTCGCGCGACGGAATTTCCACGCTCTTCGCCGACGACCAAACGACGCATCAATACGCAACAATCTACCGGCAACTGCGCAAACAAGGGACGCCGATACCGACCAACGATATGTGGTTGGCAGCGCTCGCGCTGCAGCACGATCTGGCCTTGCACGATCGCGATAAGCATTTCGACCATTTGCCGCAGCTCGTTCGTGTCTAAGCCCTAAAATGAAAGTCGTTAGCTTGCTGCCAAGCGCGACCGAGATTCTTTTCGCAATCGGCGCAGGTGAAGATCTCGTTGGCGTTACGCACGAGTGCGATTATCCGACCGAGGCGCTCGGGCTGCCGAAACTTACGTCGGCTTCAACGCCCGGCGGAACGGCGTCGGCGGAGATCGACCGGCACGTGCGCGCGGCCGTTCACGCCGGGTCGAGTCTGTACTATCTCGACAGCGCCCTGCTCGCGCGACTCGAGCCCGACCTGATCGTCACGCAAGAGCTTTGCGCAGTGTGCGCGGTTTCATACGAGATCGTCGACGCTGCTGCGAAGCGCCTGCGGTCCGATCCCCGGGTTATTTCGCTCGAGCCAACCTCGGTGCAGGACGTGTTTGCAAATATTACGCAGCTCGGCGAGATCACCGGTCACGAACCGCAGGCCCGCGACCTCGTTGCGGGCCTAGAAACCCGTATTACGGCGTTGCGAAGCATGACCGCCGGCGCGGCAAAACGGCCGCGCACGCTAGTGCTGGAGTGGACCGATCCACCGATGAGCGCCGGCCATTGGATTCCCGAGTTGGTCGAGTTGGCCGGGGGCATCCCTGTGCTGGCAAATCCCGGCGAGAACTCGCAGCGGCTGGAGTGGGGCGCGATCGCGCAGGCCGAGCCCGAGGCCGTGATTGTCGCGCCGTGCGGTTTCGACCTTGCCAAGACGCGCCGCGCGATCGAAGAACTCGAGGCCATTGAGGTGTGGAGATCGCTTGCCGCACGGCGGACCGGGCGAGTCCTCGCACTTGACGGCAACGCCTACCTCAGCCGCCCCGGGCCGCGCTTGGTCGATGCCGCCGAGATCGTGGAGCGATGGTATACTGGCGACGCGGAGTACGCTGGATGACCGCGCTCTCGTCGACGAAAGTCGTTGGGGAGTGAGGAAAGTCCGGGCTTCATAGGGCAGGGTGCAGGATAACGTCCTGTCGGGGCAACTCGAAGGAAAGTGCCACAGAAACATACCGCGTGGGCTCCTCTGGAGCCCGCGCAAGGGTGAAATCGTGAGGTAAGAGCTCACGGAGTCGCGCGGTGACGCGCACTCGGGTAAACCCCACCCGAAGCAAGATCGCTCGATTTAAATGGACGGCCCGTCCAAACGAGCCACGTCGCATCGAGGCGCCCGGTAACGTGCGCCCCAGATAGATGGTCATCACCCACTCGTGGGGACAGAATCCGGCTTACAGGCGTACTCCGTCGAAACCGGTGGGGTGCTTAGCGCGTCTTAGCGAATGACAGAAAGCAGAGAATGAACCAACAGCAGCATTTTACTCCCGATATGACCGTTGACGAGGCGTTCAAGCTCCATGCCGGTGCGCGCCGCGTCTTCGCGCGCTTCCATTTAGGCGGTTGCTCGAACTGCGCCATCAGCGAATCGCATACCATCGGGGCCATCAGCGAAGATTATGGCATCCCGTTGCCGATGCTCCTCGACAACCTCAACGCGCTCTTCGACCAGCGTACGCTTTCTGTCGGGGATCGCGTGCGCATCCCCGACGAAATCCGCTCGAAGATCCCGCAGCTCGCCAACGTCGTCGAGATCGGCGAGATCACCGGCGCCGAGGGCGGCGCCTACACGGCGGATTTCGGCGACGTGCGCCTCCAAGGGCTGGCCGAAGACTTTATCGCCGTCGGGACCGAGGTCCCGGCTACCTAGGCTCGCTACAGGGGGTGGCGGGTCGCGAAGCCTTCGTCCATCCCGTGCCAGTAGCCGACCTCCTCCTCGCCTAGCTTCCAGCAGAGATATACCGGCTCGTCACCGCGCAACGAGGGGAAATCGATCAGGCCCAGATCGATGTCTTTGACGATGCAGCCATAGGCTTCAATCCGGTAGATCAGGCGCCCGATCTCGTGTTTGAGCTCGGCGAAGCGGGGCGCGGGCAGTGCCGAGCGCATTCCGGCCAGGCGGGGACGACTCGCCGGCTTGGCGTGGTGAAGCGCCGGATCCGACTCCAGCAGTTTAATCGCGAGCTCTCTGCGCCGCGTCAGCAGCTCTCCGATCAGCGGCTCGAGCTTGCAAATGAGGGCGTTGGCGCGCTCGGGCGAAAAGAGCTTCATATGGGTTCCCTGCGCATCGTCTTTGTCACGGGGCTCTCCGGTGCCGGCCTGAGCCAGGCAATAAAATCGTTTGAAGATTTGGGCTTTTACTGCATCGAGCACCTTCCTCCCGCCGTCCTCGAAAGCGCCGTGGCAGCGCTCGAGGAGTCGGGTGTGAGGGACGTGGCGGTGGCACTCGACGTTCGCGGCGACGCGAGACTTGGCGACGCCCGCACGGCGATCGATCGTGTCCGCGGCTCGCACTTGGTGCAGGTCCTCTTCCTCGACGCCGCCGACGATCTGCTGGTCCGCCGTTTCAGTCAGACCCGGCGGCGCCACCCGTTTGCGCAGACGGGCTCCGTGCGCGAGGCTATCGACGCCGACCGCCGGCTGCTCGCCCCGTTGCGCGAGCGCGCCGACGTGGTCATCGACACCACGAATCTGACCCACGGCTCCCTGAAAGAGCGAATCGCCGCAGCATTCGTGACCGATCGTCCGGTGCGCCTTGCCGTCACCTTCGTTGCGTTCGGGTTCAAGTTTGGGTTGCCGACGGATCTCGATCTTCTCTTCGACGTGCGTTTCTTGCGCAATCCGAACTACGAGGAATCCTTGGCCGACAAATCCGGCGAGGATCCCGCCGTCGCGGCGTTTATCGAGGAGGATGCCTCCCTGGCGCCGTTTCTCGTCAAGGTTACCGATTTGATCGATTTTCTGCTGCCGTGCTATCTCGCCGAAGGTAAGTCCCAGCTTACGATCGGTGTCGGCTGCACGGGCGGGCGCCACCGCTCGGTGTACGTCGCCGGCCGCCTCGCGCAGCGTTTCTCCGGCGACCGCCGGATCGAGGTCGCACTCGAAACGCGCGATCTCGTGCGGGGAGCCTGATGCGCCGGCGCTTCGCCCAATCGTTCGGGTGGCTCTTGCCGGGAGCGGGCGTGAAGCGATGGATTCTGCTCGCAGTTTTCGGCATCGTGCTGGTGCTCGACGCCATCACGCGCTGGCTTATCGCGGTCGGCAGCGGGATTCACGTCAACGAGCTTCTCGACGCCATCGTCGTCGACTATTTCTCTCCGGCCTATCTCACCGGAATTCTGGCTTTCGCCGGCGTTGCGTTCCTGAGCATGGGCGTTGCGATGTGGATGCGCGCCGTCGCTCGGATCGCCGGCAGCCGCCAACCCAAAGGCTTTCGCGACGCATTGGCGGGCAGGCGGCTTCAGCAGGGTTACAAGATCGTGGCCGTCGGCGGCGGCACGGGACTTTCGACGTTGCTGCGCGGCCTCAAGCGGCGCTCGAGCAACCTCACCGCCATCGTGACGGTGAGCGACGACGGCGGTTCCTCGGGGCGGCTGCAGAAAGAACTCGGCGTTTTGCCGCCCGGTGACGTTCGCAACTGCCTCGTCGCGCTCGCTGACGACGAGGCGATGGTCACCGACCTTTTCCGCTACCGCTTCACCGAAGGCGAAGGCCTGAGCGGACACTCGTTCGGCAACCTCTTCTTGGCGGCAATGAGCGGCATCACCGGAAACTTCGATCGCGCGATCAAGGAATCGAGCCGAGTACTCAACATCGTGGGACGCGTGCTGCCGGCGACGTTAGGGGTCGTGCGGCTGTGTGCCGAGCTCGACGACGGCACCGTTCTCGAGGGCGAATCGAACATCTCGCTGGCGAAACGGCCGATTAAGCGCGTCTTCTTCGATCCCCCGGCCGCGGCACCGCTGGAGGAAGTGATCTCCGCGATTCGCGATGCGGATGCCATCGTTTTGGGACCGGGATCGCTCTTTACTTCCGTCGCACCGAACTTCTTAGTCAGCCGGATCGCGCGCGAAGTCGCCGACGCATCGGCGGTCAAGATGTACGTTTGCAACGTTATGACGCAACCCGGCGAGACCGATGGAATGACGGCTGCCGATCACGTCGAGGCGTTAATTGCCAACGCGGGCGAACGCGTCTGCGATTATGTGATCGTCAACGACGAGCCGCCGTCGCGCTTGTTGTCGGCGTACGCGCAAGAGGGCCAAGTGCCCGTCGAACCCGACGTGGAGCGAATCGCCGCGATGGGGTTCCACCCCGTATCGGCAGCGGTGATCGGCGAGACCGAGACGGTTCGGCACGATCCCGATCGCCTCGCTACCGTCGTTTTGGGCATCGTCGACCGCACGGTTGCCGAGCGGGCAACGCTGGTAAAGCCGGCGAGTGCGTATCGCCGCTCGACGGCCTTAGGATCCAGCTAGTGGGGCGGAGGGGTTGCGGCGGCGCTAAGCGTCAGGTTTAGCGTGAACGGTTTGCCCGGCTCGATCGTCGTGCTCGACGAGAGCGCCTGATAGCCCGTCGCCTCGACCGCGTAGTCGGCGATGCCGCTGGGAACCTTGTCGATCGAAAACCGGCCGGTTGCGTCGCTGGTTGCCGTCAAGACGGTATCGACCGTGACCAGCGCGCCGTGAATCGGTGTGTTCGTCGCAGCGTCGACGATCGTTCCCGACACGCTCGAAAAACCGGCGGCCGGGGGCAACTCGTCGGTATTGCATCCAGCCGTTCCCAAGCACAGCAACGCGATTGCAACGGAGAGCCTGGCCACGAGCGAATTCATAGGTGAAGGTGTTCGCCACGCTGAAGGCGGCGCTCCTATGGCAAGCACCGCGCCATCCGCCGGAACCTCAAAACTTTCCTATTGCGAAACGGCATTAGACGCCATTGGCCACACCCCGCTGGTAAAGCTCAACAAAGTGGTCGACGGCGCCGCGTGCCTGGTGCTTGCCAAAGTCGAGTACGTCAATCCCGGAGGCAGCGTCAAAGATCGCCCCGCGGTCGCGATGCTGGACGCCGCGGAGCGCCAAGGCCTGCTCAAGCCGGGCGGCACGATCGTCGAGCCGACGAGCGGCAACACCGGGACCGGCTTGGCAATGGCCGCCGCGATTCGCGGCTATCGCTGCATCTTGGTCATGCCCGACAAAATGTCGCGAGAGAAGATCGACCTTCTCCGCGCCTACGGCGCCGACGTCGTGATCACGCCGACCAACGTTCCGCCCGATTCACCGGAGTCGTATTACGGCGTCGCCAACCGTTTGGCTTCGGAGATACCCGGCGCATTTCAGCCGAATCAGTTTCACAATCATTTCAATCCGGAGGCGCACTACCACACGACCGGTCCCGAGATATGGGAGCAGACCGGCGGCGCGGTCACGCACTTTGTCGCGGGCATCGGAACCGGAGGAACGATCTCCGGCACGGCTCGCTTTTTGAAAGAAAAGAACGCAGCAATCCACGTGGTCGGCGCCGATCCCGAAGGGTCGATCTACTCCGGAGACATTCCACGCTCGTACGCCGTCGAGGGCATCGGCATGAGCTACTTGCCGGAGACCGTCGACTTACGCGTGATCGACGAGATGGTGCGCGTTTCGGACCGCGATTCATTTTTGATGGCACGCCGAATCGCGCGGGAAGAGGGCTTGCTCGTCGGCGGCTCGTCGGGAACCGCGGGTGTCGCCGCGGTGCGCCTCGCTAAGACGTTGGGACCCGAGGCGATCGTCGTCGTCATCCTGCCCGACTCGGGCCGGGGTTACATGTCCAAAATCTTTAACGACGACTGGATGATCGCCAACGGTTTTCTGGCCGATGCAAAGCGGCGCGCGACGGTCGGCGACGTTCTGCGCAGCAAAACGCCGTTGCCTCCGCTGCTCACCGTCCAGCAGGACGACACCGTTAAGACTGCGCTCGACCTGCTGCGCCAGTACGAGATTTCGCAGCTCCCTGTAATGCAGGGACGCGAGCAGGTTGGAAGCGTCAACGACGTCGGCGTTATGCGCAGCGTCTTCGATCATGCCGACATCCTCCATCAACCCATCAGCGAGGTCATGGGCCGGGCCTTTCCCGCACTCGAACAGTTCGAGGAGATCGAACTTGCGTACAAGCTCCTCACGCTGGCCAATCCGGCCATCGTGGTAACCGACGACGGCGAGCCGATCGGCGTGCTCACCCGCCAGGACATCATCAGCTTCCTCTCCACCAGCTCCGGCGTCATCAGCAAGTGATCCTTCGACTGCGGACGACAGCTTGAAATTTTCAACTAAGGCAATTCACGTCGGGCAAGAGGCCGATCCAGCTACCGGCGCAACGATCGTCCCGATCTATCAGACATCAACGTACACGCAGGCAAAAGTCGGGCAGCACAAAGGCTTCGATTATAGCCGCACCGTGAATCCAACGCGCCTGGCGCTCGAGCGGCAGTTGGCTTCGCTCGAGGGAGCCCGATTCGGCAGCGCTTTTTCCAGCGGCATGGCGGCGACGTCGGCGGTGATCAACCTGCTCTCGGCGGGGGATCACGTCGTCGTCGGCGACGATCTCTACGGTGGCACGTACCGCCTCTTCGAACGCGTTTTTGCGCGATACGCTCTCACCTTCACCTACGTCGACATGCGCGATCTCGATGCCGTCGCCGCAGCCGTCCGCCGGAACACCAAGCTCTTCTGGGTCGAAACGCCGAGCAATCCGCTGCTGAACATCGTCGACATCGCGGCGGTCGCATCGTTGCGTCGCGGCGACCAGATCGTGGTGGTCGACAATACTTTTGCGACCCCGTACTTCCAGCAACCCCTCGCGCTCGGAGCGCAGATCGCCGTCCATTCAACGACCAAGTATATCGGCGGCCACAGCGACGTCGTCGGCGGCGTGGCGATCACCGACGACGGCGACCTCTACGAGCGGATCAAGTTCGCGCAGAACGCGGCGGGCGGAGTTCCGGGGCCGCACGACGCGTGGCTGACGATGCGCGGCGCAAAGACGCTGGCGGTCCGCATGCGCGAGCACGCGCGGAACGCCCAAACGGTTGCCGAGTTCCTCGAGTCGCGCGACGACGTCGCGCGTGTCTACTATCCCGGCTTGCCGTCGCATCCGCAGCACGACCTCGCACGCCGCCAGATGAGCGGCTTCGGCGGAATGCTCTCTTTCGTCTTGGAAGGCTCGGTCGCACGCGCGCTGGATTTTGCGAGCCGCCTAACCTATTTCAGCCTTGCGGAAAGCCTCGGCGGCGTCGAATCGCTCATCTCGCATCCGGCGCGCATGACGCACGGCTCCATTCCAAAGGAAGAGCGCGAACGCCGCGGCATTACCGACGCGCTCCTGCGCCTCTCAGTGGGAATCGAAGATGTCGAGGATCTGATCGGGGATCTTCGCGAAACGCTCGACGCTACGGCTGATAGAGCGGATAGCGAACGGCCGTTGCTTGCTTGAGGACGGCGCGCGCCTCTTCGGCGCTCCCATCGCCCATCCGCGTCGTCTCCGCGAGCACGATTCCGCGCTGGCCGTCCGCCCAAACGACGGCATACTCTTTTTTTGCGTCGAAGCCGCTGCCGTAAGCAACCTCGACGAAAGTCGCCGGCATGCCGTTGAGCAGCGTCATCGGCGTTTTATTGCGAATCAGCGTGCCCTCTTGCGCGCCGTGCGTCTGGCTTTCAAACTGCCCCTCCCACTGCGACGGTTCGGCGTTGTAAGCTTCCATCGAAAGCGTAATCGTCCGAGCGTTTTCCTTGCCTTGATAGAGAATCCACAGCGCAACCGGTTGCAGGTCGTCACCGAGCTGGCTTAAAGGAATCTCCTGGCGATTCACCAGAACGGCATCGGCGGGTGCCGTGAAGTTCATCGCCGCATCGCTATAGGTATGCGGGTCTGGAGTAGGGGTCGGAGGCGGCGGAACCTGCGCGACGACGCGCCCGAAGCTTTCCATAGACAGCAGTACCACGGACAGCAGCAGAACGAAGAAAAATCCGAATCGTTTCATTCCTGATCCAACACGGCGGCAAGCGCCGGGAGCGAAGTTTCGTGCCGGTAACCGGTGTTGCGGTGATCGTCGTCAAATTCCTCGTGGCGCACGTCTAGCCCGAGGCCGCGAATCCGCTCCGTAACGACCCGCGCGCCGATATCGAGATTATACTCGTCGCGCCGTCCGCAGTCGAGATAGCGAAGCCGCAGCCGTGCCAGCGCATCGCGACGATGAACTACCCGCTCCGCCGGATCGAAAGCAAGCCAGCGGGAAAACACGTCTTCCCGCAGCTCGCCCGTGCGGCGGTCAAACGGCAGCTCGAGGTCGTAGGCGGCGGCGCTCCGCGGCGAATAGGCAGCCGCGTAGGCCAGCATCTCCATCGTCGTATAATCGGCCGCGGCGCGCTTGGGCTTGCGTTCGAATGCGTCGACGTACGCGGCAATGTCGAAATCGTGCGCTTCAAGCGTCCGGTGCACCGTCGCAAACGCCGGAATATGCGCGTAACGAAAGTACGAGTCGCCGCTATGCGACGCGAAGGCAGCAAAGATGCCGGGATGCTCGAGCACGAGATGCATCGCGCCAAAGCCGCCCGAGGACTTGCCCAAGACCGCCCGCCCGCCTTCGGATCCAATCGTTCGATAGTTGCGGTCGACGTGGCCGACGACGTCGCGCACCGTGTACGTCGCGTAAGCGCCATTATGAATCGAGTCGACGTACTGTGAACCGCCCAACTTGGTGAACCCATCGACGAGCACCAGCACGACCGGCGGCATCCGTTGCGCAGCGATGAGCCGGTCCGCCCATTGCACGACGTTGGTCTCCCACGGGCGCGACGACGCCATCGCGGCAACATCGCCGGTGTAGCCATGCAATACGTAGAGGGCCGCGTACCCGCGCGAACCGCTGGGATCGTATCCCGGCGGGACGTAAACGCCCACCGGCCGCGTTGCCGGATCGCCAAGTGGATTGCCCGCGAGCGCTTTGCTGCGCACCAGATCGACGTGCAGCGTTCCCTCCAATCCGAGTAACCGCGAAAGTGCAGAGCCCTCGTGCATTGAATTCTCTTTCGTCGCACGAAGAGCCCGCGCCTAGCGCCGCGAAGCTCACGTCTCGTGAAGCGTGCCATCGATCTGCGGGGCGCCGTATCGATCAACGTCATTACGATGATCGGCATCGGTCCGCTGGTGACGATTCCGCTCGTCATCGCCGCGCTGGGCGGTCCGCTTGCGCTGGTCGGCTGGATCGCCGGTGCGATCGTGGCCCTCTGCGACGGCATGGTGTGGGCGGAACTCTCGTCACAGTTTCCCGGATCCGGAGGAACCTACGTCTATCTTCGCAACGTTTTCGGCGCCGAAAGCCTCGGAAGGGCGCTCGCCTTCCTCTTCAACTGGCAGTTCCTCCTGTATGCACCATGTCTCTTGGCCAGCGGTTATATCGGCTTCGCGAACTACGCGGCCTATCTGTATCCTCCGCTTGCAAACGGCGCCCCGCACGATCTTGTCGCCGTCGCAATCGGCGGCGTTACCATGCTCTTGCTCTACCGGCGCACGTCGCAGGTATCGGCTTTGAGCGCACTGCTTGCGGTAGCGGCGACGGCAACCGTCGCACTGGTCGCACTCGCGGGCCTTTCACACGCCGACTTCACGCGCGCCTTTCACCTCAGTCAACCGATTAGATTTGGCGCCGGGCTGCTTGCGGGGTTCGGCACGGCCCTCTATATTACGCTCTACGACTACGTGGGTTATGCCGACGTGGCGCTGCTCGGCGACGAGGTGATCCGGCCGCGACGGACGATTCCGCTTTCGATTCTGCTCTCGGTGTTGCTGGTTGCAATCCTCTACGTGCTCTTGCAGATCGGCGTGCTCGGAGTCGTGCCGTGGCAATCGCTGCTCGATTCACACGGCCAACCGACGGCCCAGGCGCAATATGTCGGGGCCTTCGTGGTCGAGCACACCTGGGGCCGCTTCGCCGCGCTTGCGGTCACGCTGCTCGTTCTGGTGACGGCATTTGCCTCACTGTACGGGAATCTGCTGGGATTCTCGCGCATCTCGTTTGCTGCAGCGCGAGACGGCGCGTTCTTACCGGCCTTTGCGAAACTTCACCCGCGAAAAGAGATTCCTCACGTGGCGCTTCTGGCCGTTGGCGGTCTGTCGCTGATCGCTAGCTTCTTCACGCTCGATCAAGTGATCGCGTTCTTGACCGCCGGCATCGTGCTCATTCAGGGAGTCGCGCAGGTTTTCGCGCTCTTCCTGTTGCGATGGCGCAAGATACGGGCACCATTCAGAATGCCGCTCTACCCGCTTCCCGCGATCGTGGCGCTTGCCGGATGGTCGCTGGCATTTGCCAGCTCCGGGACCATCGCAATCGCGCTCGGCCTGGGCTGGCTTGGAGTTGGCGCGGTCGTTTTTCTCGTCGCGGCACGCAAAGAGCGCTGGTGGCCCTTCCTTGCGCTGCTCTTGATCTCGCTCGTTTTTCCGGCGCCGGCTCCCGCGGCGAGTTCCGCTTCGACTTGGTCGACCTGGAACACGTCGCGCGTGACGTCGGAGCGCGGCTATCCGGTCTTTGCCGTCGACGGAAAACCATTTTTCGTGTACGGTGCAGCGTTCTTTTACGAGCGCATCCCGCGCGACCGCTGGCGCACGACGCTCGCGGCATACAAGAGCCTCGGCATCAACACGATCGACCTCTATCTCATCTGGAACTGGCACGAGCCGGCCGAGGGCGTCCGCGACTTCACGGGCGCGACCGATCCTCGCCGGGATGTTCTCGGCCTCTTGAAGCTGACGCACGAGTTCGGCTTCAAGCTGATTCTCCGGCCCGGTCCCGTGATTCGCAACGAATGGCGTAACGGCGGGTATCCGGCGTGGCTGCTGCAGCATCCGCAATATAACATGCCGCTGTACGATATTCTGGAGGGGCGCTACCCCGCCACCGCCACACTGCAAAATTCCCACGCCGACGCGGCCGCCGCGGAGTGGCTGGCCAATGCCCAGCATTTGGGTTCTGCCGGCGAATGGCTTACCGACGTACTGCGGTGCGTCGAGCCCTACTCGCGCGACGTGATTGCGATTGCCCTGGACGACGATCAAGGCGCCTACCTCGACAACGACACCTGGCCGGCACCGCACTGGCATGCCTACGTCGACTGGCTGCGTGGAACGGTGGCGTCGGTCGTCGGATCGCGCGTACCGCTCTTCATCAATACCTACGAGATGAAAGTCCCGAGCGCTTCGCCGGCGTGGGCCTGGGGCAACTGGTATCAAAGCGACGCGTATCGCATCGGCGAGCATGACCTCTCGGATCTCGATTTTGCGACCGGCTTGCTGCAGACGCAATCGCCTTTTCCAGTGATGCAGTCCGAGTTTCAAGCGGGCTGGCTGCAGGGCGCCGACGAGGGAGCTCCCCGACCGAGCGATCCGACGAACACGGCGATCGCGCTGGCCGAGCTGCTGCGTGACGGCGCGCACGGCATCGTCAACTTTCCGGTGCAGGATACGGTGGCGCCGCACGGCTGGGAGGCGCCCTGGGCGAACTGGTCCTACGCGTGGGATGCCGCGCTCACCGTGGATTTACGCGCTTCACCGCGCTACGCGCCGACGCGCGCCATCGGCGACCTCATCCGCCGGTACGGTGCTGCGCTTGCGAAAACGCACGTTGCAGCGGATGCGTCGATCATTTGGCCGCCAAGCATGTTCGTGCCGGGAAGCTTGAGCAATGCTGATTTCACCGCATTCGCCGACGCGACGATCGCGATGCAGCGTGACTGCAACGCCCGCGGACTAACGAGCACGCTCGTCGACCTCCGCACGCTTTCGAGCACGGGCCCACTTCTTCTGCCGGTCTTGCCTTCGACGCCGGTCGTGGGACGCGTCGAGCCGTGGGCCGTGTCACGCCTGCAGAGACTGCGGCAAGCGGGACGACTGCTTGCGGATCCGTCGGCGGTCCGGGTTATCGCCGGCGGACGGCGGCCTCCCTGGACGACGCTGCTGCTCGGCGATTCGGGCGGTTATGGTTTTCTCGTCGCGGTCAATCCGGGCGGTGCGGCGCGGCGGGTCGGCCGCATTGCGGTTTTGCTACGCGGCCGCGCGGCAGCGATTGCGCCATTCACGATTGCCGCCCGCAGCGTCCGCGTGATTCCCGTGGGCATTTCGGCACCGGCGGTGGCGGGGGAGCCGGTACCGCGATTGGGAAGTCCGCCACCGTTTAGCGATCCCGACGGCACGTCGATCGGCAACGCGCGGCTGCGAGTCGTCTTTGCTCCCTTTGCCGGCGCTCGGATTGCGGAGCTTGGCAACGGAAAGGCAAATGCGGCAACGAGCATCGGGCTTTTGAGAGATGCGGTCGATCCAGAGCCGCGCGCGTCGTCGCGCGACTACATCGCGGCGTACACGCACCCAGTCGCAGCGGGCACCTTTAACCGCCCGTACGCCTGTACTAGAAACGACGTGCTGACCACCTCGCGGATCGCCTGCTCGTACGACGCTCCCGACCTGCCGCAAGGCGGCGCGATCTTCACGCGCACGCTGACGCTCGGCGGCACCAGCGACGAGTTGGTTGTTGACGAGACCTTTGCGCCGCACGACGCGCACTCCCCGGCGAGGCTCGAGAGCATCTCTGGCTTCGCGTTTGCCTTGGGCGACGCGCTTCTGAAGGCGCCCGACGGGGACGCGCTTGGAGTTCTCCACGGCCGACAGCTAACGGCGCTGCGCTGGCGTCGTGGAGACGTAGCGCGGGTGGATATGCGGACGACGCGCGGCGCAGAGCTCGTGACCCTGATCTTTGCGCGCCGGTCGGTCGAGATGCGCCTTGGGGTCCAACCCGCTCAAAATGCCGCCGAGGCTCAGCGCCTGCTCGACGCGAAACAGCGGTAGCTTCCGGGGAAGTGGCGGAATGGCAGACGCAGCCGCCTCAAAAGCGGCCGAGGCAACTCATGTGGGTTCGACTCCCACCTTCCCCACCAGATTTGAGGGATAGGGGATACCGTGCGGAAGTCTGCGCCCCCCTCTCCGCCTAACGCGTTAAGCGTGAGGTGGTCAGCGCTGCGCTCCGCGATCGCGAAGCCGTGCCGAGGGGCAGAGGCGCGGGAGGTAAGGCTCAGCGACTAAACGCCATTGCGGCAGGCGTGTCGATTCCGTCACTTATCGTTTCAGAGTTCGAACCCGACCCGGGGGCGTAAACGGTAATCGTGTTATTTCCATAGTTGGAAACGTAGAGAGTGCCCGCCGCATCAAAGGTGAGCCAGTACGGGTTGCTAATTCCATCGGTAACCTCACCCCGATATGCCATGCGTGGGCCGCCGTAGATCGTGATCGTGTTTGCTGGTTGATTTACAACGTAGAGACTACCTGCGCGGTCAAAAGCCATCCTAGTCGGTCCCTTGATTCCGCGGGAGATGATCCGCTTTACGGTCGAGCTATCGGCGGCAAAGATAACAACGTCTTGGCCACTCCAGTTCAAGACATAAAGGTTCTGTTGTTTATCGAACAGCAGCCTGTTTGGGCCATCGAGATTGCTCGTCAACGTTCGCAGAATGTAGCCGCTGCCGGGGGCATAGACCGTGACCGTGCTGTAGGGATAACTTGCGTTGCCCACATACAGGTTGCCGGAATCATCTAAGGCTAGCGACGTTGGCGTATCGATGCCATCGGAGATCGTCCGTTCGGGTGCGCTACCGCCAGAAGCATAGACAGAGACGGTGGATCCGCCTTCATTCGCAACGTAGAGATTATCGCTGGCGTCGAGCGCCAAAGCACGCGGGCCGTCCAGGCCGTCCGAAATCGTCCGCTCGGGATTCACACTTCCCTTGGCATAAACCGTAACTGTGTTTGCCTCATAGTTCGCAGAGTAGAGGTTACCGGATTTGTCGAGCAACAGATATGAGAAGTTTCCGAATTCCACTCCGTTTGAGATAGTTTGCGCCGACTTTTCTCGACGGCCGCGATAAACTGTTACCGTGTTGTTCCCACGATTCGCGACATAAAGCTCGGGCCTGACCCGATCGGGTGTCCCTCTTCCTAGCGGCATCGCGCCCGGCGCGCCGATC
>DATGGV010000035.1:0-43071 GCA_035308305.1 Candidatus Cybelea sp. | reverse complement strand
GTGATCGCCGCAATCGGCGGAGGCGGCCTCGTAACGGGCGTCGCCACGGGGGTGCGGGCACGCAAGCCTCAGGTCGCGGTCTTCGGCGCGGAGCCGGAGAGCGCCGCGCCGGGGGCGGTCTCGTTTGCGAGCGGCAAGGCTTCGCCGTTTCCGCAGTGGCGAGCCACGTTCGTCGACGGCGCCGGCGGAAAAAGCGTCTTCCCGAGGATGTGGGAGCGGATGCAACCGGTCGTCGACGGGTCGATCGTGGTCACGCTCGAGGAAACAAAGCGCGCGATGCGAGTGCTCGCCGAGAAGGCGCGAGTGATCGCCGAAGGCGCCGGAGCGCTCTCGGTTGCTGCCGCGCTTCGTTGTGAGGCAGACGCCGGTCCGATCGTAGCAGTTGTGTCGGGCGGCAATATCGAGCTTACGACGTTCTGTGAGTTGATCGGCGCGAGTTAGGAGCCTGTAGGGTTACGGTTCCTAGCGCTTGTCGCTGCTAAACGGGTCGGTCGACTTCGCGACGTACGTGTACTTTTCGCCGCAGATGCGGCAAACGTTGAGCGGGCTTCCGAAATGTTCGTGCGGTGCGTAAACTTTTGGGGCGGCCTTGGCACGCTTCTTGACAACGCGTACGGTGGTTTCGATGATGTCCTTCATTCTCGCCCCCGAGGCTGGGCAAGCAAGTCGCTCCCAAATTCGAAAACGTGGACTGTCTCTTTCGTGCCGTCGCCAAAAAAGACCCCTTATAACATGCTGTAGACGTCCGAGGCCATTTCGCCAAGCGTTTGACCGGCATAGTGAGCGGCGTCCCGCGCGGCATCGGCGCTTCCTTTACCTGCCATTCGGTTGATGTAGAACGCGAAGGCGACGTGGCGGCCATGGCTGGTCGTGACGTAGCCGGCGAGCCCTTTTGTGACGAGCTCGTCGTCGTCGAGCAGGTTCAGCGAGCCCCAGGTGCCGGTCTTCGCATGAACGTGACCCGCGGCCGCGACGCCGTTTTGAACGTTGAAGAGCGTTCCGTCCACGCCCATGACCGGCAGACCACGCTCCAGCGAGGAGAACCACGCTTGCGTAGAAGCCCACGCCAAGTAACTCACCATGAAGCGCGGCGTGAAGAACGCAAACGTGCCGAGGCCGTCCTGCTGCGCCGCTCCCGTGAGATCGAGGCCCGCGCCCGAAAGCAGCGCACGTTCGCGGGCGAATGCGGCTCTCAGAAAATCCGTTTTCGCGTGCGCGACGTAGATTGCCCACAGATACGGCATCAAGGCCGCGTGCAAGTTATCGCTGACCTTGAGCGTTACGTAGACGTCTTCGGAGAGCGGTGGCGATTGGTGTCGCGCCACCAGATTCGCCGGAAGGTACAACGGCACGGGGGCATCGTGGCTGAAGGCGGGTGCGCTGGAGGGCGCGCCCGGCGTCACGCCCGCGTCCCGGAGTGCAACCGTAAATGCCGCTTGCGCGAAGCGCCGAGGCTCGGGCACGCGGTACGCAAATAAGATCGGTTTCCCGGCCGGCATCTGCCCGGTGATCGTCACCACGTGCGATCCGTCGGAGCTTTTCTTGTCGCCGGAGAGATCGATCGTGGGCTCGGATTTGGGCGCCGCGGTCGTCGCGGCGTTGACGAACGAAACGTAAGGCGTTTGCGGCGAGACGGCGATTGAAACGGGTTCGCCGGCCTTCGATCCCGGCGTCACCATCACGTCGACGAGGTTGTCGTTCACGACGATAGGCGAGACGATCGCGCCTGTTCCGCCTTCGGGCCCGCCATCGGGAAAGATCGACGCGTCGATCGCAACCATGCCGTCGATTTGCCTGATGCCGGCGCGCGCGACTTGCGTGGCGAGGTCACGCAAAACGGCCAGCGGATCGCCGGGAACCGCTTTGGTGTCGTAGTTGCCGTCGTAGGAGTGATCTTCGTTTTCGAAGGCGAGCGTGCCGTCAGGGCGCACTCGCTGCGAAAGGTTCGGGTCGCCGCCGGCAACCAGCACGAGGTCGCCGTGCAGCACGCCGCGCGAGTCGAGCGGTCCGGTGCGATAGACCGTCGTCGTCCAGCGAAAGTCCGGCCCGAGCAATGCCAGGCTCGTCCCGGTCGTCAGCAGCTTGGTGGTCGAGGCCGCCTCCATCAAAACGCCGGCATTTCGAGCGTAGAGCGGACGTTTAGCGTCGAGGTCGTAGACCTCGGCGGCCACGATCGCGTGCGCGAACTGCGGCCGTGCAACGATGCGATTGAAGGCTGCGGCAATCGGCGAAGGATGCGCCGGCGCCGGCTGCGAGAGCAACACCGTTGCGAAGGTGAGGAGCAGCGCGAGATGCATTAGCCTCCGTTCATGTCGAGAAAGAGTTCGGTCGCCAAAGCGATCAAGAATCCGGCGCACATCGTCGCCGTTACGAAGGCCGTCAAACCGGTACGGCGCAGCACGCTCCAAAGCTCGCCGATGACAAAGACGAGCGCGCCGATCGCGATGGCCAGAAAAAGCACCGAAAGCGTCGGCGAGTAGAAGCTGTAGCCGATAACCGTTCCGAGAAAGGTGGGGCCGCCCGCGATTAAACCTGCTAGACCGATTTGCGCCCACGACGGGACGACCCGCCCGACCAGCGGCGCCGCGACTCCGAAGCCCTCCGTGGCGTTGTGGAGGCCGAAGCCGACGATGAGCGCCAACGCAACCGCCGTCGCCCCCGCTGCCGCCGACGCGCCGATTGCCAAGCCTTCACCGAAGTTGTGAGCTCCGATTCCGATCGCGATGATCGCGGCGAGCACGACCGGATTCTCCGCGTGCGCCGCGGCTTGCCGCGTCAAATGCGTTGCCGCGCTGCCCAAGCCGACCAACCCGATTGCCAGGCCGACGACGAAGACCGCCATCAGCGTTGCTGGAAACGCGCCGGCGCCGGCGTGCCATGCGTTGAGGTCCGCAGAGATCGGCGCGATGGCGTTCTGCGCGATTTCGACGACGAGATAGAGAAGAATCCCGATCGCGAGTGCGTTGAGCAACGCGACGGTCTGCACTGAAAGACGCCGCGCACGGGCGATCGGCAGCCCGAGGAAGATGGTGAATCCGGCGATGGCGCCGAGCAGAACCGTCCACCAGAAGCTCAGCGCGTGCGTCGAGGTGCCGCCGACCGGTTTCATCGCGCGATACATTGAGAGCAACGTGTTGGGCGTACCGGCGTAATGAATCGCGGTGATCAGACCCGCCGGCATCCCGTTGGCGTCCTCGATATGATCCATGACGTGGCAGTGAATCAGCCACGTGCCCGGCCTCGCGTCGGCGCGAACGACGACGTCGATGCGTTGCCCCGGGGCGACGAGCACGGTATCCTCGACGTCGCGATAGTCGACGGGCTCGGCGTCGCGCGCGACGATTTGCTGGTAGTGCCCGTGCGTGTGCATCGTGTGGAACTCTTCGCCGGAGATGTTGATCCAGCGGATTCGAAAGCGTTCCCCGGCACGAACGTCGAGTGCGCGCGTCGCCGGGTACTCTTTCCCGTTGAGCGTGAAGTGATTTTCAGCGGCGCTTTGAATTTGCCAGGACGAGATCATCTCGAGGAAATCGTGAGCCAAGCCGCGTTCGACCGGACGCGGAGCCGACGGCTCGACGATAATCGCGCCGTACAAGCCGGAATCCAGCATCGCCTCGTTGTCGTGGCTATGATAGATGAACGTGCCCGGCTGGCCGGCAACGAACCGATAGACGAAGTGCCCGCCCTGCGGAACGAGCGGTTGCGAGATGCCGCCGACGCCGTCCATCGTAACCGGGATGTCGTGCACTCCGTGCAGGTGAATCGAATCGGGCATCGCGTCGTCGTTCGTATAATCGATGACGACGGTATCGCCCTGATTCACGACGAGCGCCGGACCCGGGACGACCCCGTTATACGTGTTTGCCATAACGGTCAAGCCGGGCGAAAGCGTCCACGGCGCGGAGCGCTCGACGAGGTGAAAGATTCTCGTGCGTCCCTGCCTTAGCGGGACGGCTTGGTAGGCTCCATCGGGCCGCCGGAATGCGCGCGATTCACCCGGCGCCGCGGTAGCTTGCGGGATCGGCCCCGCGATCGGCTGCAATCCGAGGGAGGTCGAGTTTGGCGAGCTCACTTGGTCGGCGTCGGCAAAAACCATAGCCGGCAACGCAACCGATGCAAGCAGAAAGACGATAGCGGCCGCCACGACCAGCCGGGTAAGCAGGTTGTTCATTGTTAGGTGCGCCTAAGATTGCCGCTAGGCGCGCCAATCTCCTAGCGGGTTTTGCACCGAAACCGGGTGTCCGCACCAAAAGGGAAGGGGCGTTCGTCCCAGCGACCTCCCAGGATGTTATCGTATAAACAACCGACAACGTTAACGCAGGTCCTTTAAGGGGCCGGCGTTTTACTTCGGATTCGGAAGACTCTCTCAGCACAACTACTCTGCCCGTCACAACCGAAAGGAACTCCCAATGCACCACCTCAACTCGATGCTCCGCGATGAAGAAGGCGCAACGATGGTCGAATACGGTCTGCTCGTCGCTCTCGTCGCGATGGTCGCCCTGGTAGGCGTCACGACCCTCGGAAGCAACCTTCAAACCCTCTTCAACCAGGTCGCAGGATCGGTCTAGCTTCGGAAACCCACGGACGGACGGGCTCCCTAAATAAAGGGAGCCTTTTCTTTTTCCGATCCCGCGCGAAAATCGAACGTTCTAGTCTCTCGTTGAGTTTTGTTGACGAGTTAACGTGAGCATGGTACAGTGCTAAGCGACCAAGGGGCGGCCCGACGGCTTACCTGAGGCGCTTTTAAGTTCGGGATTGCTTGCCGGCCATAGTAGTGAGCCGTTCCTGTCTACGCTGTATCGGGAGGGTACCAAAATGTTGAACTTGTACGCCGTCCTCGGCGTTATAACGGTTCTGGCGCTGGTGTTGCTCAACGACTATCTCACCACGACTCGCTAGAATTCGATTTTCTCGTGGCGACGGATAAAGCCGAGACTCTGGGCAGCCGATAGAGGTAGTGACAAGGGGCGTTCGTTAGAGCGCCAGCTTTGTTTATCGCTGACCCTGCAGTCTTATCGCCTAAAGGAGAAAGATGCTCTCGATCGTCTGGACTACGCTTCAAAACCTCCGCCGGGACGAAGACGGCGCGACCATGGTCGAATACGGCCTGCTCGTCGCCCTTGTCGCAATGGTGGCCCTCGCCGGGATATCCGTGCTCGGCGTTAACCTGCAGACCCTCTACACCACAGTTGCTGGTTCCGTCTAAATTTCTTTCGACTAAGAACCGCCGGCCATCGAGCCGATAAATGTATTAGCGGCGAGCAGGCTCGTTTAGCGCGGAGAAACTCTGCATAGCAAATCATCACTTCGCCGTTTAACCCGACTGGCGGTCAGTCAGGCCGAAGTTCGTCCCTTCTGCCCAAGCCGCAAAAAAGGACCGGTATCCAAGCCGGTCCTTTTTGATTTCCTTGCGAAGGAAGAACGCGTGACGGAAGCGCGGGTCGAGTGCTGCATCGTGGGTGGCGGGCCGGCCGGAATGATGGCCGGGCTGCTTCTTGCGCGCGCGGGCGTCCGGACCGTTTTGCTGGAAAAACACGCGGATTTTCTGCGCGACTTTCGCGGCGACACGATCCATCCGTCGACGCTCGACGTCATGGCAGAGCTCGGCTTACTCGAAGCGTTCTTGAAACGCCCGCACCAAGAGGTCACCACTTTAGCGGGTAACCTGGGGGACCAGCTCGTTACGGTGGCGGATTTCACGCATCTTCCGACGCGCTGCAAGTTCGTTGCTTTCATGCCGCAATGGGACTTTCTCAACTTTCTCGCAGAAGAAGCCAAGCGCTTCAAGACCTTCGATCTGCGAATGCAGGCAAGCGCTAAGGAACTTTTATGGGAGGACGGACGCGTGACCGGCGTGCGCGCCCAGACGGCAAACGGCATGCTGGATATCCGCGCCGATCTCACGATTGCCGCCGACGGACGCGAATCGGTGGTGCGTAAGGAAGCCGGGCTGGAGGTCGTCGAACTCGGCGCTCCGATGGATGTGTTGTGGCTGCGGCTGACCAAACGGCCGGACGATCCGCATGAAACCTTCGGTTATATTCGAGACGGTCGGATCATGGCGCTGATCGACCGCGCCGAGTACTGGCAGTGTGCGTACGTGATTCCGAAGGGGACACTCACCGAACTGCACGAGCGCGGATTGGGCGAGTTCCGCCGGCAGATCGGCGAGATCGTGCCGTTTCTGCGCGATCGAGCCGACGAGCTGCAGTCCTGGGACGACATTAAACTCTTGACGGTCCGCGTGAACCGGTTGCGCCGCTGGTACCGTCCGGGACTGCTCTGCATCGGCGATGCCGCGCATGCCATGTCGCCGATCGGCGGCGTGGGAATCAATCTCGCGATTCAAGATGCGGTTGCGGCTTCGAATATGCTCGCGCCCAAGTTGCTCGATCGCACTCTTTCGATTCGCGATCTGCGCGCCGTTCAGCGCCGGCGCGAAATGGCGGCCAAGCTTACGCAGGCGCTGCAGCTCTTCATTCAGAGCAAAGTGATCGGCAAGGTCCTTGCAAATGGGCGCGCGCCGCTGCTGCGCCGCCTGCCGGGCTTGCTGCGGTTGCTGCCGTTCCTGCCGCGCATTCCCGGGCATCTCGTGGGCCTAGGCTTCCGCCCCGAACACCTTAGCCGAAGCCGCCCGTCGTAATCATGGCACGCGGAGTCGTACTCGGGGTCGTCGCTACGCTCGTAATCTTGGGCCTCGGCGCATATTTGGGGCTTAAGGCCGGCTTGATGCCCGCCAACGCCGACGGGAAGCCGTCGCGGCTGGAGCGTTGGGCGGCACGAACGTCGCTTCACGCGACGCTGGCGCGCGAGGCGCCCAAGGGCCCCAACCCGTTGCCGCTCGACGATGCCGGCCTGATCGCCGGAATCAAGTTGTACGCCGCGAACTGCGCCGTCTGTCACGGCGCGTCCGATGCCCGGGCCTCCAATGTTGCGCTGGGGCTCTATCAAAAGCCGCCGCAGCTAGCCAAAGACGGAGTGGAAGACGATCCCGATGGCGTGATCTATTGGAAGGTGGCTCACGGGATCCGGCTGACGGGCATGCCGGCGTTCGGCAAGGCACTCGACGACCGGCAGCTCTGGCAGCTCACGCTCTTCCTCAAACACATGGACGGCCTTCCGCCGGCGCCGCAGCGCGTTTGGAAGGCCGTCAAGAGCGAGGCGACGAGATCGAGCTAGGGGATCAGGGCGTCGGTTCCGGCGCGGCGGTCGGCGTCGCGCTGAAGACGTACTGATCGTTGGAGGTCGGCTGCGGATTCGCGAACTGATTCTGCATCGACATGCCCGAGAGCACCGCGGCAGTCTGCGGATAGACCTGACCACGGAACGAGCCGTCGCTGTTCACCGTGCCGACGACGTGCAGCTTCCCTTGCGGACCGGCGTCCAGTCCGAGGTCGACGCTGGAGGGTCCGATGTCCAGCCACATGTAACTTCCGTCGCGGCCGCCCACGACCGGGATGTAAAGCTTGTAAAAGGACGTGTGATAGTAGCCCCTGATGTTACCCGCGGGAAAGAGCTCGAGGTCGAGCTTGCCCTCGATCGGGTACCGCGACCCGTAAACCTGCGTGATGGCCGTTGTGTAATGGAGTTGCGTTGCCGAAGCCGTTGCCTGGGCCGACGCCGCGTTCGGCATCCCAAGCAAGGTCGCGCTCACCAGCGCCATGCAGTTCACCAGCCGTCCCAAAGACCGTACCATTCCTACTCCTTCCGGTTGACCTTCTCAGGGAGTAGAGCGCTTATCCTGGCGAGAACGTGACCGGCGTGGCACAACCTGCGGAAATTGATCTGCGGACTTTCCCCGCGTGGGAACGACCCGACCAGGTGCGCAAAGCTCTCGACCGTCTCCCAACGGGGGGCTCCCTTACCCTCATTACCGAGAACGAACCGCGGGCACTGTCCGTGCGTATCAGTCAGGAGCGGCCGGATCGCTTCGTAATGGAAGCGCGGCGCATTGCCAGCCGGATGTGGCATCTGCGTCTGACGCCGCGCGCGGGCGAACAGACCGATCGTAACTCGGCCTCTCAGCATCTCAGCCGCTGTTCGGCATTTGCCGGGGTGGATGCCGAGGTTCGAGAGGAGCTTGGCGCGGCCGCCGTTTGGCAGACCGGACGTCGCGGACAGACGCTGGTTGCCGAGAATGCCGATTGGCCGTTCATGGGCGTGGTGACCGAGGGCATCGTAGCGCGAGCTAACGGAGGCGGCCGCGAACGCGAGCGCATTCTCTACGAAATTTTCCCGTACGAGCTTTTCGGCGTCGCCGAGTATTTCGATCGCGGTCTGAAGATGGCGCGCATCGCGGTCTTCTCGAAGTCCGCGCACGTCCTCAAGCTGCCGTGGGAGGCCGTTTCACGCGTGGCGGCGGGCTATCCGGCCCTGACCAATGCGCTGGGAATCGTTTTGGCGCAACGGGTTCGCCTGCTCGCAGATGCGCTCAGCGTGCAAGGGTCGCTCCCGATTCTCGGCCGTATCGCGAAGGTGCTGCTTCCGTACGCGATGCACGAGCGCGGGCTCGTGCAGGCCTCCGCGTCGCTGTCGACGATTACGCAATCGCAGATCGCCGCCGCCGGCGGTACCGTAAAGGAAGTGGCAGCTCGCGCGATTGCGGAGCTCGAGTTTCGCAACGCGTTGCGCCGCGAGCACGGACACATCCGCTACTTGGATCGCGAAGTTCTCTTGGAACTGATCCGCGACGTTTCTTAAGCCGGAATTCGATCGAAGCCGGCGTACGGCCGGAGCACTTCGGGCACAATAACCGTTCCGTCGCGCTGCTGATGGTTCTCCAGAATCGCGATGAGCGTTCGACCGATGGCCAGCGCCGAGCCGTTGAGCGTATGCACGAACTCGGGTTTCGCGCCACGCTCGCGCCGGAAGCGTATCGAAGCGCGACGCGCTTGGAAATCCGTGCAGTTGGAGCACGAGCTAATCTCACGATAGGCGTTGTTGCTCGGAACCCAGACTTCGATATCGTACGTCTTGGCGGCGTTGAAGCCGATATCGCCGGCGCAAAGCGCGACCACGCGGTGCGGCAACTCCAGGTCCGCGAGCAGCGTTTCGGCATCGCGCGTCAGCTCCTCGAGCGCTTCGAAGGAGTTTTCGGGCGCCGTCAACCAGACCAGCTCGACCTTTTCGAACTGATGCTGCCGCATCAGCCCGCGGGTATCTTTCCCAGCCGCGCCCGCCTCTTTGCGAAAGCAAGGGGTGTGCGCGACGTACTTCTGCGGCAGGTCTGAAAACTCCAGAATCTCGTCGCCGCGCAGCGCGGTCAGCGGAACCTCCGCCGTCGGAATCATAAAGAGGCCGGCATCGCGATCCTCAAACATTGCGTCGGCGAACTTGCTCAACTGCCCGGTCGACCACATCGTGGCGCGTGCAACGAGCAGCGGCGGCGCGATCTCGAGATAGCCGCGTTCGCGCGCACGATCGAGAAAGAATGCTGCCAGCGCCCGCGACAGGCGCGCGCCGGCACCCGCCAGCACGGCGAAACGGCTGCCCGAGAGTTTTGCAGCGCGCGTGAAATCCAGAATGCCGAGCGCTTCGCCGATCTCCCAGTGTGGTTTTGCGGCGAAATCGAAGTCGCGCGGCGTTCCCCAGCGTCGCAGCTCGACGTTGGATGCCTCGTCGGAACCATCGGGGACGGAGCCGTCGAGAAGATTCGGAGTCTGTTCGAGCAGCGCTCGCAGCGGCGAGCTTTCGCCGGAAGGCGAGAGCGCGCGAGCCTGCGCTTCCGACGCAGCGATCTCCGTCGAGAGCGCATCGATCTTTGGGCGCACCTCGCGCGCCGCGGCGGATTTGTCGATTGCCTGGCCGATGGTCGCCGAAAGGCGGTTCTTTTCTGCCTTCGCCCTTTCTACCGCAGTCAGCACCGAGCGGTACTCGTCGTCGCAGCGCAGAACGTCGTCGACGATCGACGGATCGGCCCCGCGGCGCGAGAGTGAGCGTCGCATGCGGTCGGGATCGCGTCGAACCAAAGCAATATCGAGCATGGAGAGACGCGCCATTAACCAGTCCGTAAATCCAGTCCTACCGACGGTTGGATTTGTGGCGGAAACGCTGCTCGCGCCGCAACAGGCGATCGTGGCATTCTTCGCGCGCGCGCGACTTGCGCCGCCGGGAAGCGAGATGGTGCCGCTCGACGATGCGTTTGGGCGTGTCCTTGCGCAAAGCGTCGTCGCCGGCGACGACTATCCCAACGCCGCACGTTCGCTAATGGATGGTTTTGCGCTGGCGTCGCAGTTCGCGCCCGGCGATTTCGAGATCGCCGCCGGCGTCGTGATGGGCGCGGCCGCGACGACCGCGCTGACGCCGGCGACGGCGATGCCGATTCCCACAGGGGGCCTGTTGCCGCCCGGCGCCGATGCGGTCGTACCGATTGAAGACGTGCGCGTCGACGGAAGCCGGCTTCGGGTCGAAGCCTCGATCGCGACTGGGGCAAACGTTGCGCAATGCGGTGCCGATATGCGTCACGGCGAGACGCTGTTGCATCCCGGGCGCCGCATCCGCGCCGGAGAAGCCGGCGTCCTTGCCACCCTCGGAGTCACCCGCGTTCTCGTCTACCGCCGGCCGACGATCGCGGTACTCTCGAGCGGAGACGAGCTGGTCGAGCCGGAGATCGAGCCGCGCCCGGGAGAAATTCGCGACTCGAACCGCTATGCGGTCGCGGCTTCGTTGCGAGCGATGGGGGCGGTAGCGCGCCACTATCCGACGCTGCGCGACGAGGCGGATACGTTTGAATCGGGGCTTGCGCGCGCGCTCGCGGAATGCGACGGCGTCGTCGTGACCGGCGGGTCCTCGGTGGGCGAGCGCGATCGTCTGCCGCATGCGGTCGCGAAGATTGCGAGGCCCGGAGCGATCGTTCACGGTCTGCGGGTCAAGCCGGGTAAGCCGACGCTCTTGGGTGCCGACGGCGGCAAGCCGATTCTGGGCTTGCCCGGAAACCCCACGTCGGCACTGTTCATGCTCGAAGCGGTTGCATCGCCGATCGTCGCGGCCCTCATCGGCGCCCCGATCGAGCCGGCGACGGCGCAAGCCCGCCTGGAGAGGCCGGCCCAAAGCCGCGCGGGCTGGACGTGGTACGTTCCGGTCAGCCTGCGGCGCGACGGAGGAATCCCGCTCGCGCAACCCCTGGCCTTACGCTCGTTTTCGGTGAGCTTGGCGGCGCGCGCCGACGGTTACATCGTTATGGAAGAGCGTGACGAAGAGTGGCCGGCGGGCAAGCTCGTGACAGTGCATCGCTTTCTAGGGGGTTGATTCTTACCGTGATTCGACCGACGGCCGCCGTCGAAGGGCTTCCCGCGACGACACCGTTTATCGGCCCGGAGCAGCTGATGCGCGAAACCGGCCTGCGAGAGCTGGTTCGTTTGGGAGCCAACGAAAGCGCATTCGGGCCCTCGCCGAAAGCGGTCGCCGCAATGACTGCCGAACTGCCGCGCCTCTCCTGGTACGGCGATCCGGAATCGCTCGACCTCCGCGACGCGCTCGCCGAGAAGCACGGCTGCGCTCCGTCGCAGATCGTAGTCGGTGCCGGCATCGACGACCTGATGGGCCTGGCCGTGCGCGCGTTCGTCGCGCCCGGCGAGCCCGCGCTCATGGCCCGCGGCACGTATCCTACGTTTCTGTATCACGTCGCGGGTTATGGGGGGACGCCGGTCTATGCGTCGTACCGCGACGACGGCCGCCCCGATATCGAGGAGCTGGTCGCGGTCGCGCGGGGCGATCTTGCGCGCATCGTCTATTTCGCGAATCCGGACAATCCCAGCGGGCACTTCGTACCGCGCGACGAGATGCAGCGGTTCTACGATGCTTTGCCGCACGATAGCCTGCTGCTCCTCGACGAAGCCTATGCCGACTTCGTCGACGAAGCCGAGCTTTTGCCGCCGGTCTTCGAAGACCGGCTCATTCGCCTTCGTACGTTTTCGAAGGCCTACGGGATGGCGGGCGCGCGAATCGGCTACGCGCTCTCGACCGAGAGCAACATCCGAACCTTTGGGAAGATCCGGCTGCACTACGGAATCAACCGCAACGCGCAAGTCGGCGCGCTCGCATCGCTGCAGGACGATGCCTTTACGGAGAACGTCGTCGGCGAGACTGCCCGCGCGCGCGAGGCGTATTACCAGCTCGCGCGCGAACTCGGCACCGCCGCCATCGAGTCGCGGACGAACTTCGTCTGTCTCGGCATGGAGAGCGCGCAGCGCGCCACGCGCGTAATGAACGAGCTGCTCTTGCGCGGTGTTTGGGTACGCAAGCCGGGCGCGCCGCCGCTCGATTCCTACATTCGCGTGAGTGCCGGAACCGAACCGATGCGGCGAGCCTTCGCTCAGGCATTACGTGCCGTGTTGGAGACGCTGTGAGATACGCGATCGTTTCGGACGTTCACGCCAATCTCGAGTCGCTCGACCGGGCGCTTGCAGCGACGCAGCCCTCCGATACCCTCGTTTCGCTCGGCGACGTCGTGGGCTATGGACCCAATCCGAACGAATGCGTCGCGATCTTGCGCGAACGCTGCCGACACGCGGTGCTGGGCAATCACGATCTCGCCGCGCTCGAGAACTTCGGCGTGGATAGTTTCAACAGCGTCGCGCGCGCCGCCATCCATTGGACTCAAAAGGTCCTCGACGAGCCGAGCCGCGCGTGGCTCAACGCGCTTCCCTACGAGCTTCGCTTTCCCGACTTCTTATTGGTCCACGGTGCGCCGGTCCGGTATTTCGATTACATCCTCGATAAAGCCGCCGCCGCCGCCGCTTTCGAGCGCACCGACGCGCCGCTGGTCTTCGTCGGCCACACGCACATCGCGGAGTATTGGACGTGCGATGAGGCGGGTGCCATCGGGCACAAGCACATGCAGCACGGCGGCGAGCTGGAGCTCGAAAACGGCAAACGGTACATCGTTGATGTGGGCAGCGTGGGTCAGCCGCGCGACCTCAATCCCGATCCGTCGTTCGTGCTCTACGATTCGGAGCGGCGCCGCGTCGAATGGATTCGCTACACTTACGCAATCGACGACGTAGCGCGCAAGATGCGCGCGGCGGGTCTGCCCGCCTATCTCGCGGATCGCTTGGCTTTGGGGCGTTAGAGGGCTAGTGACCACGAACGACGTTCCGTTTGACGATGGAAACTGCTTTGCGTGCGGACCGGACAATCCCATCGGCATGCACGTGCACTTCGATCGCGCGGAGACCTCCGACGGCGTCCTCGCTCGGTGTACCCTGGGTTCGCAGTACCAAGGATGGCGCGGTATCGCCCATGGAGGCATCGTGATGGCGCTGTTGGACGAGGCAATGGCGCATGCCGCCGGCTTTGCCGGACACCGCGGCGTCACCGCGGCGGTCAACGTGCGCTTTCGCCGGCCGGTTCCGCTCGGCGAGCCGATCGAGGTACGGGGCCGCGTAGCCTGGCAGCGCCACCAGGTCCTCGGCGTGGAGGCCGGCATCTTCGATGCCGCTGAAAACTTGCTGGCGCAAGCCGACGGCCGTTTCGTTTCGCGCGGTAAGCTGGACGCCGCAAACGACCGGCATAAACTACTGGGAGCCTCCGATTGATCGTCGAGAATCGCCGCGCGCGCTTCGAGTACCACATTCTCGAATCACTCGAAGCAGGGTTGGTCTTGAGCGGAACGGAGGTTAAATCGATTCGTGCCGGCGGGGTGAGTCTGAGCGAAGCCTACGCCCGAATCCGCGACGGCGAAGCCTGGCTGCTCGGGATGCACGTCCCGCCGTACAAGCAGGGGAGTTTTTCAAACACGGAGCCGAACCGGCCGCGTAAGCTGTTGCTGCATAAAGAAGAGATTGCGCGTCTACAGAGCCGCATTGGCGAGAAAGGGCTCACGATCGTACCGCTGCGGCTCTATTTCACGCGCGGCATGGCCAAGGTGCAACTCGGTGTGGCCCGGGGCAAGAAGCTTTGGGACAAGCGCGCCGACGCGGCCAAGCGCGACGTCGAACGGGAAATCGCAGCGCACGTCCGCCGGTCATGAGAGGCGCTCGGCCCGAACGGGAAGTCGAAGCCACGATCGAACGCGCCGGCGTACTGCGCGAAGGCGAGCGCGTACTCGTCGCGTGCAGCGGCGGTCCCGATTCGGTGGCATTAGCGGCAGCACTGCATTCCGTCGCTCCGCGGATCGGAGCGGAGGTCTGCATGGCGCACGTCAATCACGGCGTGCGAAGCTCGGCTTGGCAAGACGAGTGCATCGTGCTGCAGCTTGCCGCAGTGTTGGGAATGCCGCTGCGGATCGCCGCGCTGCAAAGCCGAACCGATGACGAAGCGCGTCTGCGGCTGGCACGCTACCGTGCGCTTGCGAAAGCCGCAAAGACGATGCACTGCTCCGTGATTGCGACCGCTCACCACGCTGAAGATCAAACCGAGACCGTCTTTTTAGCACTGCTGCGGGGCTCGGGATTGGCAGGTTTGAGCGGAATGCCCGCGCGCCGCGCGCTCGAGCCGGGCCTGGATCTCGCGCGCCCGCTCTTGGGCGTTGCTCCCGAGATGCTTCGCGCATACTGCCACGCCCGAGCGCTGCCCTATGCCGTCGACCCAACGAACTCCGATGCGGGGCGGCGACGGAATGCCGTTCGCGAAGCGCTTGCGAACCTGCGCCCCCTCTTCCCGGCGTTGGATCGTGCCGTTGCGCGGGCCGCGGAAGTGATCGCCGAGGAGCAGCGAGGGAGCCCCCGGGCCGGTCTGCGCCGGTCGGTCAGAGAGCGATTTGCCGCCGACCACGATCTGCGCGACCTCGATTTCGCCCACGTCGAAGCGGCGGTTCGGGCCCTCGAAAGCGGCCGAAGCGGCACTTATTTCATGAAGCCTGGGATCGGCCTGAGAGTCGAGGGCGGCTCGATTGCGGGTATCATAACCACGGAGTAACGGCTGGGGCTCGGCCGACGCCGAACCTTTCGCAATAGGTTACGGTTTGAAGCATCAGGAAGTCTACCGCAATCTCCCATACCTAGCCGAGCTTCGAGAGGGTCAAACGGTCTAACGTCAACGTGAATAAACATCTCCGGTCCATCATCCTCATCATCCTGGCGGTCATCGCGGTCTTTATCGTCGTCGAGCGCGTCGTTGCGCCCACCGAAGGGGAGACCCGTCTCGACTACGGGGCTTTCTATCAGAAGCTCGAGGCGGGTCAGGTTCAAGCGTTTCACGCCACCGGCCTGAGCGCCATCGGCGAGCTTTCCAACGGCACCAAGTATTCCGTGGCCGTGCCGAACCTCGATCAGACATTCGTCGACGAAGTCTATCGCAGGGTAAAGAGCGGCGCGATCAGCTTCGAGCAGCAGTCGAACGCGGGGCTCCTCTCGAGCCTGATGACCCTGGGTCCGCTCGCGATTACGATGCTGCTGATCTTCTTTATCTTGCGTCAAGCGCAGAGCGGCGGAAGCCAAGCGCTTTCGTTCGGCCGTTCGCGCGCGAAGATGCTCTCCGAGAATCGTCCGAAGGTGACGTTCGCCGACGTAGCCGGCGTCGACGAAGCCAAGGAGGAGCTGGCGGAGATCGTCGACTTCCTCAAGTATCCCAAGAAGTATCAGTCGCTGGGGGCGCGGATTCCCAAAGGCGTTCTGCTGCTCGGTCCGCCCGGAACGGGCAAGACGCTGCTGGCGCGCGCGATCGCGGGAGAGGCGGGCGTTCCGTTCCTCTCGATTTCGGGATCAGACTTCGTGGAGATGTTCGTCGGCGTCGGTGCCTCGCGCGTGCGCGATCTCTTCGATCAGGCGAAAAAGTCCGCACCGTGCATCGTCTTCATCGACGAAATCGACGCGGTCGGGCGGCAGCGCGGCGCGGGCCTGGGCGGCGGCCACGACGAGCGCGAGCAAACGCTCAACCAACTCTTGGTCGAGATGGACGGATTCGATCAAAACACCGGCGTTATTCTGATCGCCGCCACCAACCGAGCCGACGTCCTCGATCCGGCGCTCTTGCGCCCCGGGCGCTTCGACCGCCAAATCGTCGTCGGGCGCGCCGACTTCAAAGGCCGGGAGAAGATTCTCGAAGTTCACGCCCGCAACAAACCGCTGGGGCGCGAAGTCTCGCTCGAAACGCTCGCCAAACGCACGCCGGGCTTCTCCGGCGCAGATCTGGAGAACTTGCTCAATGAAGCCGCGCTGCTGGCGGCCAGGCGGGACAAGAACGTCATCGAGATGATCGACTGCGACGAAGCGATCGATCGCGTGATGGTCGGGCCCGAGCGCAAGTCGGTCGTCATGTCGCAAAAGAGCAAGAACATCGCTGCCTACCACGAGTCGGGGCACGCAATCGTCGGTGGAATGCTCGACAAATCGGATCCGATCCATAAGGTGACGATCATTCCGCGCGGCATGGCCCTCGGTTTGACGTGGTCGCTTCCGGAGGACGACCGCTATCAAGTTACCCGCGAAGAGCTGATCGCGCAAATCACGATGGCTTTGGGCGGACGGCTCGCCGAAGAGATCGAGTTTGGCGACGTGACCACGGGCGCCAGCAACGACTTCGAAAAGGCGACCGAGCTGGCACGCCGGATGGTCACGCAGTACGGAATGAGCGAACTAGGGCCGATCCAATACGGTCGCGGAGCGCATCAAGTCTTCCTCGGCCGAGATATCGGCGAGGAACGCAACTACTCCGAGGAAGTGGCCAGCAAGATCGATTCCGAGGTGCGCAAGATCATCGAGTCGGCGTACGGGAACGGCAAACGCATTCTCACGGAAAACTGGGCTAAAGTCGAGCGCATGGTTGCGTCGTTGCTGGAGTACGAAACGGTCGAGGCCGAGGAAGTCAGGGCGATCCTCGACGAGCGTCCGTACGATCGAGTGCGCGCCGCCGAAGTGGCTGCCACTCCGGATGCGCCGAGCGAACGCTCTCCGGCCGACGAGGCCAAGCGGGCCGAGAAGCCCACGCGCTTTCCGCCGAAAATTTCTCCGGAACCGGCGTGACCTTGCGCGTACTGCTGTTCTCCGCGGCGCTCGCTGCCGCGTGGGTTCTTCCTGCGGGCAATGCCGTGGCGGAGTCGCCGCTGCAGCAGACCGGGGCGTTGCCGCGTGGCGGTACGTATGTGATCGATCCGGATGCAACGATCGCCTCGGCGGCGATCGGCCTTTGGTTTCGCGCGCCCGGAGCGGGCTACGACGACTCTACGCCCGGCATCGCCGACCTTGCGGCAACCGCCGCCGCCGTTGCGCCGCTGGCCAGTGGAAAGTCGCTTTTCGCGCTCGTGCACAGCGTCGGCGGCGAACTGAACGTCGAGGTCTATCCGGATATCGTGGGCGTCGCGACCGTCGTGCCGGCCTCCGCGGCGCGTCGCGTCGTCGCCGCCATCACGGCTGCGTACTACGCACCGTCGGTCGACGACGTCGCGGTAAAGACCGCGCGCGCGAATGCCGCCGTTCTCGGCGTGCAACAACGCTACGAAGCCGATGCAACGCTGCACGACCTTCTCTTCAAGCAAATCTTCGCCGGCGGCCCGGCGCACTATCCGCCGTTGCCCGTCTCCGTCGCCGAAATCACGAGCATCTCCACCGCGCAGATCAGCGCTTTTGCCAAACGAGCCTTTCGCTCCGAGAACTCGATCCTCGCGCTGAGCGGAAACGTCGACGCTTCAAGCCTAACGGCGGTCACCGACGGAGGCGGCGCGGGTCGCATGGATCCGCCGTACGACTCGACGTTGGCAGCGCCTCCCACTTCGGCGACGGTCTCGGGGCTCATCGGCGGCATCGGATTGGCGTGGGTCGGCCCTCCCATCACCGACGAGAAGGCTTCGACCGCGTTGGATTTCATCGCGGATTACCTCTTCCGCGATCAGACGGGCGTCGTAACGAAGGCGCTCGACCAAAGCGCGAGCGATGCGCTGGTCGTCGGCCAGTTTATCACGCTTCACGATCCCGGCGTGATGGTGGTCACGATCGGAGGCGATCATGCCGACCAGGTCCGCGAGCGCGTACTTGGCGCGCTCTCGGCGATGCGTACCCCGATGGACGCGCAAACTTTCAACGCGGCTCGTGAGGCGTTTCTCTACCACGTCGCTTCGGATACGCAGACGCCGCAGGAACGGGCCGACAATCTCGGCTGGTACGGCGTCGAAGGCAATCTCGGGTACGCTCCCGGAATTATCGAAGGAACGTACAGCCGTTCGGTGCGCGCGCTCGATCCGGCCTATGTGGCCGACGTCGCAAAACACTATTTGGCAACGCCGGTCGTGGTGAACATGCAAGCAAAGGAGTCGTCGCAGTGAACCTCGCGCTTCGCGCCGCCGCGGCCTTGACCGTCGCGCTGCTGCCGGTAACGGTGCTTGGCGCCGCTCCGGCGGTTTCACCGCCAAGCATAGACACCGTTGCGGGCACGACGGTCCTCCAACAGCTCGATTCGGCCGCCTCGCTCGCCGGGATTACGCTCGTCGTGCGCGCGGGTCTCGATCGCCAGACCATGAAGCAGAACGGATTGGCGGCGCTGGTCGCAGAGACGATCATGAAAACCCCGGTTGGTACGCCGGCGATGCCGCTGGAAGACGCGGTCGCCGCGCGCGGCGGTTCGGTGCGCTTTACGGTTGATCCGGGAGACGTTCGTTTCTACGCCGAGGCGCTTGGCGCCGACGCTCCAGCCGTGCTCGAGTTGGTGCGGGCCGCGATTGCCGCGCCGGATTTTTCTCCCGCGACCGTTCGTGCGGCGCGCGCCGCGCTCACGCAAGCGATCGCTGCAAGCCAGCAAGTCGCGTTGCAAGTCGGCTTGGATATGCTCAACGCGGCCTCGTCCCCGCAGGCCAATGCGGGGCTGCCGGAACTGGGCACGCCCGCTTCACTCTCCGACCTGTTTCCAGCCGACGCGTCGGCGTTCTATCGCGCGTATTATCGCCGCGGCGGTGTCTTGGTAAGCGCCGCCGGGCGGCTGGACGCGCTCTCGCCCGCCGCGCTCTCCGGGCTCGCCGCGGCGCTTCCACTGGGAACGACGTCGCCCGTTATCGTGCACGAGGCCGCGCTGCGCGGAACGACGCGCGAGATCGTCGCGCACCGTGACATTTCCTCACCGTGGCTGATCGCGCAGTATCCGGCCCCCAAAGTCGACGACCGAGATTTCGGCCCGATGCTCGTGCTCGCCGCGTTTCTTCGCCGGACGATCTCGGATATCGCGCAGGTCCCCGGAGTCGTCTCGCCGACCTTTGCGTCGCGATCCGTGGGGGCCGTATACGTGTACGATCGCGTCCCCTCCAGCTTGATCATCTATGTCAACGGTGGCCTGATCGGCAATCCTAGCCGGACCTTTGCGACCGCCCTTTCCGTGGTCAACGTGCTGGCCGCTACGACGCTGCAAGGATCCATCGAAGAGTTCAAAGCCGAGGCGGCCGGCGACTTCGCCGATAATGCGACGACGCTAGAAACGCGAACGTGGCTCGCCGCGGTTTTTTCGCGCGAAAGCACCTCGCCGGATTTCATCAACCGTGCGCTCGCGGCGATCTCCGCTACGACGCCGGCCGACGTGCAGCGCGCCGCGCGCACCTATCTCGGCAACCCGACGATCGCACTAGTGTTACCTCGCGGCACAAACCTGCAAGATTAAACGAGGCCTGATTCAGTCCATGCCGTTGTTGCCAAAAGGCTCATGTGCAAAGCACACTTCGCCTTTCGGCGCCTAGGCCTGAACTGAATCAGGCCTCGTTTAGTTAATGAAGGTAGCCCTCGTTCATGATTATTTAAACCAGCGAGGGGGCGCGGAGCGAGTCTTTGCGCATATTGCGCGGGCGTGGCCGGAGGCGCCGATCTATACGGCGCTCTACGACGAAGCCGTCGCCGGAAACGACTTCCCGGCCGCGCGCGTGCGCCGCTCGTATCTCGCGCGAGTCCCCTTGGCCAACCGTTACTTTCGGGTGCTGGCTCCGTTCTATCCGCGCGCGTTCGAAACGTTCGACCTTTCCGGTTACGATGCGATCGTAAGCTCGACGACGTCGTGGGCAAAGGGCGTGCGCTTCCCAAGCGGTGCGATCCACGTTTGCTACGTCAACACCGTTAGCCGCTTTGCGTTTGCCTACGAAGAGTACGTCGCCGGAATGACGCGAACGCCTCTCGCGCGTCCGCTCGTTGACCGGCTGGTTGCCTGGGACCGTGCCGCCGCGATGCGCCCGACCCTCTTGGTTGCAAACTCGCGCAACGTCGCCGCGCGGATTCGCAAGCACTACGGCCGCAGTGCCGACGTTCTGCACTGCCCCGTCGACGTCGATCGCTTCACCGTCGGGAGCGGTGAAGGCGACTACTTTTTGATCGCGTCGCGTTTGCTGCCGTACAAGCGCATCGAGCTGGCAATCCGCGCTGCCGCGCTCGCCGGCGTCGCGCTCGTGATCGCCGGCACGGGGCCGGCCGAAGCATCGTTGAAAAAGCTTGCGCGCGGTACGAGGGTGACGCTGTTGGGTTACGTCCCCGACGTGCAGCTCAACGAGCTGCTGCGCAGCGCGCGCGCCGCGATCCTTCCGGGCGAAGAAGACTTCGGGCTCGTTCCGCTCGAGGCGGCGGCGGCCGGTCGCCCCACCGTCGCCTATCGAGGCGGCGGCGCGCTCGAAACGATCGTCGAAGGCGAAACCGGCGCTTTTTTCGACGAGCCCGAGGCCGAATCGCTTGCAGCGGTGCTGCGAACGTTCGACGCCTCGGGCTATGACGCGCAACGCCTGCGGGCGCACGCGGAAAAGTTCGCCCCCCCGCAGTTCACCCAACGCTTGCGCGACATCGTTGCGCGCGTCTACGAACAGAAGCACGCCCCGTGAGAACGGCGTACGCTGCCGTGGCGGTCTTTGCGCTCGTCTACATTGCGCTCGACTTGAACAAACTCTACGCGCTGCGGTACGGCGCCGATCTGGGTACGTATTTGCAGACCTTCGTGAACCTGCAGCACGGCTCGTCGTGGAACTACGGCGAGTGGAAGCCGCACTTGCAGGTGCACGATTCGTGGGCGCTGGTTGCGCTCGTGCCCCTGGTGGCGCTGCTGCCGCGCGCGGAGACGTTAATCGTAGTGCAGGTGCTTGCAGTCGGAGCCGCGGCGATTCCGCTCGCACTGTTGGCTGCCGAGGTTGGAGTGAGTGCGCGAGCCGCAAACCTGCTGGGAGTCGCCTATCTCTTGTCGCCGGCGGCGCAAGGGCTTAGCTACGATAACTTCTCCGAGAACGTCTTCGTACCGGTTCTGGCCGCATGCGGCGTTCTTTTCGCACGCAAACGGCTGCTCTGGCCGACGCTGCTGGCCGGTGCGCTGTTAGCCGGACTCAAAGAGGACGAGATTCTCTTCGTGCTGTGGTTCGCGGCGGCTTGCGCGCTGTGGTGGGATCGACGGATCGGTCTCGGGCTGGTTCTGGTTGCGGTTTCGATTGGAGTGGCGTTCTGGGCGGTCGAGCATCTCGGGGGCGCGCATCCCAACGTTCCCTCGTATGGCGTTCGCGTCTTCGATGTTTGGGGGAAGTTGACGCTGATCGCGCTGCTCCTCGCACCCTTCGCTTTCGCTCCGCTTGCGATCGGGCGTTGGCTGCTGCTGGGCGTTCCGCTGCTCGCCGAGATCGTTTTCATGCAGCCGTGGAACTACGAGCCGAGCCGAGTCGGATCGCACTATGCGGCGCCGCTGCTCGCGGCCACGGCGATCGCCGCGGCCTTCGGGCTGCGGCACGCTCCCGGATTCGCGCGGGGGATGGTGCCTTGCGCTCTGGCCGTGACGCTGCTCTTCAACGATACGGGACTGCGTCCGGGCCGCTGGCCGTATATCGTCGACTGGAACGCTTACGCCGGCGCGGTCGCGTTACGCGACGGCGGAAAGACGGCGTTGCTTTCGCGGCGCGACGAGGGCGTGTGGGCCGTTGCCGCGGCCAATCCGAACGTGCGTCTCGATCCTCGGCCGGATCCGAGATTTCCGGGATGCCCGGCCTACGACACGAATGCCGCTGCGTTTTTTGCAAGCCTCCGCGGGCAGGCGCCGGACCGTCTCTGCGGCGGCGTTCCGGTGGCGCCGTGACGATCTCGACGTACGGTCCGATTCGCGCTATGCGTGAGGATCGCGGACGCTTTGCCGCGCTGCGCGAGCGACGCGTCCTCGTCTATTGGCCGCACGGGCTGGGCGATTGGGTTCATTTCGGGCACGTCGCGCCGTTGTTGGACGATTCGAATGCCTACGCGATCGCACGCTTCGGTGACGACTACGTCAGCGTGCTGGAGGGAAGCCCGCTCGTGCGGGCGCTTTCCAGCGGCGTACGCGCGCCCGCCGACGGCGCAGAGCTTGGCGAAGCGCATCTCGGCATCAGCTTACGTCAGTGCAGCGGTAAGGACGTACGCCTGAAAATCCCGTTCCCCCTTGCGCAAGCCGTTGCGGACTTCGCACCCGACTCACTGCTCTGGACCGATTATCCGGAAACGGAGGGGCGCACGGCCTATCCGTTTCACACCAAGGCGCGCAATCTGGCGCGACTGCTCGTGCGCCCGGAGCGTCTTGCAACGTTCGATCTCGCGCAGCCGCTGCGATCGGCGGTCGAGTTTGCCGCGCCGGAGGTGACGCAAAGGCGCTTTGACGAGCGCTTGGCCCGCATGCTTTCAAAAGGAACGCGGCTCTGCGTCATCTCGCGAGCCGGCGTAACTGCGGCCCGCAAGAACTGGGGAGACGGAAGCGAAGCGCGCGCCTTTGTCGCCGCTTTGCGGCGGCGCGCTTCCGATTGGGTCGTCATTTCGATGGAGGGCGAAGACCTCGGGGAGAACGTCGTCGGGTTTCGCAGCCTGTTCGCGGATCTCGACGAGCCGTTCGCGCGGCTCTTGCGGGCTTTGGCCGCTCGCACCGATCTCTTCGTCGGCGTTCCGGCGGGTCCGCTCCACTTCATGCTGGCGCGCGGCGGCGTGCCCGTCATCGGCCTCTGGGTCGCGCACCATCCCGACTGGTACGACGAGCCAAATGCTAGCGCGATTCACGTCGTCGGGCGTTACGTGCGCGATCGCGGCTTCGACCGCCGCGTCGCGACGACGAGCAAACCGCCCGCGCTGCGCCATCGCTTATGCTACCTGGATACCGTGACGATCGGCGCCGAGCCGGTGCTCGACGCGGCATCGCAGCTCGTTTAAGCGCTAAACGACTTTCGGCATTAGCAGCAGCGCGACGATCGACAGAGAGTTAAAGAGCGCGTGGGATAGCATCGATGCGAAGATGTTCCTGGTGAGGTAATAGACTCCGCATAAGACGATGCCGCCCAGCGCCAGCGGGATTGCCGCGAACAGATCGCCGTGGGCGATGCCGAAGAGCACGCCGCTGAGGATGGCGCCGGCCCAGAAACCACCATACCGCAGGCCGAGATTGAAGAAGAGCAGCCGGAAGAACGTCTCTTCGGCGAACGGCGCGAAAATAATCGCAAAAACGGCGAAGATTTCGATCGTGGTCGTGTTGTGCAGCCCTTTGAAAATCTCGATGATGTCTTGCTGATGCTGGCTGTGCGCTAAATGGTCGATGAGCGTCGCGCTGCCGTTCGATACGACGAACATGGCGAGCGCTCCCAGAAGCGCGATTCCCAAAGTCGACCAGCTCGGGGCGCGAAATCCAAGCTCTCTCAGGCTGAACTTCGAAAGCGCGGGCATCGCGGCGATCACGATCGCAACCAAGATGCCCTCCATTACGAATTGAAAGGCGATGAGCAGGTCGAACTCGAGCGGGTCGACGTTGGTGGGAGGTTTGGTCGAGACCGAAAAGGCGAAAAGCCCGATGAAGAGGAGGGCGATAAAGCCGGCCAGCAGCCACGTCCAGAAGCCTTTGAAACTATCCTTTGGCCAGCGCGTCGGCCAGACGGGCGAAGTCGCCGAGGTCGAGTCGTTCACCACGAAGCTCCGAAGGAAGATTGCACAACGATAACGCTCGTGCAGTTTCCTCGCGGTCGGCGTCGAGCGCGAGCGCGAGACTGTTGACGAGCGTCTTGCGCCGGTACGCGAACGCACCGCGCACGACCTTCCAAAATAGGTCGAGGTCGCGCACGGCGACGGCCGGCTCGGTGCGGCGCACGAGGCGAACGACGCTGGAAAGCACTTTCGGCGCCGGGAAAAACGACTGCGGCCCGACCGAAAAAAGCAGCTCCGCCTGCATCGCATACGCAACCGCTACCGAAAGACTTCCGTAGGCCGCCGTACCGGGTGATGCGACGAAACGCTCGGCGACGTCCTTCTGCACCATAACCGTCAGCGAGCCGGGTCCCGACGGCATTTCGATCAGGCGCAGCATCAGCGGCGTTGCGATGTTATAAGGAAGGTTGCCCACGACGTTCCATGGCTCTCCCTTCGACCAGGTGCGGTAATCGAAGTCCAGAGCATCGGCCAAAACGATTTGCACGGCGCCTAAGTCCTCGCGCGAACGAAGTACGGCGACGAGTGCGGGGTCGATCTCGATGGCGGTAAGCTGTGCCCCCTGGTCGACGAGGGCGCGCGTGAGGACGCCGGTGCCGGCACCGATTTCGATCGTGCGAAGGTGCGGCGGCGCGCCCTCCAAGGCCAAGCGTGCAATGCGGGCCGCGATCGAAGCATCGACGAGAAAATTCTGACCAAAGCGTTTTTTGGGGCGAAGGCCCGCCTTCGCCAGCAAGGCACGGGGGCTCGACACCCCTGTATTCTACGCTACTTCAGCCGGTAAACGGTGACGTCGCGGCGGCCGAAGAGCATGGCCCCGCGCAGCGAGTCGAAGCCGAGATCGATGCGATGCCCAACGATAGCCCCACCGGTATCACCCGCAACCGCCATTCCGTAGCCGGGGATGTACAGGTGGGTTCCAAGGGGGATGATGCGCGGGTCGACCGCGACGATTCCGTAGCCGGCGCGTCGCCCGCTGGCGGTCATGCCGTCGCCACCAGCGCTGCCGGCGGTGTAGGCCGTCGCCATCATGTGAATCGCATCGCGCGCCACGGAGGCCATCTGGACCACGCCGCGTGCTTCAAACGCTGCAAGCGTGGTGGGGCCGATTCCTTGCGCGACGATGCGGGGTTCGGCTTTGCGGATCAGGGTCGTCGAGAGTATCCGCTGCACGACGGGTCCGCCGTCGCGCTGGGCATATTGGACTCTTACCACAACGAGCCCAGGCCGGCCGCGAGCGATCAGCTTAGAGCCGCCGGGGGCCAGGAGAATAGAAAGGCGAGTAATGGTCTTTGGCCGGAGGGGGCGGCGCTCGAGGCGCTCCCATCTGATGACGCCGTTGCTATACGTCACGCCGGTTACGGCCGTTGCCGAACTCGTTGGGGCCGCCCAGACCGGAGTGACGGTTAGACCGGCAATGAGAAAAGCGGCGTAGATCACGCGTCCTATCAATCCGAAGTTCCTTTCTTGTCCCAAATCGCGTCCAAGATCTGCGCTCGACACCCCGCAGCGGGAGCGGACGATGCACGCGACTCGCGCATTTTTTGAAGCGGCGCACGCGGCCGCTTAGGCAACGGATCCGACGGAAAACGCCAACACATTTCGAGCTGGCCCTGCCCTGCGAACGGGCGGGCCGGGCTCTGACCCGGGCACTATAGCACGTGCCGTTCGAAGCGAAAGTATGACAAAAGTAGCAGCCGCGAGGCGCCCCCTCCCCGGAGCAGCCGGCAGGAAAGGGCTTTCGGCTTCCCCGGGGCGCGCTCGAACGCCGAAGCGAAGAAGACTCTGATGCGACCGTTGCGCGTGGGGCTCTTTACCGAGATTTATCGCCCCGTCATCAACGGCGTAGTGGCGTCGGTCGAAACATTGGCTTCGGGTTTGCAGGCTCGGGGTCACGAGGTCTTCTGCTTTGCGCCGAGCATGCCGGGCACGGCGCGGTCCGAGGGCGACGTCCATCGGATTCCGTCGCTGCCGCTTCCCGCGCGCACGCCGTATCGTTTGACGCTTCCGCTGGTAAACCGGCGCGCCAACGCGGTGATCAAAGGGCTTTCGGTCGTTCACGCGCACTCGCCGTTCGTAACCGGCTGGATGGGCATGCGGGCCGCGCGCCGCTATGGGATGCCCCTGGTCTATACCTACCACACGCAGCTCGAGGCTTACGCTCATTACGTGCCGTTCGAAGCGAATGCAACTCGCTTTGCGGCGAATCGGCTCACTCGGACCTTCGCGAATCTGGCCGACGCCGTCATCGCTCCGACCCCCGCGATGGCCGCGCGCCTAAGAGAGCTCGGGGTGACGGTGAGGATCGAGACGGTACCGACCGGGATCGACGTTGCGCTCTTCGGTGCGGGGCGCCGCCGGGACGACGTTCGAGAACGAATCGGCGTTAAAACGAACGATCGCGCGCTGCTCTGCGTCGGCCGGCTGGCGAAGGAGAAGAACCTCGAGCTGCTCTTTGAAGCCCTGGCGCGCGCGAACGATCCCTCATTGAAACTGGTCATCGCCGGCGACGGCCCGTCGCGCGCCGAGTTGGAGCAGCTCGCGCGCGCCTTCGGCGTCTCCGAACAGAGCCGTTTCCTAGGCTTTGTCTCACGCCAAGAGCTGCCCGATCTCTACGCCAGCGCCGATGCCTTCGTGATGGCCAGCACGACCGAAACCCAAGGTATCGTTCTGGCTGAGGCGCTCGCTGCCGGGGCGGTGATTATCGCCGCCGATGCCCCGCAAAACCGCGACGTCCTCGGCTCCGCCGGTCTGCTCGTGCCCTCAACGGCGCAGGCGTTTGCCGACGCCTTCGGGCTGGTGGGCAGCATCCCCGAACCGGCCAGCGCCGCCGCAGCGCGCCAAGCCGCGCAGCGGTTTTCGATCCAGGATCAGATCGATCGCACGCTGGCGCTCTACGAAAGCCTGATCCGCCCGGCCCGAATTGCTTGACCTCGAACATACGTTCGCATAAAATGAGGGAAAGGATAATGCAATGCGAAGGCGTGGCGACGAGGTTCTGGAGGTGGCGGTCGGGTATGCCGCGGGGCCGGCCGGCAGCGGTGTAGCGTACGCCGCGCTAAACGGCGCCGCCGAGGGCCGCGAGGTCGTACGGCTTCCCTTCCGAATCGTGCGCCGTTGCGCGCTTATGGAACGTGCGGTCGCCTACGCGGCGCTGGTGACGGTCGCGCGCGCGCTTTGCAAGCGCGGAGTTACGCGCGCGCATTTCGTGATGCCCGACCGCCAGTTAGTCCAAGAGGCGACGACTCGCGACGTCCCGGAAGCGCTCGTGCTTCCGTACGTTCGTTTGCGATGTGCGCTCAATGCATTCGATGACGTCGAGATCGGCCTCGGCGCGACCGACGAACTGATGCAAAGGGCGGGTGCGGAGGTAGCGCTGAACGTTGCGGCGTGAATCTTCGCCGCCTCGACTCGGATGCTTTGCCGGTCGAAACTACAGCGCTCGCAAAGGCTTTGCTCGGTTGCATTCTCGTGCGCGCCGGCGAAGATGGGACGGTTGCGGGCCGAATCGTCGAGACTGAAGCCTACCTTCCAAACGATCCGGCGTGTCACGCGTTTTCCGGTAAGAGCTCGCGTAACGCGACGCTCTTTGGACCGCCGCATCGCGCCTACGTCTATCAAATTTACGGCACGTCGTTCTGCTTCAATCTTGCGAGCGAGCGCGAGGGAGAAGGAGCGGGCGTGCTCGTGCGTGCCCTGGAACCGATCGACGGACTCGCGATCATGGCGCGCCGGCGAGGCGTCGAGCGAGCGCGCGATCTTTGCCGCGGCCCCGGCCGCCTCTGTCGTGCGCTCGCCATCGATCGATCCTTCGACGGCACCGATCTCTTCTCGGACCCCTTCCTTTGGCTGGCGCGCGACGATTGGGCAAAGGCGCGCGTGCGTCGCAGCCCACGCATCGGGATAACCCGAGCGGCGGACCGTCGCCTGCGATTCTACCTGGCTGGAAGCCCCCACGTGAGCGGACCCGCTCGCCTGAGCCCGGCTTGAACGCCGCTGGGGGCTTATGCTATAGTGTGAGCGTCGCGTAGCGGTCATCTGTTGACAGCCGCGACATCTTGACACCCTCACCGTTCACGCCACCGATCTGATTGCGACGGCAGCCTCTCCGTCGATCTCGAAGTTTGGCGTGCGCGATTCCGTACATAAGAGAGAACTCTTCTGCAAACCGAAAACCGTCCCAACATCGAGCATCGGCTAAATAACGATTCGCGGCCTCCACAAGGCGGAGGCCGGCGTCGCCGCCCTCGCCGCCGCCACCACTTTGGCCAACATCCCGGTACGTTCCACGATCAGCTTCCCCAGCAGATCGAAGTGCCGCCGATGCTGACGGCCGCTCAGCTCTCTGAAAAGACGAAGACCGAATTGGTTGAGATTGCGAAGGAGCTGGAAGTCGAGCTTCCGACGCCCGCAAAGCTGAAGAAGGACGAGATCGTCGCGCTGCTGGTGCAAGGGCAGATCGCGCGATCCGGTATCGAGGTTGCCAGCGGCATTCTCGACGTGCTGCCGGAGGGCTACGGCTTCCTACGCCGCGCGGGCTACTACATCGGCAACGACGACATCTACGTCAGCCAATCGCAGATTCGCCGCTTCGAGCTACGGCGCGGAGATATGGTCGAAGGCCAAGCGCGCCGGCCGAAAGAGAGCGAAAAATACTTCGGATTGATTCGCGTCGACAAAGTCAACGATCTCGATCCGGAGGCCATCAAAGGCCGGCGGCTCTTCGAAAAGGGAACGCCCATCTATCCGCAAGAGCGCTTTAGACTCGAAGTGCGCTCGACGCAGCTCTCCACCCGCGTCATCGATCTCTTCTGCCCGATCGGCAAGGGCCAGCGCGCTCTGATCGTTTCGCCGCCAAAAGCCGGCAAGACGACGCTGCTCAAGAACATCGCCAACTCGATTTCGATCAACCACCCCGACGCGCACATCATCGCGCTGCTCGTCGACGAGCGTCCGGAAGAAGTAACGGATATGCAGCGCACGATCGACGGCGACGTCGTCGCCTCGACCTTCGACGAGCATCCCGAGAACCACACCGCGGTCGCCGAGCTGGCGATGGAGCGCGCCAAGCGCCTCGTCGAGCTTGGAAAAGACGTCGTTATCCTGCTCGATTCGATAACCCGTCTCGCACGAGCCTACAATCAAGTCGTCGCGAGTTCGGGACGCACGCTTTCGGGCGGCCTCGATACGGCCTCGTTACACAAGCCCAAGCGATTCTTCGGTGCCGCGCGTAAGATCGAAGAGGGCGGTTCGCTCACGATCATCGCGACCGCGCTCATCGAGACCGGCTCCAAAATGGACGACGTGATCTTCGAAGAGTTCAAAGGCACGGGAAATATGGAGATCGATCTCACGCGCAAACTCGCGGAGTCGCGCGTCTTCCCGGCGATCGACATCAAACGCTCCGGAACGCGGCACGAAGAGTTGTTGCTCACGCCCGACGAGATGCGGAAGATCTGGATGCTTCGCCGCGCGACGGCCGTCCTCAATACCGGCGACATCACCGAGATCATCCTCGACAAGATGGCGCAGACGCGCACCAACGAAGAGTTCTTGCAGACGGTTACCAAAGAAGCGCTTTCTATGAACCGTGGCTATGAAGATGGTGGGAACGGGAAGTACTAGGCCGTTGCGTGCGGTTCCGGGCAACGTGATGTCCCGGAAATGCTCGTCGCTCCGCCTCCGGCTCCGCTCCTGCTGCGCGGCCTCGTCGCTCCGGCATCCATGCCTGCGCTCCTCGGTCCGAGCTTCCGAGACATCACGTTACCCGGAACCGCACGCGCGCTAGTATTCCGTTTTTTTTCAGATGGCGGAGCGAGGGGTGCGGCTTAATTCGTTTTTGGCGCGGGCGGGGGTGGCTTCGCGGCGGCGGGCGGATGATCTGATTGTTGGAGGGGCGGTGCGGATCGACGGAGTGATCGTGCGCAAGCTTGGGATTCTCGTTGCGGTTGGGGATCGGGTTGAGGTTGATGGAGTTCCGGTTGGGTTGCCGGCTTCGCCGACTTATTTGATTATCAACAAGCCGGCCAAAGTGGTCACGACGATGCGCGATCCGCAGGGGCGCCGCACTGTCGGCGGCTTCCTCGTTGGCCGGCCGCGGGTCTTCCCTGTGGGACGGCTCGATTACGATACGACCGGCATCCTGCTTCTTACCGATGACGGCGATCTGGCACACCGGTTGCTTCACCCCCGCTTTGGCGTCGATAAGACCTATCGAGCCACGATCGCGGGCCGTCTTTCTTCGGGGGACGTGCGTCGCTTGCTGCAGGGGCTTGCCATGGACGGTGGACGTGCGGCGGGGGCGAGAGTGCGGGTCCTTGCCGGCCGCCACGACCGGTCGGTGGTCGACGTAACGATTCACGAAGGACGAAATCGCCAAGTGCGCCGGATGTTCGAAACGCTAGGTCATCCCGTGCTGGAGTTAACGCGGACTCGATTTGGACCGTTGAAGCTGGGAGCGCTGCCGCCGGGCAACGTTCGAGGGCTAACGGAAAAAGAGGTTGAGGCACTCCAGCGGCATCGCAGGCCGCCCGACGATTCGCCTCGTACCACCCCGCCTGAGGTGATGCCATGAATCAATCCTTTCGAATCGTCTCGATCGCGGTCGCAATGCTCCTGGCGCTGGGTCAGATCCCGGCTCGCGCACAGTACTCGACCGAGTTCGTGCCGGCCAAACTGATCAAAGAGGGGACCACGTCGACGACGATCGCCGGAAGCGGCAAGGTGGTCGTGCAGGTCCAGGTCAACGCCGACGGGTCGCACAAGGTCACAAAAATTATCAGCTCGACGAACTCGGGCGACAACGCGGCGGCGACGGAGATCGCGAACAGTTCGACCTACCGGCCGGCTCGCCGCGGAAGCAAGCCGATCATCGCCTATTACGATTTCACCTTGAGATTCAACGGCCGGACGGTTGTGCGAAGCTCGACCGGAAGCTCGGGCATGTCGTTCTCCGGCGCCTCGCTCTCCCCGGCTGCCAGCCAGATCGCCGGGCTCATTCGCGCCGGCCAGTACGCGCAAGCGAAGTCTAAAGCGCAGATGGAACTGCTCTCGTCGCCGGGTGACGATTCTTTGCGCGAGATGCTGGGCGTAGCGGCGTACGACACCTCGGATTTCACGACCGCGGCCGCAGCCTTCGATAAGGTGGCGACGATCAACGCGACGTTCCGCCCGCCGGCGGCGCAAAGCCTCGCTGCGGCGGCGGTCAAGGGAGCTACGGACAATCCCGAGCAATCCCTCGCCTACGCAAAGAAAGCCGTGGCGCTCGTGCCCGATACCAACTCGCACTTCGCCCTCGGCGTGGCACAACTCGCAAATAACGACGCCGCGGCGGCCCTTGCGTCGCTCAAGGCGGCCCACGACGCTGCCATGACGGATTCCAAGATACCGCTCGCCTCGAAGGTTAACATCGACGCCGAGCTTTTGCAGGCGTATTTGGCTAACAACGACCAGCAGAACGCGCAGGCCATCGCGGACCAGATCAAGCAGCTGGATCCGACTAGCACGGCCGGCGCCCGAGCGATGGGCGCGAGCCTGCTGAAGTCGGGACAGGCGGCGGCCGTTGCCAAGGATACGCCGACCGCGTTGCGCGACTACGATCAGGCTGCCGCGCTAGGCGATCCGACGATTGCCGTCACAGCCAACGTCTTAGCCGCGTTTGCAATAGCACAAAGCGCGAAGCCGGACTACAAGCGGATGCAAAGCTATGCCGATAAGGCGATCGCTCTGCAGCCGGATAATCCGCAAGCCAACTTTGCAGAGGGGATTGCTTTGGCGGGTCAGTCGGCGGCGAGCCACGACGACGGCACCAAGAAACGGGCCGCCGATGCGCTTGCCAAAGCCGACCAACTAGCCAAAGCACAGGGAAACGAAGCGCTCGCGCTTCAAGTCGAAACGTTCGTAAAACAGAACATGAACTCGTCGTCAAGCGCTCCCTCGGGGAGCGGCCCCTGAGGCTACAGGACTTTACGCGGGGGTAGGCCAATGGGTCGCGGTCACGGGGGCGGAAGGCCGCACAGCAACGCTAATTGGAGGGTCGTAGAGGCGTGTTTCAGGGATTTTTAGGTCTCATGCAGCAGGGCGGCTGGGATATGTGGCTGCTTCTGATCATTTCGATCATCGGCCTCGCGGTCGTCATCGAACGCCTGGTCTTTTTCCAGATGCAGCACGGCGACACGAAAGGCTTGCTGCGGCAGATCGGCACGAAGGTTTCGGCCGACGACCTCGACGGCGCGATCGCCATCTGTAAGAAGACCCGCGGGATGCTTCCGCGCATTCTCGAGTTCGGGTTGCGCCGCGGCGAGAAGAATCGCGCCGACATTTCGGACGCTCTCTCGATCGCGCTGATGGAGCACCTCAACTCGCTCGAGCGCAATCTTGCGATCATCGGCACCATTGCCGTCATCGCACCCTTCGTCGGTCTCTTCGGAACCGTGCTCGGCATCATTCGCGCCTTCCAAGACATCGCGTTGAAAGGTAACTCGACCCCGGCGGTCGTCGCCGCCGGCGTCTCCGAGGCTTTGATCACCACGGCTACCGGTCTCATCATCGCGGTCATCGCGGTCGTGTTCTTCAACTTCTTCAAGTCGCGCATCAAGAACTACAACCAAGAGATGATCGTCGCCGCCAACCAGCTCGCCGAAATGCTCCACTTCCACAACACCGGCTCGCCGATCCCGACCGAGCTCTACCAGCCCACTACCAGCACCGGCGCGAAGTAAAGCGCGTAGGGCACGACCGTGTCACTGCTATCCTCGCAGCAAGATCAAGAGGTGATGGCGGAGATCAACATCACGCCGTTTACCGACGTTTTGCTGGTCTTGCTCATCATCTTCATGATCCTCGCCGCACTGGTCGCGCCGCCGGGCTTCGAAAAAGAGCTTCCGAATAAGAATCCGAACAGCTCGACCAACACTCACAATAAGAACGACATCCAGGTGGACGTCAACAACAAGGGCGTCATCTTCGTCGACGGCGAGAAGACCGATGAGACCGGGATTTATCGCGTCATGTACGACGCCTCGAAGAAGAAGCCGAAGCATCACGTCTCGATTATCGCCGACGCGAAGGCGCCTTACGGGATCATCATCCGCATCCTCGACGCCGCTAAGAATGCCGGCCTCGAAGACGTCGGTTTCGTAACGTCATAAGACGGAGGTTGTAGAACGTGGCCGTTTCCACCGGCGGTGGTGAAGATGAGGTAATGTCGACGATCAACATCACGCCGTTTACCGACGTGCTGTTGGTGCTCCTCATTATCTTCATCATTCTTGCCTCGGTCACCAAAGAGCCGAAGCTTCCCGACGCCTATAACAAGGATAAGGTCCAGCCCTCGCAGATCGTCGTGATCGTCGACGAGCACGACCACGTGCAGATCGGCTCCAACGACGTCGCCATCCCCGACATGAAGGCCGCGTTCGCAACGCTGCAAGAGGACACGGACCACAAGTTCAAGAGCGTCATCGTCAAGGCGGATCCGAAGTCGAGCTATGGCGTGATCCTGCAAGTGATGGACGCGGCGAAGCAAGAGGACCTCACCGATTTCGGCCTCGCGAACCACGTGCAGGGCACGCCCCAGGGAGTGACCCAGTAAACCCATGGCACAGCGCGACCGGTTTCTTACCAGCAACGAAAAAGTCCGCAACTTTATCGGGTTGGCATTGGTAATTTCGCTGGTCGTGCATTTGGCGATCGGCTCGGTCCTGCCGAACTTCGCCAAGCACAGCGAAGAGCAAAAGACCGAAGAAGTCACGGTCGCAAAGATCCACAAGACCGTCGTTCATACGCCGCCGCCTCCCACGCCGACTCCGCCGCCGACTCCGACTCCGCCGCCGCAGGCCACGCCGCCGCCCAAACAGCAAGTGCTCAAGCCGAAGCCGCTTTCAGTCAATCTCGTCAAGACCCACAACAGCAATAACACCGGCTCGGTCGAGGCTCAGGGCGTGGAGCCCAAAAACGGCAGTCCTAATGGGGTGCCCGAGGGCCAAGGGACGGCGGCACCTGTAGCCGCGACGGCACCGCCTGGGACGCCCAAGCCCGCCTGCGCAAATCCGAACGTGGAGGCGTCGGTCACGAGCCCGGTGCAGCCGGACTATCCCGAGTCGGCGAAGGATATGAATCTGGGGCCGGTCACCGTCCAGATTGAAGTAACGGTCGGACCCTCTGGAAATCTGGTCAGCGCGAAGATCTATAAGAGTGGGAATAACATGGCAATCGATCAAGCGGCCTTGCGCGCGGCGCGAGAGTCGACGTACTCGCCGAAGCTCGTCGATTGTAACCCGGTACAAGGCGACTATCTCTTCCGCGCCGACTTCCAACCCGACTAATCGCGCTGCCGGCCTTTGCGCGCCGCATGAGGCATGAGACGCGCCCAGCGCGTTCTGCTCGTCGCCTTAGCGCTCTCGCTGCTGGTGCATGCGATCGTCGCGCTGGTTTTGCATCCCGCGGCGGCCGATTTTCAAAGCCAGCCTGAAGCCATCTCGGTGGTGCGCCGCTCGAGTGTGCTCGTAGCGCGCAACACGCCCCCGCCCCGCCGTATGCCGACGCCCGCGCCGCGAAACCTTACGCCTCCACGGCCGCGAGCCACCGGCGCCGCGGTAGCGCGCTCCGAGGGCGGCGGCCCGAGCCGCGCTACGCCTGCGCCGCCGCCGCCCGCGGCCCCCACCGTGGTTCCATCGGCGGCCGGCGCGGGGTGCGCGCAGCCTAATGCCGTCGGGGCGGTCATCGCCACACCGGGACCGCCCGATATTCCGGCGGCGGTCCGCGCCGACCGCATCAGCGGCACCGCGCTGGTTACCGTTGCGCTCGATCCGCAAGGAGACGTGACCGGCGCGAGCGTCGCGCAGAGCACCGGCAACTCGTCGCTCGATCTCGTTGCCGTCGGGATGGCGCGCGACGCTCGCTATAGCGCACCCTTGCACGACTGCAAACCAATCGCCGGAAATGCCACGTTTAGCGTGAAGTTTGTCGCTTGGTAGCCGGCAGGCCGTAAGGCACCGGCAGGCAAACGCAGGTCCGTGACCTTCTTTCAGGCGCTCGTGCTGGCCCTCTTGCAAGGGGTCAGCGAGCTCTTCCCGATCTCGAGCCTCGGTCATACAATCCTCGTTCCGGCGCTGCTGCACTGGAACAACATCGACCGTTCGAGCGCTTCGTTTCTCGCGTTCGTCGTCGTGCTGCACTTGGGAACCGCGCTTGCATTGATCGTCTTCTATCGAGCGCAATGGTATGCGATCGTCCGCGCGCTCGCGCGCAGCATCGTGCTGGGACGGCTCAGTTCGGACCCCGACGAGCGAACCGGATGGCTGTTGGTGGTTGCAACGATTCCGGTCGGCCTTCTGGGCGTCGTACTCGAACATCCCGTTCGTCGTCTCTTCGGCTCGCCGGCGCCGGCCGCGCTGTTCTTGTTGATCAACGGTCTCATTATGTTCGCGGGCGAGGCTCTGCGGCGTCTCCAAGCGCGAGCCCAGGCCAGAAAGAGTAAGCCGATCGATCGCCTGAGCTATCCCGAGAGCCTCTTCATCGGCATCGCGCAAGCTCTGGCGCTGCTGCCCGGCATTTCGCGATCGGGAAGCTCGATGGTCGCAGGGTTGCTCTGCGACCTCGATCACGAGCACGCGGCCCGGTTCTCGTTTCTGCTCGCAACGCCGGTCATTCTCGCCGCGGGCCTGCTCGAAGTTCCAAAGCTTTTTGCGCCGCAAGCGCATCTCGAGCTCGTTCAAGCGATCGCCGGCGGTATCGCGGCGGGCATCGCGGCGTACTTTTCGGTCGCCTTTTTGACGCGCTACTTCCGCTCGAACGATCTGCGCCCGTTCGGGTGGTACTGCATTATCGTCGGTTCCATCTGTTTCGTGCTTGCGCGAAAAGGAGTGATCACATGAGAGTTATCGCGGTCGTTTTGGCAATCGTCTTTTTCGTGCTTGGGATTCTCTACGGTACGGGCACGATCAACTATTTCACCGAGTCGGGCGCCGCGCATTCACATCACGTCAAGCACCTGGTGGTCATGTGGGTCTTGGCGCTGCTCTGCCTGATCTGGGCGCGCTTTCAGAGTGCGCCGAGGCGATGAAGCTCTCTCACGTCGCTACGGACGGAAGCGTCGCGATGGTCGATGTATCCGGGAAACCCGTCACCTCGCGCTTCGCCAAGGCGCAAGCACTGGTCCGCATGAACGACGCCGCACGGACGGCAATTCGCGATGCGACGTTGGCCAAAGGTGATGCGCTGGTGGCCGCGCAGATCGCCGGCATCCTTGCGGCAAAGCAGACCGGCGTGCTGATTCCCCTGGCTCACCCGCTGCCGTTGACCAGCGTGGACGTCGGCTTCGAGTGGCGTGCCGACGGCGCGCTGGCAATCGAGGCTGCGGCCCGTACCGACGCACAGACCGGCGTCGAAATGGAGGCCATGATGGCCGTCACGGTTGCGGCGCTGACGATTTACGACATGACGAAGGCTTTGGACAGACAGATTACGGTCGAGTCGATTCGACTGCTCGAGAAGACGGGCGGGTCCTTCGACTGCGCTCAGGATGACATCGCGTGAGCTATCGGGTGGCGCTGATCGTGCTTTCGGATCGCGCGGCGTCGGGCGAACGCCCCGATGCCTGCATTCCGGTCATGAAAGAGCGGCTCGGGGGCGTCTACTCGATCGCGCGAGAGAGCGTGATCCCCGACGACCCGGCAGCGCTTCAAGCCGAACTGATCGAGCTGGCGGATTCGCACGAAGCGGATCTCGTGCTAACCAGCGGGGGCACCGGTCTCTCGCCGCGCGACCGCACGCCGCAGGCCACCGCTGCGATCCTCGATTACGAAGTCCCGGGGATCGCCGAAGCGATCCGGATGGTATCCTTTGCCAACGTAAAGACCGCGATGCTCTCACGCGCACTTGCCGGCGTGCGCCATCGCACGCTGATCGTCAACTTGCCCGGAAGCCCCCGAGCGGTGGGTGAAGCGCTGGATATTGTGCTGCCGGTGCTTCCGCACGCGCTGGAGCTCTTGAACGATCGCATCGCCGACGGATGACAAGGATCTCGACGTACCACGAAGCCGAAGCTTATCTGCTCGGCACGATCGACGAAGTCACTTCGCCGCGCACGTCGTATAAGCTCGACCGGATGCGCGGCCTGCTGCATCATCTCGGAGATCCTCATCGTTTGTATCCGACGATTCACGTCGGCGGCACGAGCGGAAAAGGTTCGACGTCGACGATGATCGCCGGCGCGTTGCGCGCGTCCGGCAGGCGAACCGGCCTTCATACCAAGCCGCATCTCCACTCGATGACGGAGCGCGCGTGCATCGACGGCCGGCCGATCTCGCGCGAGCGATTCGTGGAGCTGCTCGAGCGCGCGATGCCCGCGATCGATCGCACGACCTCGGAGTACGGCCGTCCCACGTATTATGAGACGCTGCTCGCCTTGGCGTTTGCGCACTTCGCGCAGGAACGCGTCGACGCGGCCGTGATCGAGGTGGGCTTGGGCGGGCGGCTCGACGGCACCAACGTGTTGCAGCCGGTGGTGGCCGCAATCACGTCGGTCGGCTTCGATCATACCGAGATCCTGGGCACGGCGATCGAGGCGATCGCTTTCGAAAAGGCCGGCATCGCAAAGCCGGGCGTACCACTTGTGCTGGGGCCGGTTTCGGATGCGGCGGCCGCGGTCATCGAAGCCTATGCCGCGCAGGTCGGCGCGCCGGTCGTTTACGCGCGGGACGTCGTGCGAGCCGACGAGCTGCCGCCGTTGCCCGTGATGGGAATCTTCCAACGCACGAATGCGGTGACCGCGCTTGCGGTTCTCAAACAGCTCGGGGAGGCGCTGCGCCCGAGCCGCGACGCGGTTGCGCGCGGCTTTTCCGAGCTTTCGATCCCGGGACGAATGGAGTTGGTTCCGGCAAAGCCGCCGGTCGTCTTCGATATGGCGCACAACGCGGAAAAGGCGGAGTCGCTGGTTGCCTCATTGGCCGAGAGTTTCGCAGGGCGCCGCGTCCATTACGTCGTCGCGATCGGCGAAACCAAGGACGCACGGCGCATACTGGAAATCTTGGCGGCGCTGCCAGGCACGTTCACCTTTACGTCGTACGTCGCGGCCGGACGCCGCGCGATCGCGCCGTCCCGATTGGCGACGATCGCCGAATCGATCGGATGCTGGGGGCGTGCCATCGGCGATCCGGCCGAAGCGCTGACGGTGGCGCGCCGCCTGGCGGCGGTGGACGACGTCGTCGTGGTAACGGGCTCGACGTTCGTGGTCGGAGAGTTGCGCGAGTGGTTCATACCGGCGATCGTGTAAGGGGCGCCCTTCGTCTACGCGGCGGCGAGCTTCGCTGGGGCGCGCAAACGCATATCATGGCGATCGTCAACGTGACGCCCGACTCGTTCTCCGGCGACGGTTTGCAGAGCGCTCCGGATGCAGCCGCGCATGCAAGCGCGCAGTGGCGCGCGGGCGCGGATATTCTCGACATCGGCGGTGAGTCGACGCGCCCCGGTCATCGAACGGTCGACCAAACCGTTGAGATCGAGCGCGTAGTTCCGGTCATTCGTGCGTTTCGCGCGGCCTTTCCGTCGGCGCCGATCTCCATCGACTCGTACAAGCCCGCCGTGGTGCGCGCCGCGCATGCGGCCGGCGCCGATCTCGTCAACTCCGTTTGGGGAGCGCCGCCGGCGCTTCTCGACACCATTGCCGAACTGCAGATGCCCATCGTTGCGATGCACAATCAAGACGGCACGCGGTACGACGTACCGGTCGTCGATGCGGTCTTAGCCTATCTCGACGATTGCGCCGCTCGCGCCGTCGCGCGCGGAATCGCTCCCGAGCGCGTGATTCTCGATCCCGGTGTCGGCTTCGGCAAGACGGCCGAACAGAATATCGCCGTCTTGGAAGCGCTGCCGCGGCTGGTGGCGCTGGGATTCCCCACGCTGATCGGCGCGTCGCGAAAATCTACCCTCGGCAAGCTGGTCGGCAGAGAGCCGAACGATCGCGTCTATGCAACGGTAGCCACGACCGCCTTTGCGATTGCGGCCGGAGTCGACGTGGTGCGCGTCCACGACGTGCGCGCGGCGCGCGACGCCGTCGCGGTGACCGACGCGCTGGTGCGCGGTTGGCGGCCGGACGGATGGACCGAGTAACGCTGCGCGGCGTCCGCGCTTACGGCCGTCATGGCTGGGAGGCGGCCGAACGCGATCGTCCGCAACCGTTCGCAATCGACCTCGACGCCGAGATCGATCTGCGCGCCGCACAGCTCAGCGACGATCTCTCCGAAACGCTCGACTATGCCGAGTTACATCGCCGGCTTGTCGGAATCGTCGCGAGCACGTCGTACGCGCTGCTCGAACGTTTGGCGGCGGATATACTCGAGGCCGTGTTCGAGGACCGTCGCGTTGCGCGCGCGATCGTAACGATCGCGAAGCCCGCAATTCTCGACGGTGCGACGCCGTCGGTGACGTTCGATCGAGCCAATCCCCGTTACGAAGGCAGATGAGCGAACACTCGGCCTACGTCGGGATCGGGACGAATGCCGGCGACCGGGCCGCGAACCTCGCGCGCGCTCTGCGCGAGTTGCGTAATATTGGAACGCTCGTAGCGATCTCTTCCACGTATCGGACCGCGCCGTGGGGGCGCCTCGACCAACCCGAGTTCTTGAACGTGGTTGCATCGCTGCGCACCGAGTTGGCGCCGCACGATCTGCTCGATGCGTTTCTCGCGATCGAACGGCGGCTCGGTCGGACCGCCGGCGAACGCTGGGGACCGCGCATCATCGATCTGGACGTATTGCTCTACGACGATCTGACGATTTCCGACGAGAGGCTGCGGCTGCCCCACGAGCGCCTTGCCGAGCGTGCCTTCGTGCTCGTGCCCCTCGCCGAGCTGGACCATCGCTTTGCCGCGATGCGAGACGCACTGCCGGCCTCCGAGTTGGCGGGCGTCGTACGGGTCGAGCGCGAAAGCGGTACCATGATGCCGTCCGATATCTCTTCGGCCATTAGCGAGCGCGTGCGCGTACTGGCGGATTTCTTAAGCGGCGGCGACGCGGTGCGCGTTCGAATAGCGCGCGGAGACGACGAAATCGAGGTCGGCCGCCGGCGACCGCACGCAGATCGGCCGCGCGGCGCGAACGATCGAGCCATCGCCGATGCGATGCGGCTTCGATTCGATACGATCAAGGCCGATCTGGTGGGAGTATTTCATCTCAGCCGCCCCGCACCGTCCGAAGGCGAAACCTTCGACGGCGACCGGGAGCTGGGTTACATCGAAGCGCTTGGAATTCGGACGCCCGTTCATAGCATGGGAGCGGGGCGTCTCGTGCGCATTGCAGCCACGGACGAGTCGCCGGTGGAATACGGCCAGCCGCTCTTCTCGATCGCGCGAGGCTGACATTTTCCAAAAGGTTTTAATCGCCAACCGCGGCGAGATCGCGCTTCGGATCAATCGTGCCTGTCAAGAGCTAGGCGTTCTAACCGTCGCAATTTTCTCCGAAGCCGACCGCGATTCGCTGCACGTGCGCCAGGCCGATGAGGCGTTCTGCGTGGGACCCGGTCCGGCAGGCCGCTCGTACTTGAACATCCCCAACATTATCTCCACGGCACTGATAACGCGCTGCGACGCGATTCATCCGGGCTATGGATTTCTTGCGGAGAACGCGCGCTTTGCCGAGATCTGTTCCGATCACGGGCTGACGTTTATTGGACCCGAACCGCGAGTCATCGCACTGATGGGCGACAAGGCTACGGCTAAGAACGTCGTGCGCGAGGCGGGCGTGCCGACGACGCCCGGCACCGGCGTGCTGCGCTCGGCCGACGAAGCGTACGCGGCGGCGGCGTCGATCGGCTACCCGGTCTTGCTCAAGGCCACGGCGGGCGGAGGCGGCCGAGGGATGCGCGTCGTCGACGACCCGAGCGACTTGCCGAGGGCCTACGCGGGCGCGACGGCCGAGGCCGAGGCGAGCTTCAAAGACGGCCGCCTCTACCTGGAAAAGTTGATTCGGTCTCCTCGCCACATCGAAGTCCAAGTGCTGGGCGACGAGTTTGGCAACATCGTTCACCTGGGCGAACGGGATTGTTCGATTCAAAAGCCGACCCACCAAAAAATCGTCGAGGAGACCCCGGCGCCGAATCTCGCGCCCGAGGTCCGCGACTCGCTGCACGAGATGGCCTTGCGCGCCTGCCGCCACGTCGGGTACACAAACGCCGGCACGCTGGAGTTTCTCGCGGCCGGCGACGACGTATATTTTATGGAGATGAACACGCGCATCCAAGTCGAGCATCCGGTGACCGAGATGGCCTACAACATCGATCTGGTGAAAGAGCAGATTCGCATCGCCTCCGGTGAGGCGTTGGGCTATCAGCAGAGCGATCTCGTCGCGCGGGGACATGCGATCGAGTGCCGCATCAACGCCGAAGACCCTCGCAATCATTTCGCTCCGGCCGCCGGTACCGTCTCGAAGCTGGTCTTTCCGGGAGGTCCCGGGATCCGAGTGGATACGCACCTCTACGCCGGCGCGGCGATCCCGCCGTACTACGACTCGATGATGGCCAAAGTTATCGCGTACGGCGACACGCGGGAAATCGCGATCGCGCGAATGGAGCGCGCGTTGCGCGAGACGGTGATCGAAGGCGTTGCAACTACGATCGATCTCTGCCTCGAAATTCTCGCCGCGCCGGCTTTCCGCGACGGCCGTTACAACGTCGAATTTCTCAGCAACGAGCTGGCGCTTCGATGACGTCGCGAACGCCGCGCCGCGTGGCGCGCGAGCAGGCGCTTCAAGTTCTCTACAGCATCGTGATCGGCGACCGCGAGCCGCACGACGCGTTGCGGGAAGTCGTGGGCGAAGATGCCGACGGCGAGCAACGGGCGTTCGTCAAGGAGCTGACTCTGGGCACGCTGGAATACGCGGAGGAGGCCGATCGCATCGTGAGCCCGCTCTTAGAGGGCTGGGCGCTCGAACGCCTGCCCACGATCGATCGCCTGCTGCTCGAAATGGCCACTTTTGAAATACACTGCCGCCCGAAAACGCCGGCCGCGGTCGCGATCAACGAGGCCGTCGCGCTGGCAAAACGCTTCTCCACCGAAGACTCTGGCCGTTTTGTGAACGGCGTGCTCAGCGCCGTCGCCAATGCCAAGGAATAAGCGCCGCGGGCGAGCCGCGCGCGTATGGCGCGGCATTGCAGTTACCATCTTCCTGCTGGTGCTTTTTGCCGTTGGCACCGTTGCCGGAATGGTGGCCGCCTACGGGCGCAACCTTCCCGACATCAGCCGAATGGCCGACTATCAGCCGGCGGGCACGACTCGCATCTTCGCGCGTGACGGCACGCAGCTGGCTTCGGTCTATAAGGAGAACCGCGTCTGGGTTCCGCTCTCGCGCATTCCCGAGGTCGTACGCGAGGCCTTTATCGCCAACGAGGATCACAACTTCTACTACCATCACGGCGTCGACTTCGGCGGCATCGCGCGTGCGGCGTTCGCGGATCTGACGCACCAGCAGTTTCAGGGCGCCTCGACCATCACGCAGCAGTTGGCCCGCCGGCTCTTTCTCAACGACCAGGTCTCGGTTTCGCGCAAGATTCAGGAGGCGCTGCTGGCGATCGAGATCGAGCGGTTCTACACCAAGGACGAGATCCTCGAGCGTTATCTCAACATCATTTATCTGGGCTCCGGAGCCTACGGCGTCGACGCCGCAGCGCACACCTACTTCGGCCGCAGCGTCGACAAGCTCACGCTGCCGCAGGCGGCGATGCTCGCCGGCGTCGTGGCCGCACCGTCGGTTTATTCGCCGCTCGTGAACTTGCGGCTCGCGCGCGATCGCGAACGCCACGTTCTCGATCGAATGGTCGAGAGCGGCGACATCACGGCGGCGCAGGCCGATGCCGCATTCGACGAGCCGCTCGACTTGGTTTCGGAGCGGATTCCGGGCTTGCAGGGCTACCGCTACCCGTACTTCACGACGTATGCTATTGCGCAGTTGGAGCATTTTTTCGGCGCAACCGCCGTCGAGGAGGGCGGCCTTCAAGTCTACACGACCTTGGATGCGCGGATGCAAAACATCGCGCAGGAGGCGGTGGCTTGGGGTGTGCACCAGGCGATCGCCGAGGGGATCGGGGCGCATCAGGCCGCGCTGGTTGCCTTGCGACCGTCAACCGGCGAGATCCTGGCGATGGTCGGCGGAGCCCATTTTGCGCTCGACAACCAGTTCAATCGTGCGTGGCAGGCGCGGCGACAGCCGGGCTCGTCGTTCAAGATCTACGACTACACGGCCGCTATCGATTCGGGGATACCGGCCAGCACGATCGTTGACGATAC
>DATGGV010000034.1:0-26476 GCA_035308305.1 Candidatus Cybelea sp. | reverse complement strand
CCCGTCGCGTCGATTCCATCGGGGTCGCTCGCGCTCGACCTCGCCACCGGCATCGGCGGCTATCCGCGTGGACGCGTCGTCGAGGTCTACGGCCCCGAGTCGAGCGGCAAGACGACGCTGGCCCTGCACGCCATCGCCGAGGCGCAAAAGACCGGCGGAACGGCCGCCTTCATCGACGTGGAGCACGCGCTCGACCCCAACTATGCCGCGGCGCTCGGCGTCGACCTCGACAACCTGCTGGTTTCGCAGCCCGACACTGGAGAGCAGGCGCTCGAGATCGCCGAGATGCTGACGCGAAGCAATGCGGTCGACGTGGTCGTCGTCGACTCGGTCGCGGCGCTCGTCACCCGTGCCGAGCTGGAAGGCGACATGGGCGACGCTCACGTCGGACTGCAGGCCAGGCTGATGTCGCAGGCGCTGCGCAAGCTGACCGCCGCCATCTCTCGCAGCAAGACCGTGATGATCTTCATCAATCAGCTGCGCGAGAAGGTCGGCATCATGTTCGGAAATCCCGAAACGACGTCGGGCGGCCGTGCGCTGAAGTTCTATGCGTCGGTGCGCCTCGACGTTCGCAAGCTCGAAACGATCAAAGTCGGCCAAGACAGCATCGGAACCCGCACGCGCGTCAAGGTCGTCAAGAACAAATGCGCTCCGCCGTTCCGGCAAGCCGAGTTCGACATCACCTACGGTCACGGAATCTCGAAGATGGGGTCGATCCTCGACGTGGCGCTCGATCAAAACATCGTCGGTAAGAGCGGCTCCTGGTACACCTACGGCGAGCAGCGCATCGGCCAAGGGCGCGAAAACGCCAAAGCCTTCCTCGAAGAACATTCGGATGTCGCCGCTGAGATCGAAAGCAAGATCCGCGAAGCACTCAGCACCGTCGCCTCCAGTAACGGGAAAGCACCGGCCGCTGTAGCGGTTGAGGGTTGAATATCTGCGGGAGAGCGCGCTCGACGTGATGCCGAGGAAGCTCGGACCGACGAGCGTAGCCATGGATGGCGGAGCGAGGAGGCCGTGCAGCAGAAGCGGAGCCGGAGGCGGAGCGACGAGCGGTTCCTCGGCGTCACGTCGAGCACGCTCTCCCGCAGATCTTCAACGGAGCGTTGAGTGACGAGAGCGTACCCGGCGGCGCTGGCGATGCTGGCGCGGCAGCGGCTTACGGAGGCGCAGCTTTGGCAGCGGCTCGAGCGTAAGGGCTTTAGCGATGAGGTGACGCGCGAGGCGGTGGAGCGTTGTAAGCGCGAAGGGTTTGTCGACGATCGGCTCTACGCGACGCTCTATGTCGAGCGCAAGCGGAAATCGGTCGGCGACAGCCGGCTTGTTGGCGAGTTGGTTCGCAAGGGGATCGACGGCGATGCGGCCGCCGGCGCCGTAGCGTCGCTTGAGAACGACGAGGTGTCGCGATGCCGCGACGCGTTCGATCGCCTTTACGCCAAGAAGCCCGACCTGGCGTATCCGTCGGCGGCGCGGCGTTTGGAGCGGTTCGGTTTTCCAGCGGCGACGATCTATCGCGTCTTACGCGAACACGCCGCCAAGTATGGGCCGCTCGCGTTTGAAAAAGAAGGCATCCTCTAAGGCTTCTAACTGTCCCAATCGCTTTCGCGCTAGGGCACTCGTTCCGGCATGCCGACGCAAACGATTGTCCTAGCCGACGACGATCGTGCAATTCGCGAACTGCTGACGCACCATCTCGAGCGTGAAGGCTTCGCCGTCGTCGGCGTTGCCGACGGCAACTCGGCGCTTCGCCTGGCGCGCGGTGCCGCGGACCTTCTCGTACTCGACGTCGGATTGCCCGGTGTCGACGGTTACGACGTTGCGCGAACGCTTCGGCGTGAAGACCGCACGGTGCCGATCGTCATGGTCACCGCGCGCTGCGACGAGTTGGATCGCGTCGTGGGTTTCGAACTTGGCGCCGACGACTATCTATGTAAGCCGTTCTCTCCGCGCGAGTTGGTCGTGCGGGTCAAGGCGATTCTACGGCGCACCGGTCGTCCGGTCGCGCAGGCCGGACCGCTGCTGCGCTTCGGGCGGCTCGAGATCGACCCGGCAGCGCGTGAGGCGCGCGTCGACGGGACCGACGTCAAGCTCAAACCGCGTGAGTTCGCGCTGTTGATGGAGTTTGCGGGCAATCCCGGCGTGGCGCTCTCGCGAGATTGGCTGCTCCAGCGCGTCTGGGGCTTCGACTTCAACGGCGACGAGCGAACGGTCGACGTCCACGTCCACCGGCTACGCACGAAAATCGAAGAACCGTGGAAGCTGCCGCCGATGCTGCGGACGGTCCACGGGTTCGGCTATAAGTTTCTTACGGCTGCAGCCAATTGACGGCGGCGTGCTCGATCTCAAACGGCTTGCAAGCTTCATCGGCGAGCGTGCGGTGCTCCCAACGGTAGGCCACGAACTGCGCACGCCGTTGACGTCGATCTGCGGCTACATCGAAACCGTGCTCGACGGCCAGATCGACTCGCAGACGTCGCGCAGGTTTCTCGAAATTGCGCGGCTCGAAGCCCTTCGTCTCGGCCGAATGATCGACGGCATGCTGGAAGTTTCGATGCTCGACCTGGCGCCGCCGGGGCTTTCGGGCTTATGCGACGTGGTCGAACAGATTCGTGCAACGATCGACATCATCGCGCCGATTGCGCGCAAGCGCGACGTCACGATTCGCACGCGCTCGCCCAAGCGCGCGGTCGCGCGTCTGGAGGCCGACGAATGCGTTCACGCGCTCTCAAACCTCGTCGAAAACGCGGTAAAGCACGGCAGCGAGCACGGTACGGTCAAGGTCGGGTGCCGCCGGGCGGAGCCCTTCGTGGAGGTTACGGTGGAAGACGACGGCAGCGGCGTCGATCCGGCGGACAGAAAAGCGATCTTCAAGCTGGGAGTTCGCGGCGCGAACACGGATCGAACGGGCAGCGGCATCGGTCTGGCCGTCGTCAAGGCGATCGCCGAACGCCGCGGCGGCGACGTGCGGGTCGAGTCGTCCTCGCTGGGGGGCGCCCGATTTGTTTTGCGCCTTCCGGCGGGATAGCGGGGCGGGGGCGTCGTAGATGACAGTCCGTGTCTATGTCCCGGGTTCCGTTCGCACATGCGAGTGAAGCCGAGCTCGCACGGATCTTTGACTTCTACCAAATCGTCTGGCAGTACGAACCCCGCAGCTTCCCAATCGCTTGGAACGAACATGGTCGCCCCGTCGAGTTTTTCACTCCGGATTTTTATCTGCCGGAGTTCGACCTATACCTCGAGCTGACCGTCGCCAAGCCGATTCGCAACTCGCGCAAGAATCGCAAGGTCCGCTTGCTCCGCTCGCACCATCCCCGCATCAACGTCAAACTTTTTACCCGCCGCGATATCGAGCGCGTCTTCTCACGCTCGATGAAGCGGGCCTCATGATCGGGGATCCGCTCTTCGACTCCACCTCGATCGCTCAGCGCGTCGCCCAGATTGGATCGGCAATATCGCAGGACTATGCGGGCAGAGTGCCGGTCATGGTCGGGATGCTCGCCGCGGCCGACCCGTTTCTCGCCGACCTGGCGAGGGCCGTCACGATCCCCTGCCAGGTGGACGTTATCGCAGTCAGCCGATACGGCGACGGCGACGGCATCGCGCTGGAGAAAGACCTGGCAATCCCGATCGAGCAGCGCGACGTCATCCTGGTCGACGATACGGTCGATACGGGCCTGACGCTCCAGTTCGTCGTCAAGACGCTGCGGGCGCGCAAGCCCGCTTCATTTGCCGTCTGCACGCTGCTCGATCGACCCCACCGGAGGATCGCCGACATCGAAATCAAGTACAGGGGCTTCGAAGCGCCCGACGTATTCGTCGTGGGCTATGGACTCGGATACCTAGGGCGTTATCGGGAGCTGCCGGCTTTGTACAAATACGGAACGTGGCCCGCATGACGGGTGCCGCGCTTCGGAAAATCACGATCGCCGGGCTCATCTGCCTGATTGCGGTCGCCCTAGTTCCGGCTCGCAGCATCGCGCTCGAGCTGCGTTCGATCGAACGGGCCGCGGCCGACTACCGCAATCCCAACGAGCACCTGGAAGAGATGTTCCGCGCCGCGCTGCTCGATACGAGCCGGCTTGCGGAGTACGCTCCCGACGGTACCGCCTATATTCCGACCGGCGACATTCCGGCGGAGTGGCTGCGCGACGCGAGCGCGCAAGCGCGACCCTATCTGTTCTTTGCTCGAGAGGACCCCGACGTTCGCGGGCTGCTGCGCGCCATCATCGCGCGCATGGTGAAGTATCTGCAGATCGATCCCTACGCCAATGCCTACACGTTGGATTACCGTGTCTGGGAGCAGAAGTTCGAGCTCGACTCGCTGGCCTACCCGACCGCGCTGGCTTGGAGTTACTGGAAGACTACCGGCGACACTTCGATTTTCACCGGCGATTTTTCGACGATGCTCGACGGCGTGCTGGCGACGATGCAGCGCGAGCAGAATCACCCGCGCTACTCGCGCTACACGCACAAGGAACTTCCGAACGACGGCGCGGGCCGGCCCGTCGGCTACACGGGGATGATTTGGACCGGTTTCCGGCCTTCGGATGACGCGTGCTACTACAACTTCTTGATTCCGTCGGAGATGTTTGCGGTCGTGTCGCTGGGCGACATGGCCGAGATCGAGCTCAAGGTCTACCACGACGTCGTCAAGGCGCGCGAAGCTCGCGCGCTGCGCGACGAAGTGCAGCGCGGAATTCAGACCTACGGCTTGGTGCTCGTGCCGAAGTACGGTTACATCTATGCCTACGAGGTGGACGGTTTCGGGCACGCGATTCTCACCGACGACGCCAACATCCCGAGCCTGCTGGCCGCTCCCTACTTCGGCTACACGACGCCCAACGACCGCTACTACGAAAACACGCGGCGCTTCTTGCTCTCGCAGGACAACCCGTCGTTCTACCAGGGCCACGTGGCGCGCGGAATCGGCAGCTACCACACCCCGGAGCACTACATCTGGCCGCTTGCGTTGATCATCGAGGGCATGACGGCGACGTCCGACGCCGAGAAGCAGGACGTTCTCGGACAGTTGCTGGCCAGCGATCCCGGCGATCATCTGTTGCACGAGTCGTTCAATCCCGATAATCCGCAGCAGTACACGCGGCGCAACTTCGGCTGGCCGAACGCATTGTTCTCCGAGTTTGTGATGACTCAGTTCGAAGGCGCGCCCCAGATCCCGATGGGCGACACGGGCGACCTGGAGTTCCGGACCGAGTAGGCTCGCGTGCCATCGAAGGCCGATATCATCCTCGGCTGTCAATGGGGCGACGAGGGCAAAGGCCGCATCGTAGATCTCTACGCTGCCGACTACGACGTCGTCGCGCGATTCGGCGGCGGCGATAACGCCGGGCACTCAATCGTCGTCGGCACGCAGGAGCTGGCACTCCGGATCGTTCCATCGGCGGTCATGCATCCGCACGTCGAACTCTTTGTCGGAGGCGGGACCGTCGTCAATCCGCAGACGCTGCTCGGCGAGCTCGAAAAGCTGGCCGCGATCGGCATCGACACCGCTCGCGTCAAGATCTCGGATCGCGCGCACGTCGTGCTCCCGCACCACGTCACGCGCGACGCAGCGGCCGAGCGCGAGCGCGGGAGCGGCGCGATCGGCACGACCGGTCGCGGGATTGGACCCGCCTATGTCGATCGCGTTGCGCGAGACGGCACCCGCTTTGCGGACATCGACGACCGAGCAATGCTCGAAGATGCGGCGCGGCTGGCGCCTCACGTCGTCGACGGCGTCGAGTACATTCACGAGCGCCTCAACGGCGGAAAGCGGATCCTGCTCGAAGGCGCGCAAGGTTCGCTGCTCGACGTCGGTTACGGAACGTATCCGTACGTGACGAGTTCGCATACGATCGCGGGCGGGGCTTGCACGGGGCTGGGCATCGGTCCCGGCGCCATCGGACGCGTGATCGGCGTCTTCAAAGCCTACTGCACGCGCGTTGGCGCGGGTCCGCTGCCATCGGAGCTGCACGACGAACGCGGCGAGCAGCTGCGCCGTCAGGGCGGAGAGTTCGGAACGGTGACCGGACGCCCGCGGCGCTGCGGATGGTTCGATGCCGTTGCGGCGCGGTACGCGGTCGCGCTCAACGGATTGACGAGCGCGATCGTCAGCAAGCTCGACGTGCTGACGGGATTCGAACGAATCGGGTTCGTGACGGGCTATCGCGTCGACGGCCGCAGCGCCCGTTTTCGCGACGCCGGTGCGTCCAATCTACAGGTCGACGTCGAAGAGCTGCCCGGATGGAGCGAATCGATCGCCGGCTGCCGCCGAATCGCCGATCTGCCGGCGGCAGCACGCGCGTACGTGCGGCGCATCCAAGAGGTCCTCGACGTGCCCGTCGAAATGGTCTCCGTCGGGCGCGAACGTTCGCAGTTGGCTCGCTGAGGCTACGCGGCGGGAGTTTCTTTACGCATATGGGCCGATTCGTCTTCCCGCTGCAGCCATTGCTCGACGAGCGCCGCCGAAAAGAAGAAGAGAAGCAGCTCGCGTTTGTCCGCGTCAAAACGGCGCGCGATGAGCGTGTGCGCGAGTGCGACCACCTCACCGCCGCGCTGCGCGCTCGCGGGCGCGCCCTGCACGAGTGCGCGATGACCGGCCCCACGGCGAACCTGCGCCTGTACGACGCGAACTTGCGCTACCTCGAGCGCGCGCTGCGGTCGCACGAGCGGCGGAACGCGGAATCGGCGCCCGCGTTCGATCGGGCCGCGGCCGAACTGCTTGATGCCAATCGTGAACGCCGCCTCGTCGAAAAGCTCAAGGAGCGCCGCTTGCAAGAGTTCGAGCGCGAAGAGGCGCGCCGCGACGAGCTGGAGTTGGACGAGGCCAACGCCCGACGATGATTACGCTGACAAGGGTGAATGGGCAGCCGGTGATGTTGAACAGCGATTTGATCGAAACGATCGAAGAGAATGGGCAAACCGTCATCGTGCTAACGACCGGAAATGCGGTTGTGGTCTGCGAGCGGATGCCCGAGATCGAAGCGAGGATCGTCGCGTTCAGGCGAAAGGTCTACGGCCCGCGTGAGACGGGCGCGTAGGGCAGGTCGTTCGTGCCGTGGAGCTTCTGGGCGGCGTACGCCCTAAAGCTGTTGATGCTTGGGGTCGTGCTTACGGCGCTTTACGCGCTGGGCCGCAGCCTCAAAGGCGCGAAGCTCTTTTCTCGCGGTGCCGGCCGCTATGTGACCGTCCTGGAATCCACGATGCTGTCGCAGCATGCGGCCGTCCATCTCGTTCGCGTCGGTTCACGCTACCTATTGATCGGAGCCGGCAACGCCGGGCTCTTCAAGCTCGCCGAGTTTAACGCCGGCGAGCTTGATCAGCTTCCCGGACGTTTAGTTAAACCGCGAAGTATCTGAACTGAGCGATCTTATTGCCGGCGCTTTCGACGAGATAGATCTGGCTGTCGAGGCCGAGCACCATCGCGGTCGGCTCCGAGTTCGCCGTGGGAATGTTGTAGTAGTTGACGTGGTGGCCGCGGAAGAAAAACTGTCCGATTTTGTTGCCGGCCGTGTCGGTAAAGTAGAAGTTCCCGTCGACGCCTTGAAGGATTTGATTGGGGGACATTGCGTTAGGAACCGGATACTCCGCGGTTACGACGCCGGCCAGGGAAATGGTGGCGATTTTCCTGGATTTTTCTTCGGTAAACCATAACGTCTTGTCAAGGCTCGGCGCGATGCCCGCGGGCTTGGCATCCTTGGTTGGAATGTCGTATTCGTTGAGCGGGTAACCGGTGGTCGGCAGGCGCCCAATGCGGTTCGTGCCGGGCTCGGTGAACCACAGGGCGTCGTCGGGCCCGTTGGTAATCGTCGCCGGTTGCGCGTTGCCGGTGAGCTTGTACTGCGTGAACGTCACGTACGGCTTGCGGCGGATCGATTGGACGCGCCAAATGGAGTTGGTTCCGGGATCGGTCAGCCACATGTTCCCGTCCGCGCCGAGCGTGATGCCGACGGGCCTGGCCGCGGGATTGGGAAGCGTGTACTCGACGAACGGCTGCCCAACCACCGTGATTTGGCCGACCTTACCGCGGTTTGTCTCGGTAAACCACAGATTCAGGTTCGGCCCCGAGCCCGACGCGATGCCGTTGGGCTCGGCTTTGCGCGAAGGGGTTACCTGTTCCATGATGTGTCCGCCGTGAAGCAGCTGGCCCAGTTTGCTCGCCGCGAACTCCGTGAACCACAGATTGCCGTCGCTTCCCAGCGCAATACCCACGGGCCGGCTCGAAGCGGTCGGGATCGTGTACTGAGCGGTCACCGCCGGCGGCGGCGTGGGCGGCGGGGTTGGCGTACCGCTGGTAATCGGCGTCCCTTTGCCGCACGCGGCGAGAACGACGAGCGTCAAGACTGCGAGCAGAGCGCGCGCCTGTGGCAATTGCTTCTCCTTAGGAACCGGCGGGGTGAATAGCCCTCCCCTTATTGGCAGACCGTTTCCGCTTTCCCCCGACGGGGCAAGCGGCGCGGCTCCCCGCGGACGGCTTCTAATACTAATTATTTAGTTGACAAGCCGATTGAAGTGCGCTAGGATTCAACTAAAGAATTAGTAGAAGCCCCGTAATCCGGCCTTGCCTTTTAGAGAAAGCGAGCAAATGGCACGACGACGTTCCAGCACCTTGACCGAAGCCGAGCTGCGGCTGATGGAGGTCCTTTGGGACGTCGGCCAGGCGACGGTCGCCGAAGTTACCGCCGCGCTGCCGCCTCCGCCCAGCGCCTACAACAGCGTGCTCACGACGTTGCGCATCCTGGAACGAAAGGGATACGTCGCGCACGACGAGGCCGGCCGCGCGTTCGTCTATCGGCCATTGCTGGCGCGCGAGGACGCGGCGAAGAGCGCGGTTGGGCACTTGCTTTCGCGGTTTTTTGACAACAGCGCGGGGACGCTCGCGTTGCGCCTGATTCAAAGCGAACGCCCGTCGAACGAGGAGCTGGTGCGGCTCAAGGCGCTCATCGAGACGTACGAGGAGGGTTCGAAATGATTGCGATTGCCGCAACGGTGCTCAACGCGCTCTGGCAAGATGCGCTGCTGGTGGTCGTGGTCTGGCTCGTTTTGCATGCGTGGCCGCGGATCAATGCCGCGACGCGTTATGCCGTCTGGATCGTGACGCTGCTTGCCGCGCTGATCGTGCCGATCGCCACGACGCTCGCCTTTTTCGCATCGTCGCCGCCGCGAGCGGTGACTACCGCCGGCCAAGGCGTTGCGCGCACCAACTCGTCGCGCGCCGTCATCGAGCCTCAGCAGCGCTATCAACACGAGACGCGCACGATCGGCTCGCCGGGTGCGATGGTTTCCTTGCCCACGCGTCTGCGCGTCACGCTGCCGTTGCCCATCGCATTGGCGGTCTTTGGCGCGTGGGCATTGCTGGCGGGCTATGCGGCAATCGGCCTGCTCGTCGGCCTCGCACGTCTCGAGCGGCTTAAACGCGACGCCTTGCCGCTTCCCGTCGAGTATCGCGATTCGATGCCGCAATGGAGCGCAGCGAATAAAGGACGGCGGCCCGTGCGCCTCTGCGTGAGCGAAGCGATCGACGTGCCGGTTGCCGTCGGCCTGTTCGACGCGATGATTTTGATTCCGCAATCGCTGCTCGAACGGCTTTCGCCGGCGGAAGTCGAGCAGATCAGCCTGCACGAGCTGGCGCATCTTCGTCGAGGAGACGACTGGAGCAACTGCCTTCAGCGTGTAATCGTCGCGGCGCTCGGCTGGAATCCGGCGGCGATCTTCATCGGAGCGCAACTCGAGCTGGAGCGTGAAGTCGCCTGCGACGACTGGGTGCTCGCCTCGGTTGGCGCCGTGCGCCCCTACGCGATGTGCTTGACGAAGATGGCCGAAACCGCGGCGTGGCCGCACCATCCAATGCCCGCGCCCGGCGTCTTTACGACGCGCAAACAGATCTCGCTGCGGATCGAGCGGCTCTTAGCCACCGGGCGCGACATCGCGACGACGCTTGCCATCGGTCCGGCGGCCGCCGCGGTAGCTGCGGTCGGCGCACTGGCCGTCGTTATTGCCTTCGTTGCGCCGTCAGTTGCCGCTCCCGTCTCCGTGGAGCCGGTAGCGAGTATCCCCGCGGTAACGGCTGCCCCGGCGGTACCGAAGAGGACGATCGCAACGCCTACGCCGCGGGTGAAGATCGTGCGCGTCGCCGTACCGATCGCACCGCTGGTGCGCGTGACCGCGATGCCCGCCGTAGTTGTGCCTTCACTTAAGAGAGTCGTCAAAGAACTCAGCGTTGCCGCGAGCCAACTGGCCGCTACGCAGAGTGGCGGGAAGTCGTGCATCGGTTGCGATCTGCGTGGAGTAAACTGGGCGGGACGCGACCTGCACGGCGCAAACTACACCGGCGTCGACTTTAGCCGTGCCAATCTTGCGGGTGTCAACCTTTCGGGGAGCATGCTCAACGGTGCGGACTTTACGAAGGCAAACCTCAGCAGCGCTTCGTTTCGCTCCGCACAGTTGACGGGCTGCGATTTTTCGCAGGCCAACCTGGAGGGCGCCGACTTTACCAACGCACGGATATCGGAGTGTGAGTTTACCGCTGCTAACCTTGCGGGCTCGCAGCTCCGCGACGTGCTCGACGGTTGCAAGGGCTGCGACTTCAGCCGTGCCAATCTCGCCGGGCTCAACTTGACCGGCGTGCGCATCAACGGCGACGACTTCTCGCATGCCGACCTACGCAACGTCAACTTCGCCGGCGCGGAGCTGATCGGCAGCGATCTCAGTAACGCGCGACTGGATGGCGCGAACCTTGCCGGCGCCGTCCTTAACAGTTGCGATCTCGACGGCGTCGATCTGCGGCGCGTGGACCTTTCAAAGACCAAGATGATCGACATGGATATTCCGCAGAGAAACGCTCCGCCGTAACGTAATCGCGGCGACCTAGTTCGTCTGACAAAGCCTCGCGGCCGAGGTCTGGTTTCCTGCGCCCTCCGGCCGCCCACAAACAAGGAGCAACACACCATGAACTATCTTCTTGCCGCCCTCGTCTCAGTGGCAGCAAGCCTCACGATGGCCGGCGGCATCCCCGCACACTGCTCGGGGTGCTCGTTTGCCGGCCGCGACCTGCACGGCGCCGATCTCGCGAACGTCGAGTACGCCGGTGTTGACTTCGCGCGCGCCAATCTTCGCGACGCCGACCTGCGCGGCGCGAGGCTGGCCGGAGTCGACTTTCACGCGGCCGATCTGCGCGGTGTCAACCTTACCAAAGCCAGGCTCGCGGGAGTCGACCTTCGCGAGGCACAGTTGTCGGGAGCCACCTTTACCGGCGCAAAGCTGGCGGGAGTCAACTGGCGCGGCGCCGCGATCGCCGGCTTCGATCTCTCGGGCGTTTCGATCGTGGGAAGCGATTTGAGCGAAGCGCGAGCGCAACGTGTGCGTCTTTCCGGCGACGATCTCGAAGGCGTGAACTTTGCACGGGCCGATCTTCGGGGCGCCGATTTTCGCGACGCGAAGCTCTGCTCGCGAAGCGCCGACGATCCGGAGCTGCATTGTATCGACTTGAGAGGCGCCAACGTGCTCGGCGCCGATTTCCGCGGAGCGCTGCTCTGTGCAAACGGGCGCGAGCCCCGCACCTGCACGCCCGTTGATGCGGCAACGCTGCGCGAGGGCAGCCGCTCGAACCTGGCGGGCGCGATTCTGCCGTGAGAACGACGATCGGCGCCCTCCTCGTTGCGCTCGCGATTGCCGCCACGGGTGCCCGAGCAGCGGCGTATCCGAGCCTGGCGGTGCCGCAGTTGGCGGATCCGCCGTTGGACCCGAACGCGGCGGCGGCGCAATGGTCGCAGGCCGCGAACGTCGCGCTCTCTTGGGACGACGTTCGCTCGCGGCCCGGGAGCGAGCCGACGAAGGCGTGGATCGCGACCGACGGGCACGCGCTCTACGTTCGTTTCGACGCAGTCCAGCACGAGCCGATCGCGGCGAAGCAACACACCAACGACGTCGGCCAAGGCAACGACGACGAAGTGTGGGTGGACCTTTGGCCCAACGGGATCAGCGGGTACTTCTATCAGTTCTACGCCACGCCAAACGGAACGCACTACGAATTCTCGTCGGAAAACACCGCGTACTCGCCAAACTGGGAGTCGGCCGGCGCCGCGCATAGCGACGGGTATACCGTAACGATGAAGATTCCGTTCGACGTGCTGCGCAATGCCCACGGCGGCGCGTGGCATGCGCAGTTCGTGCGCTACATTCACTCCACCGGCGAGCAGCAGGTCTGGTCGTACGACAAAGTTCAGATGCAGCCCGACTCGTATGGCAACGCCGACTACGCGCACGCGGGTTCCATCGACATTCCACAGATTACGGGCATTTCGGCTTCACGGCCGAAGCCGCGGGCCGCACTCTATGCGCTGGGCGAAGCGGCGAGCCGCACCGTCGGCGGCTCGACGTCGCGCGTCGGTGCCGACCTCTCGGTCCCGATTACGCCGACGGCCTCGTTTTACTCGACGTTCCATCCCGACTACTCGAACGTCGAGCTCGACCAGCAGTCGATCGCCCCGACCGTCTATCAACGGTACTACAGCGAGGTTCGGCCGTTCTTCACGCAAGCCGCGAACTTCTATAACGCATTCAACTGCGATGCGTGCCCGAACATTCAGGCGCTCTACACGCCCGCGATTCCGACGCCCAGCGAAGGGTATGCCGTCGAGGGTAAACAAGGCCCGCTCGGCTTTGCCTCGTTCGACGCCATCGGCGACAATCGCAACGATCTCGCCGGCACGCTCGACTACACGTCGCCGGACACGAGGTGGCAGGCGAGCCTGCAGCGCGTCGCCGTAAACCTGCCCGGCCTAGTCGACGACGCCACGGAGACAGGCGTTGCGTACTCCGATCTCAAGCACGTCAGCGCCTATTTCAACTACGGCAACGATTCGGGCACCAACGTCCTGGCTCCCGACCAGGCCCAGTATTACGATCTCGGCGGCGGCTGGTCGAATCAAACCTTCGGCTTCTTCGGCGCGACGCGCAAGGTCGGCGAGTATTACGACCCCGTGGACGGATTCGTCTCGCATCCGGGCATCGCCGGGTACGCGCTCTACGCCGCAAAGATTTGGGATTTCGACGGGAACAGCGATCTCAAGGCGGTCGGCCTCTCCGGATTCGTCGACCGCTACCAAGGGCCGTCGATGGGAAGCGCGCAGAGCGACAACCAAGCGCTGCTCGACGTCCTAACCAAGAACGCGCTGGATTTTCAGGTTTTCACCGGGTCTAACTATTGGCGGTTTGCCGACGTGTTGACGCCGATTTCACAGAACGCCGGCTTTTCGTTCACCTACGACAGCGGCTTGCAGACGAACAATCCGGGAAACTTTCCGAATCACGGAACGTCGTCGACGCCGACGCAGATCAGCTACAACACGGGAAGATACGGCACCGGGCGGCTCGACACGTGGTTTCGCACGACGACGATTCGCGTGGGAAATCGCGGGGCGCTAACGCTGGCCCTCGACGACACGGCCCAATGGCTGCCGGCTCCCGGGCCCGACAACATTCAATGGTTCGAGAGCCTGAGCTACGCCTATCAGATAGGAAGCAACTCGTCCTTCGCCGTCGGAATTCGAAGCGTGATCGGCGACCCGCCGATCCCCAACGGCGGCGGCGATTGCATCGGCCGCTGTTCGAACGTCTCGGTAGCGTACCACTTGCGGCTCCGCACGAGCGAGATTTACCTAGCCTATGGCGATCCAAACACGCTTACCACGGTACCGCAAGCGATTTTCAAAGTGATCTTTTATGCGGGAGCGCAAAAGGGCACCTAACTAGGGCCGAGACCGAAGAGCGAAGTTATGCGTCCTCCGCGTTATGCTGGGTCGTTTACCGTGGGAAAGGAGCCTATTAAAACCGAGGCCCGCCTCCCCAGGCGCCCGGCCGTGGCGAGGTGACTTAGCCGAATCGGACCTCCAAAACGCGGCCCCGGCCGGGCGCCGGGCGGCGAGGCGATAAAAGTCACACATGGAATGCCTGCTAATATGAGCTCAGCCGCTTGGCGGACGCTGCTACTCACGGCGTGTGCGCTCGTAGTATTGCTGGCAATAGCGAATATTCTGTCTGCAGTGGGGATCGGCGGAGCTTCGCCCTGGAGAGGGCGCGTCGGCGCTAACTGGGATACATACCCATCCGGGGTTCGCATTTTAACGGTTCAACCGGGCGGTCCCGCGGCGCAGGCCGGTTTGCGGGTGGGGGACGTGATCGATCTGCGTCACAGCTCGCTTCAAGATCGGTATTTTATGGACCAGGCCGGCTACATTAACGGTCGCCCGATCATTCTTTGGGTTGACCGAGGAGCGGCGCACAGGCAGATTGTTGTAACGCCGGTAGCCATCACCGAAGCAGCGAATGGATCTTTGTCTCGATTTTTACTTACGTTTTCGGTGTACGCTCAAGTAGTCCTGACGCTCTGGCTCATCCTCTTCGCGAGCGTCATAGCATGGCGCCGATCCGAATCGCGAGAGATGCGTTTGCTCGCGTCGGCGCTGATTCTGCTCGGCGCCAACAACGCTATCAGTGGTTACTGGACAACACCGTGGCTTTGGTCGGGTGTCGCACGCGATATCGGCAGCGACTTCTTGGACAAGCTAGCGTTGGCGCTGTGGATCGCGCTCGCCGGTACCTTTGGCCGGCCGCTTTCAACCGGCCGCCGCATCGTGGCTTGGCTCGGCTACGGTGCGCTTGTTGTTTGTGTAGCTCAAAGCCTCTGCCGCAGTGTTGGACTCGCAACGCTCTGGTACGATTGGAACTTGCCGGTTATCCCTGCGCAATCAATCACTGGCACCACGTGGGCGTTTTACATTCCCCTTCTCGCGGCATTCATCGCCACCATTCTGGCCGTGCGCGCCACGCGCCCGGACGAGCGTAAGCGCGCCGCTTGGATTTTGGGATCGCTGGCGCTGCTGTGGCTTGCGCCGCAACTGGGACTATTTGGCACCTTCACTAAACTGTCTTATTTCTCGGTAACGCTGGCAGGGGATCTGCCCTTAGTGGCCCAGGTGCTCGCACCCGCAGCGCTCACGTATGCGGCGCTGAGCCGTCGCATTATCGACATTGGCTTTGTGCTAAACCGTTCCCTCGCCTTCGCAATGGTCTCCGCCATCGTCGTTCTCACGTTTTTTGCGGCAGAATGGGCCGCCAGCACGTGGTTTGCGGGCATGACTCACACGACCAGCGCTATCGTCGGGCTCGTTGTCGCCTTAGGCTTGGGATTGTCGCTGCGATTCATTCATGGAAACGTCGACCGCCTCGTAGATCGCGTTTTCTTTCGGAAGCGTCACGAAGACGTGGAGGCTCTTCGACGGTTCGCACACGAGGCCGCCTATATTACGGATCGCGCAACGCTGCTCGACAGGACGGTGCTAGAAGTTCGCGACAGGACCGATGCGCAAAACGTTTCGATTCTATTGCCAAACGACACCCGGCGGTCGTACGTCTCCGTTGTGGCCAGTGGTGAGCGTGCCGACGTGGGCGAGAACGATCCCGGAATAGTTGCATTGCGCTCGTGGCACAAGCCTGTGGAAATTCATACGCTTACCAACTCGGCGCTGCGCGGCGAATTCGCGTTCCCGATGGTCGCGCGCGGGACGCTCGTCGGCGTGTTGATCAGCGGGCCGAAGCGCGACAGCGAAGCATATGCGTCAGACGAGTACGAAGCGTTGGGCCTCTTGGCTCAGGGCGTTGGCGCTGCGTTGTACGCGCTCGAACGTGAGGCCGCCGATCCGCTCGTAGCCTTACGTGAAGCGATTGTTTCGGCGATCGCTGCGTCGCACGAAGCGCTCCTATCGGAGTTGCGCTCGTCACGTAACGCTTGATTCGCCTTCTCGGCCACCAAGCCAATCGGCGCCCCCTCGTCGCTGTACAGCTAGCGTTGTGAGCCATAAATAACGTTGCTAATATAATGATTTTGTGATAGCATGAATCATGCCGCTTCCTCCAGCTCCACCTCTCAAAGTCAAGCCGAAGATTCGAAGAGAACTCGTCAGAGTTCTGTCCAGGCCAACCGCCGCTCAGCGAACAACGAAGCGAGCGCGCATCGTGCTTGACGCCGCTAACGGTGTTTCGAATGCCGAGATCGCTCGCAAGATGGGCATCTCGCGCCAACGCGTGGCAGACATCCGACGGCGCTTTGAGGAGCGCGGCATCGCGAGCATCTTGGGCGATGCTCCGGGTCGAGGTCGCCCGCGAGAAATTCGCGATTCGACTGTCGCCAAGGTGGTCGGCGCAGTGCTCAAAGGCCCCCCGAAGAACGCGACACACTGGAGCTCACGGGCTTTGGCTGAGCGATTCGGGATGGGAGCAAGCACTGTGCAGCGTATTTTGCGCGCTCACAATCTGAAGCCGCATCGCTGGAAAACGTTTAAATTTAGCGCGGACCCCGATTTTGCCACGAAGCTTCGCGATGTCGTAGGCCTCTATATGAATCCGCCCACCAATGCCGTGGTCTTGAGTGTTGATGAAAAGAGCGGCACGCGGCGGTCCGTTCCAGCGCCTGCGCGCAGGGGCACGACGACCCTGTTTGCGGCGCTCAACACGTTGAGCGGCAAGGTCCTTCAAACTTGTCAGCCGCATCACACCCACGTCGAGTTCATCGAATTCCTCAAGCACATCGATCGCAACGTGCCCAAGCGGCTTGACGTCCACGCCATCATGGATAACTACGCTACCCACAAGCATCCGACCACGCGTGCCTGGCTCGAGAAGCACCCGCGATTCCACGTTCATTTCACGCCAACGAGCTCCTCATGGCTCAATGCCATTGAGCGATTCTTCTCTGAAATCACGAGCAAGCGCATTCGGCGTGGTTCGTTCCCGAGCGTTCCTCGTCTCGTCAAAGCGATTGCGGACTTTGTGGAAGAGTGCAATACTCACGCCAAACCATTTGTCTGGACGAAGTCGGCAAAGACGATCCTTGACAAGATCGAGAAATGTCACGCCATTTATGGCTCACAACACTAGCTTCCCGCGCGCTTACAGATTTTCAACTTGGGCTAAGGGCGAGACCTCCAACGTGACCCGGTACGGTGAACGTGATGGTCGGTTTCTTCGCGTTCGGCCCGTACTCCAAGACGCTTTCAAACGACCCGACATAGAGTTCGCCGTCGCTTCCTAGGGCGAGCGCCGCGACGCCGAGCGGAACGGCGATCTTCCGCGCTGGCTTCCGGGAGTTTGGCGGATACACTGCGATGTAGCCACCGCCGACGTAGAGGTTTCCGGCGGCGTCGACGGCGATCGCTCCGCCCGGAGCCTTGTCTAAATTTAACTTCGTAAAAGTCTGCGAACCTGCCGGCAGGCGGTATACTGCCCCGCTGCTGCTGCCGAACAAGGATTCGCCGACGAGGAGCGCGCCGGTCGAGTCGAACGCGAGACCGGCCGGGCCACCAAGGCCGGTATGGGGGATCGTCAGCGTTTCCGACGGGCTAAACTGGCCCTTGGGATAGATCTCCAGAAAAAATGATCCATTCGCCGTGTCGATGCCCGTGACGTAGACGTTCCCTTTGCTGTCGACGGCAACTTCGCCACAGTTGACGATGCCGTCCGTAATGGTCTGGAATGGGCTCGACGTCCCGGGCTTGTATTCCGGAAGACTGGTCTGGTAGTACGCGTCCGGCAGGTTGACGGCGTAGAGCACGCCATGTTTGTCGACCCAAATGCCACCCGGGCGTGGAACGCCATCGGTGATCCTTCGAAGCAGGGTCGCTTTGGAACCCGCCGAGTAGACGACCACGGAGCCCCCGTCGATCGTCGAGACGTAGAGCTTCCGGCCGGAATGCAACGGGGTGATCGCGGTTTGAGCCTGAGTTGTAACGGCGTTTGTATTTGTCGTGGGCGGCGAGGCTGCGCTGCCGCTGCAGCCGGCCGCGAGCACAAATAGCGTGGTGATGCCGAGCCGAACGGCAGCGCGTGGAGCGTTTCCAACGGTCATGAGTCTGCCTCCAGTAGCAATCCGCCTCGCGCGTGCGAGTCGGTTGCTCAATAATCGCAAGCGGCCCTGAAGAAAGTATGAAGGCCAAGGGAATGATATCGCTGGGCGGGCTCGCCTTTTGCGACGGACACCGGACCTCTTGGAATCACGGGCTGCTGACTGCGAGGTAAGCGTTTTCGGAGTTCGCGGCCTTTGTGTATTGACGAACGTCGATATGATGTGTAGCATTGAAGTATGTCAATGCAGCGCTGCTGTCCTCCCGCAAAGGTTGTGCGGCGGGACTGTGAATCCGCGGCGGCGCTTCTCAAGGCGGTCGCCGATCCGTATCGCCTGACCATCCTGGCGACCCTGGCCGCGAACGATCGGGAAGTCTGCGTCTGCGATTTTACCGATGCGCTTCCATTGAACCAGCCGACGGTCTCGCATCACCTGCGAATTTTGCGCGAAGCGGAGCTGGTAACGTGCGAGCGTCGGGGAACCTGGGTCTATTATCAGTTGGCCGCCGATGCTCCCGGACGCTTGAACGCTGCGTTGGCCGGCATCTTCCGAAAGAAGGTTCACGCGTGAAAACTCACCTCAACCTTGCGACGACCGATCTTGCAAAGAGCATCGAGTTCTACTCGGTTCTTCTGGATGCGGAGCCGAAAAGGGTGCTGCCGGGTTACGCGCTCTTCGTTACCGAGGAGCCCGCCCTCGAGCTTGCGCTCGACCTTACAGAATCGGCGTCGGCGACGACGGACGCGCATTACGGCATCTGTACGGAGAGCGTCGAGGATGTCGACCGCGCTATACGCCGGCTCGCGAAGTCGGGCTTCGCGGTGTCGGTCGAGCGCGAGCAGACCTGCTGCTACGCCAATCAAACCAAGGTATGGGCCGCCGATCCTACGGGCAGAAGGTGGGAAGTTTATACGGTCCACGCGGAAGCCGAGGAACACGGGTCCGCCGATGCCGCCTGCTGCACCGCGTGATTTTGCCGGCCATGACGTTGCTGAAGCGAAGCCTGGTTGAAGCGCTTGGCACGGCCTTTCTGCTTGCGGCGATCGTCGGTTCGGGGATCATGGCGGAGCGCTTGAGCGGTGGAAATCACGCCGTCGCCCTGCTTGCAAATACGCTGGCGACCGGTGCGGCGCTCATGTGCTTGATCGCGGCGCTTGGGCCACTCTCGGGCGCGCACTTCAATCCAGTCGTCTCGTTTGCCGACGCGATGCGCGGCGGACTGGGCTGGCGCGAGGTTCCGGCATACTGGCTCGCGCAGCTCGCCGGCGCAGGCGCCGGCGTTGCCGCGGCTAACGCGATGTTCGGGCTCCCGCCGTTCTTCATTTCCCACCGTGCGCGCACCGGGCCGGCAGAGTGGCTCGCGGAGTTCATCGCGACGTTCGGCCTGCTAACGATAGTCTGGGGCAGCACGCGATCGCGTTCGCCGTTCATCGCCTTTTCGGTCGCGGCCTACATCGCCGCGGCGTACTGGTTCACGTCATCTACCTCGTTTGCGAATCCCGCCGTCACCTTTGCTCGATCGCTCTCCGATACGTTTGCGGGCATTCGCCCACAGGACGCGCCGGCGTTCATCGTCGCGCAGTTCCTGGGCGCCGCGTGTGCCACGCTAGCCTTCGCGTGGCTCGCCCCGATTTCAAAGGAAACCTTCGACCCCGCGCTTCTTCCTCACAAGTGAAGCTCTCGGTGCTGTTCGTTTGCGTGCACAACTCGGCGCGCAGTCAAATGGCCGCAGCTTTCCTCAATGCCATATGCCCCGACGATTTCGTGGCGGAAAGCGCCGGCCTGGAACCCGGAACCTTAAACCCGCTTGCGGTCGCGGCGATGCGCGAGATCGGTATCGACATCTCGTCGAACGAAACGAAGAGCGTTTCCGACCTCATTCAGACTGGAGAAGCTTTCTCTTTGGTCGTTACGGTCTGCGATGAGGCGAGCGCGGAGCGCTGCCCGGTATTCCCGGGCAACGCGCGGCGGCTGCATTGGAGTTTCCCCGATCCAGCGAGTTTGCAAGGAAGCTGGGAGGAGCGACTTGCCATGACGCGCGAGATCCGCGACGCGATTCAAACTCGGATACTGGAATGGTGCGAGGAAGCGTGCATCAGTGCCCCGCAATAAACGTTTGCGCCCAAGCCTGACTGCTAATTTTCCATCTGCCGCCCGTCTTCCGTAACGTAAACGTCAACGTGCCGTGTTGCTGCCATGGCTTCTTCGGGTCTGCGCTTGAGAAAGTCCCTGCCAGCACGACGTAAGCGCTACTGCTGCCGTCATCGACCTGGACGTTTGCCAGCGTCGCTCTGAAGTGCGCGACCCTGTGACTCCATTTGGTCCAATCGCGCGACGCGGCGAACCACTGGGTGCCCGCGTCGGAGCCGGTCCATTCGAACGGCGCTTGCTCGTCTACGACGACCGCGTCGTCGGCGTACAAGGCAGAGAGTGCCGCCGCATTATCGTACTTGATGGCTGCAATAACCGCCGTTACCGGAGCGACGGCATCCAATGCATCGTGTGGAAGCTGGGCAGGGGCGCTGCCGGTACATGCGATCCCCAACGCCGCACCAACGAGAAGAATGAAGCGTTTCATCCCAGCTCCTTTACGGGCCCCCGGTCTCGACGCGGAAGAGGTAGGTTCCCGCCTTGGGCTTGCAGTTGCTCATCTCCGGCGAGTACGTAGATTTCATCGCCGCGACGACCGTCGCGTTATCGATGACTTTGCTTCCGCTGGACAGGACGATCCTGGCGCTGACCGGACGGCCGTCGGCGCCAACGGTAACCAGGGCGTTGGCGGAAGCCTTAATGCCGGACGCGCTTTTTGGAATATCGGGTGCGGGTGCGTTGATGACCGTTACGTCGTGATAACACTTCGCCGGGAGGTTTGGATCTGCCGCAAGCATCGTTTGTACCGATGCGACACCTTTGCTCTGAAGCGCGAGGGTAAGAAGTGCAACCGCTGCAAGGCTTGCTGCGGCAGCGACATAGTTGGCTTTCACGACAATGACCTTTCCGGTAAGAAGCCGCGCGATTCGACCGAGCAGGAGTCGCTTTGAGCCGAGCGCGCTGGGTGTAAGTAAGGGAGTAGGGGTTCCCCGGGCGGCAAGTGCCAGCTCCGCGAGATAGGCCGCATATCGGTCCGCCGCGCCGGTTGCGGCAACGGCCCAATCGTCACACGCTGCCTCCCGCTCGTTGACCAACTGCCGTCCGATGACGTACGCCCAGGGATTGAAAAACAGCGCCGCCTCGACGAACCGTTGAACGAGGTTTGTGATGAGGTCGCCGCGCCGAATATGCGCGCGTTCATGTTCGATGATGGCCCGGAGATCGGCGCGCGGGAGGTCACGTACCGCAGCCGCCGGTAAAATTACGACGGGGTGTACGAAGCCGGCCGCAATCGGCACCGTGAGGCTATCGGAGATTCGAACGTCTTGCCCCAGGTCGAGCGCGGGGCGTGAGTCACGGACGACGGCCGCAATTCGCGCATAGCTGAGCAAGAGGCGTGCGCTGCAGAACAGCACGCCGAGCGCCCACAGCATCGTCAGCCACGGACCGCCGGCATCGGCGGCTCGCTGCGTTGCGACGGACGTCGCGACCGTCGTTTGCGTCACGACCGCCGGGAACAGTGCCGCGGCGTACGGCGCATGGAACGCGGTTATCAGCGGAACGGCAACGAGACCCGCGAGCGCAGTGAGCCAAACCGTATAACGCGACGCGGCATGATGCTTTGGAAGAAACGCCGCGGCTATGGCGGCGATCGCCGTTACCAGCCCTCCTTGCCACAGCGAGTTCAGGAGCGCCGTATCCATCATCGTGCGTTTCCTTTCCGATGCTTTGCCAGCAGGCGCTTGATTTTGGCAACGTCGCCGTCGCTCAAGCGCGTGTCGTCGAGAAGCGAGACCGCGAGAGCCCCGGGCGAACTGCCGAAGAATCGGTCGAGCACGTGGCTTACGGCCGACCGCGCGGCTTGGTCGCGCGCAACGAGCGGACGATAGACGTAAGCGCGGCCGTCCTCGTCGTGCGCGATGTAGCCCTTTTGCTCGAGCGTGCGCAGCGTCGTCAGCACGGTGCTGTAGGCCAGAGGCGGCGGCAACAACGCCTCGACGACGTCGCCGACGGTCGCGCGCCCGCGCTCCCACAATACCTGCATTAGGCGCAGTTCGTGGTCGGTGAGCACGAGGGATTTTTTGCGCGGCATGCGCCCTCCGGCTAGCTATTAGTAAACTAATAGCAACTCTAGCCGACCCCGTCCCGTTTGTCAACTAGAATTCTAATACTGATGCGACGAGGTATACTGGTCTTCTAATAACCGGCCGAACGGCCGGTAGACTCCTCATTAGAGGGTCTGAGAAAGGATCGCCGTGTTTGAATTTCCGATTCGCCCGAAGCGAGTTGCTATCGGAGGCACGATCATTATTGCCATCGCAGTCTCGTGCTTAGGGATCGTGCGCGCGCAACGTTTGATCGAGCCGGCCGGTGGCGTCAGCTACGGCTGCAGCAGCGGCAAGGCCTGCGTAGAAGGCAGCTCCACCGGCAGCCCGTATGGAGTCTACGGTCTGTCAACGGGCGGCAACGGTGTAGAAGGTCGATCCAGCGCCGCGGGGAGGTCGGGCGTTTCGGGCGTGCAGCTTGGAGATGACGGCATCGGCGTTTATGGCGAATCGCACGATACGAGTGGGAAGTATGCCGCGCTATTTGCAAAGGCCGATGAGACGGCTACGGATATTTTCTACGGTTATAACAGCGCGACCCACGCGTCGTGCCTTATCGATCCGAACTCCAATCTCACCTGCAAGGGAAGCATCGAAGCTTCACCGTCGGCCGACGTCGTCGGTGTCATGGGGAACTCCGCGAAAGACTACGGCGTCGAAGGCGTTTCGTCAAGCGCCGACGGCGTTCACGGCGTCACGAGTTCGACGAGCGGAAACTCGGGGGTTGCAGGCATCGCCAACGGGACGACCGGCTCGTCTTATGGCGTCTACGGTTCCTCGACAAACGGCCCGGCTATCTACGGCATTGCAAGCAAGACCCAGGGTGTTGTAGGTAGGTCGAGCTCGGCTGAGGGTGTCTTAGGTGCGTCTACCTCGTCTTACGGCGTCCATGGAGCCTCTGAGAGTGCCTTCGGAGTCTTGGGGGAAACCGAATACGGTTACGGCCTTGTTAGCTTCGCGGCTGCTCCAACTGGAGCCATCTTCTACGGTTATTCCGGTGACGGCGGCTTCTGCAAGATCGATTACGACGGTAACGAGTCCTGTTCGGGAACGATCACTGGCGGCGTGGACGTGCAAACTCGTCACCGCACCAGCACGGGCCATCGCGTGATCGCCTACGGATCGGAGTCGACGTCGGCGACCATCGAAGACTTTGGGAGGGCACGCATAGTGCGCGGCGAGGCAAACGTGCTGATTCAGAGAACGTTTGCGTCGACCATCGATCGGAACAACTCCTATTACGTCTTCCTCACCCCTTTGGGCGACACGCGCGGCCTGTATGTCAGCCTGAAGACGCCCTCCGGCTTTCGGGTACGTGAAACTCAGGGCGGCCGTTCAAACCTTGACTTCGACTATCGCATCGTGGCTCACCCAGCCGATGCCAAGAATACCCGCCTGCCGGATGCTCCAGCCAGCGAGAGACTCCCTATGCCGCATCCCAGCATCGTGAATCGAGGTTCCGGGGGGTAACCATGACGCCGCTCACTTTCCGCCGTTACGTACTTGCTGCGAGCCTCGTGTTGCTCGCGACCACGCTCGCGGTAAGTCCGGCGCCGTCGCCGGACCCCGCGCTGCTGGCGCGCGCCAAGAGCGCCTTTACAGAACTGGAGCACGGTCGCGTTGACCGCGCCGCGCTCACGGCCTCGGTGAACGCCGAATACCCGGATGCCATGCTGGAAAAGACGAAAACTTTCTTCGGACCCCTCGGAGCACCCGTAGCGTGGAAACAGGCAAAGTATGGCACGGAGGACGGCGGTCGATTCGCAAGCTACCTAATGACGTTTGCAGATGGTAGAAGGTTTGCGCTGCTCTTTGGCGTCGACGCGCAAGGCAAGATCGATGTCATGACCTTTTTCCCGTTCTCTTGACGCTCCTAGGAGATTATTATGAGCCTGTCCACTCGCAGCGCTGCTGCGATCCCGTTCTTGGCCGGCGTGCTGATTTCGGGCTGCGGCGGCGGTTCCGCAACCGTGCCCAGTCAGATCCAGGACGGTCTGGTTCGGACCGCGGTGTCGGTTCCAGCCTGTGCCAAGCAGAAGACGACTAAGGACTACGCACAGTCCCCGGCGCAAAAACTCAGCACCAAAGGCGGCACCGCGTGTGCTCCAAAGTTCCAGGACTGGGGTGGTTCCGTCAAATATCCGTCGCTTAGCGGAAGCGGCGTCGCCATGACGGTGATCAGCAGCACGACGGCGTACGATCCGGGCGCGTTCCCGCCTTATACGAGTGCAATTTTCTACCTGCAATTGAAGTTCAACAAAGCCTTCAAGTTCGGCTCGACCCTGGCGACGGGAGCCACTTTGGCCGGTCCCGGCCTCAAGGCGGGCGCCGTCTATACGATCGAGGGCGCAAAGGATGTGGGTAGCCTCTGGCAGGTTCTTCCGTATTGCTATACCTCGGCATCCACCGGCAAATACGGAGCGATGATCGGAGGGCTGGGCTACCCGCTCAAAGGCGGCGACTTCAACAGCTACGAGGGCGCGGTCGTCATGGTCTACACGGGCAAGCAGCAGACGAACAACAAGTGCTAACGGCGATCATGCCTGCAAATGATGCTCCTTGAGAACTTTCGCGAGGGAAAGCGTACATAGCGTGCCGCCGACGGAACGGGCAAGTTGCATGATTGCATTCGATTCGTCAGGGGCGTACGACTCGCCGTGTCGTTTGGGGCCAAGCACCAGCGCCCCGAACAACCGCCCTTGCGCGTTCATCGGATAAGCAAACTCGCCCCGCAGCCCGGTCGAGAGCGTTTGCAGGTCGAGTGCCTTGCGCCGGTCGCGCAGCGCGACGATAGCCGGATCGTTTTCGCTCACGTCACCAAACCGGCCGGCGCCATCGCCCAAAGCGAACGTTACGAACGAAGCATCGGCATGAGTCTCCAGCATTTCCTTTGCGCGGTGGAGCAGCGTGGCATCATCGGTGATGTCGGGCGCTTCGTCGGCGAAGGCGCGAATCGCCGTCTCGTCTTCGTGCCGTTTGCGGAAGAAGACATGGTCGAGCGCCCGGTCGACGCGCTGGTGGACGGCCCGTACCGAAAATCCCAGCCCGACCGCGAGCGCCGCGCTGATCGCGACGCTCGTCAGATGGCTCGCCCGGCTAAATGTAGTGCCGAGCACCCACTCGCACAGCATGAAGATGCCGACGACGATGAAGGAAACGCCGGAGTACACGGCCGCCCGATTGAGGACGAAGCCAACGTCGATTAGGCGCCGGCTCAGTGCCGCATACGTTAGGGCGGCAGGAACCACGAGCAGCGCCGTCGCCCGGACGCTTATAACAAAACTCGCAAGGTAGTCCACTGAGGGAAAGAGCAGCACCAAAGCTTCTTCGACGAGTGGAAATAGGAACAGCACGTCGAGCGGCAGCAGTATCCAGGCGCTGCGCTGGCGCTCGCCGCCGCGCGATGCGGCGATCGCTAAAATGCTGCAGATGAATGCCCCGATTATCGAGGCCTCCTGGAGATGGAGAAAGGATAAGGTCTGCACGTTCCAATCGAACCACAGCGTTACGAATCCGACGCTCGTCGCAACGTTCAACCCGATCTGCGCCGCGATCATCGCATAGCACACCCATTGCAATATCCGCCGGAGGGCCGACAGCGGCCGGCCGAACGTGCTCGACATCACGAGCCAGAGCGCGATTGCAACCGGGGCTAAGTCGCTCCCAAAATCCTGCAAGAGACTCGACCACAGCCAAGGAGTCGTCCACTCGTGGAAAGTTCCAAGGACCCAAGTAAGGCTGTAGACGAGCAGAGTCAGTGCCAAGAGACGCATCTGGGGGACACCTGAGCGACGCCACGCGATCAGGCCCGCGAAGAACGCGAGCCAGACCACCAGGGCGGGTTGCACGATAGGGAGCGCTAAGTAGATCCAAAACCACCTCCACCACCCGTAGATGCTCAAGTTTGTAAAGAGACGCGTCGGCACGACGACGATCTTCTTTTGCGCCGTTCCACGCCGAACCGAAAGCGCTACCGGCCTCCCGTTGAGGGCTCGGAACATAACCCAATACCGTTCTTGTACGGAACTTTTCCGAAGATCGATCGTATCGCCGAGACGCAGCCCCGCACGATCGGCTGGGCCGCCGGGATCGATGAAAGCGAGCTGTAGGCCGAACGGAATCTCGGCCCTTCCCCAGCCAAATCCCCAGCGACCGCTCCACGGCGGCGCGCCCCCGATGCCGACTAGGCAAAACACGGTGGCCACCGCGAAAAATGCGCTGATCGTGCACAGGGACAGCAGAACTGTCCGCCATACGGCCGATTGCATTGAGTGGACTTGGCTGCCGCGACGACCTAGTCCCGCGTACGCGTGCTGCAGCGGCGACGCCGATGAATTCCATCGCGCTTGCCGAATATGTGGAATGCTTGCGGTCTCGGAGG
>DATGGV010000033.1:0-43780 GCA_035308305.1 Candidatus Cybelea sp. | reverse complement strand
GGCCCGTTGAAGGTTCCGTTTGCGAGCGTAAGCGTACCGTTCAGGCGCGGCGCGGCGACGCTCCCGCCGGCATCGATGTTGCCGTCGATCCGCCCGGTAAGTTGACTTCCATTCGGCAGCAAATCTGCGAAGTTCGACAGTTCGACATCATCGGCAGCTAGGGAGGCAGAGATATGCCCGGCGCCGGGCGTCACGCCTGTCGCCCCAAACCGGATTGGCATCGCTGCTGAAATCAGCGCCTTGCCGCGATCGAGATCAATCTCACCGTTGCGCAGCGCGACGGCCTGCCGGTCGGCGTCCACCTCGCCCGCGAGGCGCGGAATTGCCAGATTGCGATACCGCACGTTCTGCAGCGCAACCGAATCGCGCAACCGCGGCGCGGCGCGCGTGCCCTCCACGCGCAGCGTCGAATTCAACGTGCCGGTGACGCCGAAATCCTTTCCGGTCGCGCGCTTCAAAAAGTCGCCGACGTTCGGGCTCGTCGTCGTCACGACGAGCGCCAGCGGGTCGGTATCGCGCAATCCGAACGTGCCCGACGCAGCCGTCGTCATCGAAGGAACGTCGACCACCGCCGATTCGATCGTGCCTCGTCCGTGCGCGGCCGAGGCGATGACCTCAAAGCGCTCGAGCGTCATGCGCCCGGCCGTTCCTCCGAAAACGGCCGCCCGCAGGCGCAGCGCGACGTCCGGATAGGCTCCTATGAGGCGCGTCTGCGCGTCGAGCCGCCCAGTGATCGGAACGTCGTATCCAAGCATCGGCAGCCATGTCGCGAGGTCGACGTGCCGTGCATCGGCGGTGAGATTGACGTTGCGCGAGGACGGCGCAATCGTCCCGTTCAGCGCCACTTCCCCCGACGGCCCGCCGAAACGCAATGCGCTCGCGATCGCGCCGCTTTTGGTGCTCCATCGCGCCGCAACGGTGCCGACGTCGATGCGCCGGAAGCGCGCATTCGAAAAGTTCGCATTACCGTTTGTGGAAAGCACGCGCGTGCCCACCAGCTGAGCACGAACCGCGAGCGATCCGGTTCCGGCGAAGGTGTCGCCCCTATCGAAGAAGTCGTTGAAATCGGCGAGATCGATCCGCGGCGCGCCGATTTCAACGTCCGCAGCACCTGCTCGGTTTGCGCTCCCCTTTAACGCGATTGGCGACGAGCCGACGACCACGTGCCCCTCGGCCAGCGTGAGCATGCTCCCATCACCGCTCAAACTGCCTGCGAAACCGCGGAAACTCAAACCGTTGACCGAGCCCTCCGGCGCGCTCACCCTGCCGGCAAATAATGGCGCCGTGCCGCGGCCGCCCACCCGAAGATCTGCATCGACGCTGCCTTGCACCAACGCGGCCTTCTGCGGCGCGACCGTGGCGACCAGCGAGCTGACGTCCGACGAGTGAAGCTGCGCCGCCAGATCGTAGCGAGGCGCGAACCGGCCACGCGGCGACAGACCATCGATCGTGCCGGCGACGCCGACGAAGAGCGGGCCGATTGCAACCGCGGCGTCGCGCACGTCGAGCGTTCCGTTCTCGTAGGCTAATCCCGCGTTGCCGTTCACGTCGAAGTTGCGGTAGCGGCCGCCCGCGATCACCACGGTGCCTGCGACGCGCGGCGAGCTGGGCGTTCCGCCTACCGTCGCGCCAACGCTTCCCTGCGAACCGAAGCTTCCGAAGATGGCGCCGTGCAGCGCTCCCCGCCGCATCGCGACGCTTCCATGCGCCGTTGCAACGCCCCACGTGCCGGTCACCTTAGCGATGCCGCCCACGGCCATCGCGCCGGTCATCGCGCTTCCGGCGAGCGTTGCGCTCAGTGCGCCTTTCGCCGCCGGGACCGGAAAGTCGCGCGCCTCGAGGAGGCCGATGCTGCGCGCACCGAGGTGATCGAGCGCGATGCGCGCGTAGAGCGAGCCGCGTCCGCTGCGCGCATAGAGCGGACCGACCGTTCCGCTGCCGTGCCCGTCAACATTGAAGATCGCGCCGAGCGCCTGCGTTCCACCGGCTCCCCAGAGCGCGCCGCGCATCCCAATCGCCTTCGGATCGTCCGCCGTTGCCAACACCGCGGCATGCAGAGGAATCTGCGGGAGCAGAGCGTTGAGGTACGGCGTGCTGCCCGCCGGTGATTGGGCTCGCAGCAGCATCGCGATCGCGCCATGTTGTGTCTGCATCGCGACGCGGCCGCGAGCGTCGAGCGTCACGCGACCGTATGCGCCTCCGAAGCGGACGATGTCGGCATCACCCCCACCGAACGCCACGACCCCGTCGAGATTCTGCAGCGTCGTTCCGGCGTACGTCGTCTGCGGCGAGCGCAGCGCGATCCACGTCAGCGGTTGTCTCGCATCGCCTTCAATCAGGAGCGAAAAATCAACCGGTCCGCTTACCGGAAAGCGCTGCGCCTGTGCAAAGGCCGTCTTCAGCTGCGCGAGATCGGCGCGGCCACGCACGGCGACCCGCAATCGCGGACTGGTCAAGCCGAACAAGCCGCCCGTGATCGCGACCGGTACGCCGGCCAAGCTCGCCTGAAGTCCGGGCGTCAGCAAGCCGTTGTCGTAAACGTCGACCGGGCCGCGCACCCCGGTCACCGGCTTCGAAAGCCCTGCGAGCGTAATGCTGCAGCTACGAAGCAGCGCGCTCGCAGCAAGGTGCGCCAAGCCCTTTGCGTCGCCCGTTGCGAAGTAGCGCGCGTCGACGCCTTGCAGAAGTCCCGAACGCATGCGCAGCGACGGTGAGTTCATCACGAAGTTCACCGCGCCCGCAATGGGAAGCTGCTCCGCGACCCAATGCTGATCGTCGTAGTCGTGCGCGACGTCGATCGCGCCGGCTCCGGTCACCGGATAGAGCCGGCCGGCGCGCTCGCCATATTTCAACCTTACATCGTACGTCGAGCGGCCTGCCGTCGATATGTCGGCCTCGGCTTCAACGCCTAGCGCATAGAGACGCCGATTCTCAGGCAGCGCGTAACGGCTCTCGTCGACGATTTCGATCGAGCCGTCGCGCACGCGCGCTCGCACGATCAAAGGCGGTCCGCCTCGCGCCGACCCGTTACTCAACTGCGGAATCGGCACGTTAAACGTTCCGTCTGGCCGGCGAACGATCGTGACGTGGGGCGAATCAGCCTCGACAGCTTTCACCCCAAACAGCCGGTGACCGCCCGGGAGAAGATCGCGCAAATCGTACGATAGTTCGAGCCGCGCAATATCTGCAACCGGTTCATCTCGAAGCGACCTCAGGCGCACGTCATTAAAGAGCGCGTGGTCCAGCGTAATCTGCGAACTCGCAAACGAGAGCCGCGCGTGCGTAAATACATCTGCGCCCGCGACGATTACCAACCGTGCTAGAGCCTGCCGTTGCCAAAAGGCAAACGCCACGGCGCACAATAGGAGAGCCGCGCCCCACCACCGGCTCGCTCGATTGCGCTTCATGCTCCGAAGTCTTCCCAAGCGCCGGGCCGCTTATCGCAAAAGGGGTCTTTCCTGAATAAAGGCTGAGTTTTGTCAAGCGGCTCCCGAGCAGGTGCCCGAGCTTAGAAATCGCGTGAAAGAGCGTAGCGAGACGATCACGCGCTTGTACTCTTGCGGATCGGTTAGTGATCGGTTAGTGAATGGAGAGCGTGAACGCGTAGGCGCTGTCGGGGTCGGTCTCGTAGCCGATTGGCAGAACCGAGATCGTGTATCTTCCGCTCATCGGAAGCGTCACGGGGCGCCCCGCCATCAATGCCTGGTCGAGTCTCTGACCCTGCAACCGAATAACCGTTGCACGCTGGGCGCGCACGGCGGAGATCTCCAACGCTTGCCCGGCGACCGCGTCAAAGGCGTACTCGTCTCCCCATTCGACCCCGACCGTGCCGGAGAGACGCGCGCTCGCGGTGCCGGGTGCGAAGCGTACGCGGATCGAGACGGGTTTGCGGTCGCCGCGGTAGATTCTCCAGGCCTCCGATTCGACGTACGTTCCATTGCGGTAGGTGTAGCGCCATTCATTCTTGCGCAGCGCGCTCTCGTGCGCGACGAAGTCGATATCGGGCACCGCGCCACCCGTGGGAACCACGTTGACGCCCACGGCGACGCTTTCCAGAATTTTGGTCGCCGTGCGGTCGCCGACGCGATAGACCCAGAACGGGCAGTTTTGCGCGAAGCAAACGCACGAATCGTAAACGGTCAAAAGCACAATGTTTGGATTCTTGGAGACCTGCCTGCGCTCGAGCGCGTCCCGCAAGAGGGGTCGACGATCCTTGGCGCATGCGCTGACAGTTCCGTAGTCGCGCTCGAGCAGTTGTACTGCTCTCTCGGCCGTGAGACCCGTGGAAACGGCGGCGGCAAAAAGCAGCGATATCATGGGGTCGGATACGCGCGGCCGGCAGCGCCCTCCTCGTAAAGACTCCTGAAGCCGCGGACTGGCCCTGGTCGATGCGCGGACCGGCGACGTTTTCTGGACGCCGAGTTTGCTATTATAGACGCGGATGACGACGATGAACGCGGCGCCCCCTACGAAACGAGCGATGCTCGCCTTCGAGCTAAAAGCGGCGTTTTTCCGCGCCAAACGCTTCGCGACCGACGCCCGCGGCGCGACGCGCCGCTGGCCGCTCACCGGCGGTTCTTCCGATGGCGCGCTCCTGGCCGAGATTTCGACGCCGATCCGCTCCGCGGTCGCTGAAACCGATCCCCGCGAGACACGCCTCATCGAAGGTAAGATCCACAACTTGCACGTGGCGCTTCGGCGTCTCGACGGCGCCGTGGTCCCCGGCGGCGGCACGTTTAGCTTTTGGCGACAGATCGGTCGTGCCACCCGCCGCGCCGGATACGTAGAAGGGCGCGAGCTGCGCGAAGGCTGCATCATCCCTACCGTCGGCGGCGGTCTTTGCCAACTCTCTAACGCGTTGTATGCGGCCGCGCTCGATTCCGGTTGCGAAATCGTCGAACGGCACGCACATTCTCATTTCGTGCCCGGCTCGATGACCGAGCGCGGTCGCGATGCAACGGTCTTTTGGAATTACGTCGATCTGCGCTTTCGCGCAGGGCACGACCTCACGCTCCGCTGCCGGCTCCAAGACGATCGCCTGATCGTGCAGTTTTTTGCGCCGGCGACTGCGGCCGTATCCCAGCCGGTGCGATCCGTTATCGACGTCGCCATCGCAGCCGCGCCGCCGTCGTGCGTCAGCTGCGATCGAGTCGCGTGCACCCGACATCGCAAGATACGCGGCGTGAACTCGGCAGCTGCGGCAGCATTCTTACTCGACGGCTATTGGCCTGAATACGATGCGTTCGTCGCGGGGCAAGCAACGACAGCCGACGTAGCGTTCGTTCCGATCGACGGAAGACGGTTTAGTCTCCCCCAATATGCGTGGGCGGTCGCGGGATTCGGCGGCGTGAAGCAGGCGCCGCTCGAAACGCTCGTCCGCGCGGGACGTTCGCGGCGCCTTGCATCGCACGGGGCGGCGCGTCAACGAGCGATGCTGCTCGATGCCGAACGACTCGCCCGTCGGTTTGCACGCCATTTGCCGTCGCGCATGGAGCACGTCGTCGTGATGCAGAACCTGCTGCCGTATCTCTGGCGCACGGGTTACCTCGCCGGGTGCACCTTCGACGTGCTGATAACGTCATTGCCAATGAATACGCTGCACGAGGTGCTCGATGATGCGGCGCGCCGGCATCCGGATAGTCCGACCCTCTCGGACTTCCGCGCTCCGCGTGAAATCGTCGAAGCTGAACGTGAGGCGCTCGACCACGCCCGTCGCGTCGTTAGCCCGCACCGCGACATCGCGCGCCGGTTCGGTGCGCGCGCCCTGTTGCTGCCGTGGGTCGTTCCAACCGTGCCTCCACGCCACGTGCCTACCTCTAACGGCGTGCTCTTTGCGGGCGCGACGCTAGGACGCAGCGGTGCCTATGAAATGCGCGAGGCGCTGCGGCGAACCGGCACCTCGCTCGTTGTCATCGGCGATCGCGATGCCGAAGGACCCGATTTTTGGCGCGGCCTCGACGTGACGCGCGTGGCGAACTTTCGTCAAGGGCTCGACCTGGCGCGCGTCGTCGCCCTGCCCGCGTTTGTGGAACATCGCCCGCGCCAGCTTTTGCACGCGCTCGCAGCGGGCGCCCGCGTCGTCGCAACCGCCAGTTGCGGACTGGGGCCGGCGAGCAATCTCGCGATCGTGCCGGCCGGCAACCCAGACGCGCTAGCGCAGGCAATTCTCTGATGGTCGAAATCAAGTGATGTTATGAGAACTGAGACCGCTTACTTGTCGGACGGCGAGTAGGCGGCACCCTCCGGGTTGAGGATGTTGAAGTTTGTGAGGACGCTGTACTTATTCGTGTTAACCTTACCGACGTCGAGCCAGCCGTAGCCGTCGGCGATCACTTGGTCTGTGTCCGTCTTGTTGAAGCCGCCCGAAATCGGGTTGCCGTTGCCCTTGAAGTTCGTTAACGTCGGTCCGAGCACGCGACTCAGTGCGCCGAACGGGAGCGGATACTGCGAGGTGGTGAGCGCGACTTGGTCGGTCACGTTCAGGGTCTGGGCGCCGTCATGCGTGCTAACGTAGACGCCGCCGCCATAGGTGATCGTTCCAGGAGGAATGAGGTCGCTGATGGTTGGGCTCGTCGTGGGATTGCTGATCTCGTCGAGTTCGGGCGAGCCGGGGTAGTCTTGGGAGGTCTCGCCATCGACGTAGACGTTCCCGGCCGTATCCGTGTCCAAAAACAACATCGCAGCGGTGGCCGCCATATTCGGATCGGTGATAAACGTCGGTTGGCCGCCCGACGAGGGCCACCAGACGACGGTGGGGGAATAGGTGTAAGTGCAAGAGGGGTTGCAGTTTACGACTTCGGTCTCGATGTTCGCCGCAAACACGTTCCCCTGGCTGTCGACGGCAACATCGTCTGGGAAGCCTGCCTCATATGAACTGCCGCAGCTGGTGCCGCAGCTCGTGTCGTTATAGGTGTTCAACAACACGCCCGCGGCCGAGTATTCTTGGATTATGCCGTTTTCGAAGGTGTTGTAGTTGTACTGACAGGCAACCCAGAGGTTCTTGTTATGGTCAACTTTGAGCCCGATGGGCAAATAGCAGTTATTGGTTTCCGCGTCGACAAGGTTGATAGTTTTTTTACCGTTGGCGCTAAATCCCAACAGATAGGCGTAGTCGGTGTCGGCGACCCAGAGGCCGATCTTCGTGCCGTGACGGACGCCTTGACGCGCGAGTTTGGGCCGCTTACCGCTTTCGAGGGTGGCCAGCAGACGTTGCATGACTCCGTGCGTCACCGGCGCCGCAGCCTTGCCGGCGGCCTCCTGATAGATCATCGCGGGGATTCGAGGGCCGTTCCCGCGCGGCTCGACGCGGGAGGAAGAGCCGGGCAGGGCTGACGTGCCCTGCGTCGAGCTGGAACATCCCGCGAGCAGCGCAGCCGTTAAGGCAATGCTAGCCGCGGTCGCCAATGATAAGCGCATTAATCGAGTTCTCCCGTCATCTCTAAAGAGCAGGCAGCGTTACCTCATCGGATAAAGGCGCCGGCGTTGAATCTGAATCGCGCTGGTCGATTACGATGCGTGGAATTATAGCTCGGTCCGATGCCGTATGCCAGGCCGGCTACTACCACACTTTACTCCCACAGTTTTTGAGATTCTGCGCCAGGACGAGCGGAGCCGAGCGTCGTAACGAACGCGCAAAATCGTACGATAAACGTGAAGCCTGCGCCGTCTACGCCCGAAGCCTCTTTCGGCAAGCTGCTATGCCGCCTTCGCCTAGGTGCGGGATTGTCGCAGGAAATGCTTGCCGAGCGCGCGGGAGTCAGCGTAAAGACCATTAGCGCACTTGAAAATGGCGCGCGACGAAATCCTTATCAAGGCACGGTTGCCCTACTTGCCGATGCGCTATCCTTATCGAAAAGAGCGCGGGCGAGGTTGGCGGCCGCGGCGGTCCGCCCCTATCGCCCCCGAGGCGGTGCACGACCAACTCTTCCGCCGAAGCACAACCTGCCGGTACAGTTGTCCAGCTTCGTGGGACGCGAGGATGTGCTAGCGGAGGTCGGCGCACTCATTGCAAGACAGCGCCTGGTAACGCTTACCGGCACGGGCGGGATGGGCAAGACGCGTCTCGCGCTGCGCGTCGCAGAGCGAATTGTGGGGAGTTGGAGCGACGGCGTGTGGTTCGTCGACCTCGCGTCACTCGACGACCCAGCGCGAGTCGCGGAGCGCGCGGCGACGGTGCTCGGGCTGGCTGGAGCCGATCCACGCCCGATTTCTGAAAGGCTCATCGCCGCACTACGCAGTCAGCACATGCTGATCGTGCTGGATAATTGCGAGCACGTGCTGACCGATGTCGCCCGCTTCGTTGCTACCGTGCTTCCCGAATGCCCTCGCGTTACCGTTCTCGCGACGAGCCGCGAGCGACTAAACGTTCCCGGCGAGCGAACGTATGAGGTTCCTTCCCTTGCGGTCCCCCGATTGAGCACGCCGAGTGTCGCACGAACTTCCGAGGGTGTGCTCTTGTTTGCCGAGCGCGCTCGTTCGATAACGTCGTTTGCTCTCGATGACGACAACGCACCCGTCGTCGCCGAGATCTGTCGCCGGCTGGACGGCATTCCGCTAGCGATCGAGCTAGCAGCTGCACGCACTCGCGAGCTTAGCGTTCACGATATTGCCCGCCACCTTGACGATCGTTTTCGCATCCTCACGGCCGGAGCGCGCACCGCAGCACGGCGGCAACAGACCATGCGCGCGGCGATCGACTGGAGCGTCGACGCGCTCTCTGCTCCTGCGCTTGCGCTCTTCCAACGCCTCGGTATCTTCGCCGGCGGCTGGGCGCTCGATGCCGCCGCCAAAGTCTGCAGCGACGAAGGTGAGGTATCTTTCGATGTGCTCGAACGGCTCTCGTCACTCGTCGAGAAGTCGCTCGTGGTCGCCGACACGTCGCGCATCCAAACGCGATACCGACTGCTCGAATCGACACGGATTTATGCGCTCGAACGACTGAACGAGTCCGGCAACCATCGTGACGTCGCGTTACGTCACGCGCGCTGGTTCGCGACATTCTGCGACAAAGCGCGGGAGGCCATATATTCAAAGCAGTTCGCGCCTTGGCTCGCCAGCGTCGGGGAGGAGCTGGAAAACATACGGGCGGCCCTGAGATGGGCAGTAAGCGATGCCGGCGACGCGACCCTTGCGCTCCGCCTCGCCTGCGGCGTGGGACCTTTCTGGCGATTCGTCGGACTCAGCGACGAAGGCCGGCGGTGGCTAGAGGCTGCGCTCGCACGGGGCGGCGATTGCGTTAGCAGGGAAATAGTCGCGTCTGCTTGGCGAAATCTAGCGGCGCTGGGAAGCGGCACGAAAGCACTCGAGGCCGCGGGGCGCGCCGTCGAGCTCGACGAGCTCGTGGGCGATCCTTTTGCGATAGCGCTAAGCAGACGAGTCCGCGCTCTGACACTGGTTAGCTCGGGGCGTCTCAACGAGGCAGAAACCGACATCGATGATGCTATCCGCCTTCTGCGCGACGCCGGGATGTTGGGAACGATAACGCACGCGCACGCGCTGAATGCGCGACAGCTCGTGCTAAAGGAACGAGGGCGCCTTACCGAGGCGCGCGAGACATTGGAGGCGGCACTCGCCATTTACACCGAGTTTGGTGATGAATTTCACGCCGCCACGGCGCAGGGTAACCTCGCCGAGCTGGCGTTTGGTGCTGGTGACTGTCGACGCGCGCTGGAACTAACCCGAATAGCGAGCCGGGCTTGGGGCCAAGCAAGTAGCGTCGCAATGCAGTCGACCTCGCGCGCGAATGAGGCCGCGTACTGCCTCGCACTCGGCGATACAGCGGGTGCGCGCGATGCGGCCCGGGAGGGACTCGCGCTTGCGCAGCGAGCGCAGCAGGCGGACGTCTTCCTCGCCGCGCTTGCGCACCTTGCTACGGTAGCGGCGAACGGCGGGGACGCGCGGACGGGCGCGCTTATTCTGGGATACGTGGATCAGCGGAATCGATTACGAGGTTACGAACGCGAAGCAACGGAGCGCCGAACGTACGAAATTGCGATTCGCGCGCTCGACGCTCTCTTGCCGGCAGAAGAGCGCAACCAACTCATGGCCGCAGGAGAGGAACTCGACGAAGAGCGCGCCGTCGAACTCGCTCTAGCAATCGTATGACGCATCGGAATGGCCGGCACTTTAGCCATACTTGAACTCGGGCTTACTTTGCCCGACTTCTATGATGTAGCCGTCAGGATCGCGGATGTAGCAGCGCGTCTCACCATACTTGTCGAGAGGCTCAGTGAGAAACGTTGCGCCCCGACTCTTCCATAGCTTGTAGCACGCTTGAATGTCCGCAACGCGGATATTCATGAAGCTGCTGATCTCATTGGGGTCGGGAGGGGGGCGGAGCGTCACCGTTGGTTTGTCGGGCGTCGGACCGCCCCCAACGTTGATGATGAGCCACGTGTTTGCGATTTTGATGTACGGCGGTGCGTTTCCGTCGCCCATGCTCACAATTTCGCCCCCGAAGACCGTTTTATAGAATTCGGCGGATCGCTCGAGGTCGGCCACTGTGAGAAAGTGAGCGACGGTAAACCCTTCCTGCGGCGGCATCTGATAGTTCGACTGCCCAACTTGTACTTCGTCCATTTGAAAACTCCAATTCGTATAAAGAGTTTATGGGGTTCTTAACATGGCCATCTGCGGAGCAACTTCTGGCTTTACTCACGGGACGAGCAGCACGTTACCGATACCAAAAATGCTCGCCCTTTGTCGCTTTGTCAAGTAAGCGAGCCGGACCACGATGATTACGGGTAACTGTTTCGGTACGCTCCTGGAACGCCTCGGGGTTAGCCTCCAGACAAGGAGGTATGCTAATCATGAAACCATTCGTTCGCGGCGCCGTCACCAGCGGTGCCGGCGCCTTGCTCGTGGGCGCGAGTCTCGCGATCCTCAACGTGACGGGCGTCTCGGGCGCCCAGATCCCGTCGGACGGCGGCGGTGTCCGCCACGACAGTAAGACCTCGGTAAAGTGTGACAAAAGCACCCAATGCTTCACGGTAGACAACTCAGGCACCGGCACCGGCATCTACGCCGTCGGCAGTACCGCCGGCGTCGAGGGTGAAGACACCGGCACCGGCGGCACCGGCGTTTTCGGCCAGGGCGGAACAGGAAACAGCTATCGCATCCCTACCGGCGTGGTGGGCGTCGACGACAATACCGGGGGGGTGGGTGTCTTTGGCGACGGAGCGGCCTACGGCATCGAGGGCTATTCCGAATCGACGTATGGAGTGTACGGCTACTCTCTGTACGGCGAGGGGGGGCTTTTTGAAAACGATGGTACGAGCTACTATACCGCGGCAGTTATCAGTAATGCGAGCGGCGGCTTCCCGTTCTTGGCGTCGGGCACCAACGGCGCCTTTATTGTTGACGGATCGGGCGACGGGATCTTTTCCGGCTCGGTTACCGCCGACGGCGGTTATAAGACCGTGATCATCTCTCGAAGCGGCGGCAAACTCGCCGCCGGCGCGGCCATGAACGCGCAGACGACGATGGAGGATACGGGAACGAGCCGCTTGACCGACGGTGAGGCGGCGGTGCGATTCGATTCCGCCTTTGCGAGCACGATCGACGCAAACCGCGGCTATCAGGTCTTCCTGACGCCCGACGGCGACACGCGCGGGCTTTACGTGGCCGCAAAGTACGAACGCGGCTTCATCGTTCGCGAGACCGAACGTGGCCGCTCGTCGATCGCGTTCGACTATCGCATCGTCGCCCATCCGCACGGCATCAGCGATGCGCGTCTGCCCGAAGTCAACGTCAACCTACCCAGAGTTCCCGCACACAACGCCGGCTTGCGTCCCCGGTTTCCCACCATAAAGCCGCGGCCGTAAAGCTCGCATTTCGCTCGATGCAGCGCCCTCGCAACCTATCGAGGGCGCTGCGTTATTTCTGATCGTCGAGGCGAAGCTGGAGGAAATCTCTGAGGTCGGCGAGTTGGGTGAAGAAGAATCGACGGCCGTTGCCGGCCTCGACGAGGCTGCCGCGGATGGCGCCGCGCGCCCCGGCTTCGCGCCACAGCCGAAGCGTAAAGACTCGTTCGAGGCGCTCGTTATCTTTCTGGTGCACGACTGCAGTTTAGTCTAAGCGTTACACGTCTCGAAAGCGTTCCAATCCCGCGAGTGCGACGACGCAAGGAGTGCCGGGCGGGGGCCAAAGGTCGCGCTCGTACGCCAAACAAATGGCGCGATGCACCGGTATCGCCGCGAACGAAGCCGCAAGCGCCGAATCTGCGAGCGCGGCGTGTTTAGCCGCGTATGCATCATGAGCCGCGCGAACAGCGTTGCGAGAGCGCTCCTCCCGGCCGGCTGCCCGGTGGACGCAGGCCTCGATCCAGTGGTGATGGATTTCGTCGGGACGATCGCGCCCCGCGACGAGTTCGGCGCTGCGCGCGAGCGCGGCGGCGGCTTCGGCGTAGCTTCCGCGGCCGAGATACGTCAGCGCGAGGTCGTCGAGTTCTTGCGCCGCATTCTCCCAACGATCCAGGCGCTCGTCGAGCAAGAAGGCTTCTTGCAGTTTCGCGAGCGACGAATCGAACTCGCGGCGGCAACGCAACAGACGGCCTTCGGCCTGTAAGAACGCACTGCGAAAGCGCGATGCCGGAAGTCGGCGAACGAGCGGCGCCGCAGCGTCGAAGGCGGCGGAGAGCGCCTCAACGTCGCCGCGCAGATAGTGCACTTCGGTCACGTTCACGGCGGCCACCGCCGCAACGGCGGTCGAGGTTCTCGAGTTGGGGGCGTCCCGATGGGTTTCCATCGCGCGGCGGCTCCATTGGATGCCGCCAGCGAAGTCGCCGACGGGGATGAGCACGGCGCCCAGATCGCACGCGGCGCTTTGAAAAGCCTGCATCAGGCCCAGCTCCTCGGCAACGCGCGCCGACTCCAAGAGGTGCTCGATCGATTCGGCGATCTGCCAGCAACTCCACAGTGCCGTCCCGAGAAGCTTATGCGCGTTACTTTCGTTGACGCGATTTCCCGTCTCTCTGCTAAGGTCGAGCGCGGCCCGGCTCAGTTCGACGGCACGCCGGTGATCGTGGCGCTCGTAGGCGATTTGGGTTGCATCGTAAAGTACGGCCCAGCGAGCCGGCGCGGCGCCTTCGCTTTCAGAGACGCGCAGCGCATCTTCGATCAGCCGGTCGGCTTCACTCGCGCGACCGGGAACTAGCGCGCTGACGCGCGCCGCATAGGCGCCGACTCGTGCGCTAGCAACGATGTCGCCCGCTTTTTGAAAGCCATCCAGCGCCTGCAACGCGCTCTCGACCGAGCGCTCGAGGTCGCCATTTCGTTCTTTCAACCTCGCGCGTAACTCGCCGGCGACGGCGAACCATCGTTCGTCGGCTGCGCAAGCCGCTTCTTGCGTCAAGCGTTCGATGGCGGCGAGCTCGACTTCAGCGTTGCCTTGGCGCGCCGCGAGGCGTGTCCGGCGGTCGAGGACCGCGCAACGAGCATCGGAATCGAGCCCGGCCGCGATTCGTTCGGCTTCGTCGAGATCGGTATTCTGGGCGCCGGCGTCGCCGAGATTGGCGTGCATCGCGCTGCCCAGGAGGAGCAGGTCGAGACGCTCGCGTTCGCTCCACTCGCCCAACCGCAGCGCCCGCTCGATGAGATCTCGAGCCTCAGCGTTGGCATACAAAGCGGCGGCGCGCCGAGCCGAGCGTGCGTAGAGCGCGCCGGCGCGCACCGGCTCGCCGCCGCGCTCGTAATGCAACGCGATCTCGGCTGCGCGCTCGTCGTCGGCGCTCGAAACGGTTTCGTCGAGCAGGCGTGCGACGCGGCGATGCCGGCGCTCGCGCGCCGCGGGAGCGCTTTCGTCGTAGACCGTGGCGTGCACCAGATGATGCGTGAACGCGTATTCGTAACGGCCGCGCTCGTCCGACTCGCAAACGACGTGGCGATCGAGCAGCTCGTCGAGGGCGTCCAACACCTTGCCCTGCGTCAAACCGGCGATCTCTTGAACGATTCCGATGCTAAAGACTTCACCCGCCACCGAGGCGACTTCGGCGACGTTGCGAGTGGCCGGCGCGAGCGAAGCGAGTCGCTCCAACACGATCGCTTGAACCGTTGCCGGCACCACCATTCGTTTGGGTGAGGTGCGCGCCGCTTCGCGCAAGAGTTCGGTGACGAATAGCGCGTTTCCGTCGCTTTGCTGCAATAGCTCCGCGACGAAACCCGCACGCGCGGCTTGCTCGGGAGCAAGCTCCTGCGCGATTGCAGCCACGTCGGATTCGGTGAGCGGCCGAACTTCGGTGCTTCCGAGAGCGCCTTGGTACTCGCGTGCGAGCGAGTATAACGGATGCGTGCGACCGACCTCTTCGGGCCTGTACGTGGCGACGACGAGGACCTGCGAACGCGCGAGGCGGCCAACGATGCCGCGAAGCGCCTCGATGCTCGCGGCCTCGGCCCGGTGCAAGTCCTCGAGGATGAGGACGAGCGGACGCGGTCGCGACAGCGCGACGAGCGTCTGCGCGAGCGCGTCGAACAGACGGGTTTGCTCGCGTTCCGGATCGAGCCGCACCAGCGGCGGAACGTCGCTGCGGAAGGAGCGCAGCTCCGGTACCAACTCGGCCAGCGCAGCGAGCAGCGGCGGTGCGAGCGAAACGCCGGAGACCAACGGCAGCCGGCTGCGCAGCGCGCTCGAGAGAGCCTGGTATGGGCTGCGCTCCGGGCGGCTCGTGAACCCGACGATGACGCGGCCGCCTTCCGCTTCGGCATGCAGAGCTAACTCCGCGACCAGACGGCTCTTGCCGATACCACCCTCGCCGCTGACGAAGTGGAGGGAGCCCGGGCCGCGGGCGGCGCGCTGCCACTGCGCGCGCAGACTGCGCAGTTCTTCCTGCCGGCCGACGAACGGAACTTCGGAGCCAGTTCTTTTTGACTCGTCTACCGTGACGTCCGAAGCGGCGAAGAGTGCTTCGCCGCGGGCCACGGCGTCGCGCAGCGCGACCGTTTCGGGCATGGGAGCCGCACCCATCTCGTCGCTGAGGAGGCGCGCGAAACGGTCGTACTCCGCGAGCGCGCCTGCGGCATCGCCCGCTTCGTAACGGACGGACATCAGCGCTCGCAGCGCGTCTTCGCGCCACGGATCGGTTTGGAGCAAGCGTGCAGCGAACTGCGCCGCCTGCGCGAATGCCCGCTGGCTGCGCTTCGCGACGATCAGCGTACCGAGGTCAGCCTGGAAGAGCCCGCGCAGCCGCTCGCGCTCGGAGGCGATCCAATCGTCAAAGAACTCTTCGAGCAAGTCACCGGTGTAGATCGCGACCGCCTCTTCGAGGCGCGCGGGATCGGCGCGCAGCGATTCGTACTCGAGAAAGTCGACTCGGCACGGGGTAGCGGCGTTCCACGCGACGCTCTCGCTGCCGGCGTGAATCCACGGTGCGCCGTGGCTGCGCGGCGGCAGCATTTCGCGCAGACGATGGAGGTTGCGGCGCAGGTTGACGAGCGCGGTCTCTTCCGTTTCATCCGGCCAGAGCGTAAACGCGAGACGCTTGCGCAACATCGGCTTGCCGCGCTGAAGAAGAATGTAGGCCAGCAAGGGCAGCGTCCAACGGCGGCTGACGATTTTGATCTCGCCGCGATCGTCAAAGATTCGGCCTTCTCCCAAGAGCCGCATCTCTAACATGACGCGCAGCCTTATTCTCGCCGGCCGCGGATGCCTTCTTTGAGTTGTCGGAGTTTGTTGTCCGGTTGTCGGTTACGGCGGTCGCGGCTGGGTGTCATGCTTGTTCCTAGCCGCGCAAGCACTCCGTTGCAAGAGTACATTGAGCGGTCGCGTCAGCGAACGCTACTCAATATACACTTTCGTGAGAAGAAATGGAGAACATTATGAAGATCCCGAGTTTAACCAAGTACGCATCGAGCGTAACCGCGTTTGCGGCCATCCTCATGGCTACCGCGTGCAGCGGCACCGTGCCGTCCAGTACGCCGTACACGCAAGGTAGTTCTTTTACGCCCAGCACCGTTCGTGTGTCTGGCTCCCACGCGCCCGGGCGCGCAACGCCGGATATCGGACTCTGCCTGTATACCTACACCGAATGGATCGAGGTGTCGTACAGTCCCGAGGAGTGGGAATACGTAAGAACCGGCGAGTTCTGCGGGACGACGGTTCTCTGGGGACCCTGCACCGGCTCAGAATCGTATTGCGATTTCGAGTACATCATGACGCACCCGATCCGTATCTCGCAAAGCAACTGGGCGAAGTACTTTGCCCTCGCCACAAAGTGCAATCCGTGCTTCGTCGATCCGAGCGGGCCCAATGGGGTCAGCGCGGTCGCGGAATCGAAGCATGCCCTTAATATCGATGACGTCTTGAGCGTCAATTACGACAGCAACACAGGCGCCGGTGCGGTTGCGGTCGCTTTGGACACGAGGCGCCAAGTGGTCTACGCATCCGTAACGAACACGTCTGGGACCGCCGGCGTCCTCGTGTACCCCGCCCGCTCGTCGTCTCCTACGGGATTCCTCACCGTCAAGGAAGATGGAATAATGGTAGGGGCAGGTGTCACCGTTGATAGCAAAGGTAACGTCTACTGGGCCTTCGACGACGCGTCCGGGGTTGGCCAGATCGCCAAGTTCGCCGGCGGAAAAGGCGCGGCGACAGTTCTCAGTCTGACCGGCTTCAGCGGCGCGGCGGGCGACCTGGAAATCGACCGGAGAGACGACCTCCTCGTTTCCTCGCCGGGTCAGGAATCGATCCAGATCTACGCAGGCATCAAGAGTGGGAAGCTCAAGGAGATCGGTAATTTCTCAGTAACCGGCGCTCCGACGTCAATCAGCCTCGATGCTAAGAATACGAACCTCTACGTGGCAGACACGACCAACAATCTGATCGATCAGTACTCATATCCGAGCGGCACCCTGCTGTCCTCGAATCAACCGCCGGCAGTCAACGGAGTGGAACCGGTCTTAGCCACCGTAACCGCGCCCGACGCGCAAGATCAATAAGCCCGGTCATCATCAGGAGAGGGCGTCACCGCCCTCTCCTGAACGGTTTTTACGGGTCGATGCTGACCGACTGTCCGACGGGTTTCGCCGGCGGCGATTGCAGCGATCGCGTCGGGCCGCCGCCTGCCGGATAGGGCCAGTAGTCGAACTTCGGCCGCGATCCGTAATAGCTGCACCGGAGGTTTCCGCCGACGGCGGTTTTTCCGAGAATGAACGGCTGCGGCACTTCGACGGCGTTGCCGTCGCAGTCATCGCTAAGAATGGTCTGCCCAATAGACGTAAGATTGCCGGACGAATCTTCCGACACTCGATAGATCGCCGTCTCATCGTTGTCCAAATAATCCTGATCGGTGAGCGTGAGGTGCTTGCCGTCCCACATGACGCTCGCCGGGTAATAGATGCCGACTCCGCTTAAGTGCACGCCTCGTAACGACTTACCTCCGTGCGGGAGCTCGCAAGGAAGAGGATCGGAATATCCTGATAGCGGTTTAGCCGATCCGTACAACAAAGCTTCGACGTAGAGATTGCCGGCGTTGTCGTAGCCCGGTGCCCAAAACGGGAAACACACATGGTTTTGATAGACGTGCGCCGTCCCGCGGGCGTGAACGAAGACATCAACGCTTTCCGAACCAGCCACCGCGAGATTTCCGGTGGTTGGATCGACGGAGCATCCCCTCGGCTGGGAGTCGGTCGTTAGCGTTTTCCTGGCTTGCGTGCCTCCGTGCGCGAACTCCGAGACGGAGCTTCCGCCAAAAGCGACGACCCAAACGTTTCCCTTCTTATCGACGCACTGGCCATACGGATCGTTTAAGCCGGTGAGCTGACCTTCCAAGGTACCTTTGTCGTAGTCGTAGACGTAGACGTCGTTGGTGCTCCAGTCGGAGACGTAGAGCAACTTCTCAATGCGCTTTGCGCCGGGCGACATCCACGACGTGCGGTGGTCGGGTCGCTTCGGTCCCCCGACGAAATGGGGGATCGTTCCGGCGATCGCGTCGGAAGTGGCGGCCTCGAATCCGGAGTCGGCAGCCGGCGGTGTCGTGTCGCCCGGACGCTGTGGAGCGCACCCGGCGAGCAAGGCAGCGGCGGTGCCGATCGTTAGCGCGTAGCGGCTAAAAGCGAAAGTACTCATCATCCCTCCCCCGAACTCGAAGGCATAAGCCGCGAGGCTCACCTCGGGCTCGTAGCGCTCATGGCGTTGGCGAGGAGTTCGCAGTCATTTGCACCGACCTCCTTTGCCATTAGGTCATTGAGCAGCGCGTTCATCCGCAAGATCAGGGTTTGGTTCCCTTCAGGATCTAATGCAAGGTTTTGAACTTCCTGCGGGTCGTTTTGCAGGTCAAAGAGTTGCGCGTCGTTATTTTTTAAAATCTCGTCCATGGTTCGCGGCGTGTTACAGGCAGTTGGCGCGTAGTATCGACCAAACTTGTAGCGTCCGTCAAACACCAAGGCAAGGAGACCACGCTTAGTTAGATTCGCTTCGGAGAGCGGCGGCGACGTCTCGTTCATAAACTGCGTGTCCATCGTTTTGTTGAGGAAGGCTCCGTCAACGGTCGACGGTCCGACGTAGTTGAAAAGAATCGCCGGCCGAATCTCAGTCAGACTCGCTTTTTCGGGTTCGGTGAGGAGCGACGAGAAGTCGTGGCCCGGCAGCGCCCTCACCGTGGATGGCCGCTTCGAGTCGGGGAGTCCCGTGAGGCCAACGAACGTGGGGAGCAGGTCTAAGTGGCTCGTGAGTGCGGGGCAGGTCGTGCCGGCCTTCGCGTCCGGGTGCGCGATGATTAACGGCACGTGGATGTTCTCATCGTAGACGAATGGGCCCTTACCCTTGAGCCCTCCGTGCGCGCCCCCCATCTCGCCATGATCGGCCGTAAACACGACAACCGTATCCTTCCACAAGTCCATTTGGTCCATGACGTCGACGATCTGTTGGATGCTGCGGTCGACGTCTTGAATTGCGTTGAGATAGTAGTTGTAGAAGATCGTCCACATGTCTTTGCGATCCGTCGGGATCGTGCCGGACCAGCCGTCCCATCCTGTCTTGTATTCTGAAAGGGCACCCGGCATGCCGGGGGCTGCGAGCGATTCGTCAAGGCTTGCCGGAAGCGTGAAAGACCAAGTCTTCTCGTAAATCGAGTTTGCCGGTATTGGCGGAATTGCAGATGGTACGACCGGCTTCTGCACCTCGGGCTCGCCCGGAACGTTGCCGTCACCGTACATGATGTCGTGCGAATTAACGAAACTAGCGACCATGAAGAAGGGCTGGCCAGTCTTTCGGGCCTCCGGAGCGGTTTCGAGCAGGCACCGAACGCTTTCGCCCGCGATGAAGGGATCGTTGTCGTAGCCGCTCTCCGGCGTGCTGCCAATGTCGCCGCCTGCGCTGAATGTATCGAAGCCATAGGCTTGCGCGGCGTTGCTGTAGTTCACGTTAGGCTTAGGGTCGAGAATACTCTTGTCCATTTCGAACTTTCCGAAATAGGCAGTCTTGTAGCCCATTGCTTTCAAAACGGATCCCATATTTGGCATCTCTGGATTCAGGCTGCGCACGAACGAGAACTGCATCTGGTCGATAACGCCGGTAACTTGAGGCGGCTGCCCGGTAAGGAAAGATGCCCTCGACGGCGAGCACTGGGCCGACGAGATAAAGTGCTTTGAAAACGTAACGCCATGGCTCGCGAGCGCACTCATGGCGGGCAGCACATAATCAGAACCCGCGAGCAGCTTTTCGACTCGCTGGTCAACGATGATGAACACGATGTTATACGGCGGTTTGTCGCTCGAGCCGCCCGCAGGGCTTTGCAAAGTCTGCGCGATCGCGGATTTGTCGCTGACGCGCAGCAGTCCCAGGCCTGCCAGAAACTGCGCGCATCGTCTGAGGAACTTGCCTCTCGTCTTGATTTCCATCTCGCATTTCCCTTCGGAACGACTGACCCCCCCGCGGTTCTCGCCCGGATATTGCCGCCCCTACTTAAGAAAGTTAACGTGAGTTCGAGCAATGCTTCGCCGAGTGGGCGGCGATCGAGGGAGCCGGACGGCCCTGTTGGCTATGCCGATCGGCGGGCTATACCGCCATGCTGGCGCAGCGGCAATGCCGATCCATGCTGCAACGCCGCAATGCAGCAAAGCCCGCAATGCAACGCGGCCTCGCTGTCGCGAAAACGTGAGGCCGAAGGCTTTCCATGTAGGCGATCTCCGCAGCCAGAATAGCATCGAGTTCCGTCGGCGGATTTATCGCGTGAACCGAACCTACGCGACGGACGACCTTGCCCGTATGGCGCCAAGCGATTCGAGCTGGTCGGCCCACTCGTCCGCGGCCACCTCGCCGATCGGGGCCCCCAGTCGCAGTGCAAGTTGGGCTCCGATCAAAGCCGCGTGAACATGGTCGATATCAACGTCACGTTTACGGCGAAGCCGGCTGGGCCGCTGCGCCCATCTTGATCTTGAGGCTGAGCGTTTTTCCACCTCGATCGATAACAAGCGGTATCGTTGTGCCCGGAGCAGTCATTCCAAGAATTGTTTTGTAATCGTCAATTGATGATACGGCGTTACTTCCAATGGAAACGATGCGATCGTTCTGCCGAATCCCAGCTTGGTCGCCGGCGCCTCCCGGCGCGGCAAACTGAACATATACGCCAGAGACCTCGTTTTCAAGCGAGAGGCCAAAATTCGGGTCAACGAACTGTGATGCTTCAGGGGTCTGGCCGTTTTCCCAAACTGTTCCATCTGTGAAATGGACGGCTTGAACGGTGCACGTAATGTTTGGCCTCGACCACAAACGGGTCCGATCGAATTGCCTAAATCGGTGGGTCGTCTCTGCTCCTGGGTCGATCTCTCCAACGTCGCGGATTGTAGCCGCCCCGAGGTCGCCGTCTACCTGAAAGGTGACGAGATCAGCGGGCTTTGAAGACTCATCGGTAAATTCGATTCTTAGTCCGCGCGCCGCAACGAACGTTTGCCCTAGATTGTTCGAAAAATACAGGATCGAGCAATCGTTGACCGTTATGGGCGTGCCGGTGCTCCCGGTTTGCGGTCCCGGATTGTTTAGGATTGGTCCCGATTGCGCTATAAGCACGGCGAGTAGCAAGCTCATGTTTAAAGCTCCCTTTGAGGGCCGCAATTTGGCCAGGGTGCATCGTTATACTTTGGAATCGCGGTTCGGTTCGAGAATTCAAAAAAGCGGAGGGACCGTCCCGCGAAAGAGTCCGGGTTTCCCCGGTCCCGTGCCCTTGATTCTAGTTGTGCGAAGTCAAAAGCTAGCACGTTACCCCTTTTGGTAAATTTTTTGCAGCCAACCCGTAGGGTTCGGTGCCCGCTGCAAACGGCGATCCCGTCACCTGCGTCAACGCGCCGCTGCTCGCGTCGATGGCATAGCCGGACACGTTGTTGGAGCCACTGTTGGTCGCATAGAGGTAGGTAGAACCATCATTTACTACGATGCATCCCACGCCGGTGGGACCGCTGCCCGCTGCAAAGGGCGACCCGTACACGGGCGTGAGTCCGCCGGATCCACTAACCGAATAGGCAGAGATATTGTTGGAGCCTTGGTTGGCCACATAGACGTCAGGAGGTGGAAGGCTAGACCCTTTTGGGTGATAGCAACATGCCACGCCAAAGGGGCCGGTGCCCGCCGCAAACGGCGAGCCCGATGCTTGCGTGAGTGCGCCGGTTTTTCTGTTGACGGTATAGGCGGAAACATTGTCGGAGCCATAGTTGGCCACATAGACTGCGGGCTGCGCTGACCCATTTGGCACATAATCTGCCACGCCGTCGGGCTCGGTGCCAGCCGCAAACGGTGACCCCTTCACCTGCGTCAGCGCGCCGGTTTTGGGGTTGACGTTATAGGCGGAAACATTGTTGGAGTCGATGTTGGTCACGTAGAGGTACCCAGCGCCACCGTTTTCGACGCCTGTCACGCTGGTGGGACCGCTGCCCGCCGCAAATGGCGACCCCTTCACCTGCGTCAGCGCGCCGGTTTTTGCGTTGACCTTATAGACGGAAATATTGTCGGACCCAGTGTTGGTCACGAACAAGTCGCTATTTCCCCAGCCCCCTTGGGATTCTAGCCAGGCAGCCGCGGCGGGACCCGAACCGGCCTCAAACGGCGACCCCGACACCTGGGTCAGCGCCCCGCTTTTCGGGTTGACCTTATAGGCGGAAACATCGTTGGAGCCTTCGTTGGTCACATAGGCGAAGATGGCATCTTCGGTGCGTTCGATGATTGTTGCCCCAAAGGGTTCGGTGCCCGCTCCAAACGGCGACCCCTTCACCTGCGTCAGCGCGCCGGTTTTCACGTTAACCGTATAGACGGAAACGTTGTTGGAGCCATAGTTGGCCACAATAGTGGTCACGCTGTCTTTAGCGGTATGGTTCGGAACGGCGGCTGGGCGCGATTGCGAATCGGGCGCGACGCCGGACGGCGTTATCGTTCCTGATAATCCGGAGTTCGAACAGGCGGCAAAAAGTGCCGCGAGCCCTAGCGCCGATAACGTTCTTACCACGAACTGAGTCTGCCGCATGAGAAACCTGTCACGTTTGAGCTCGCCGAAAAAATCAATCGACGCGCTTCGGTCGAAGCGGCCTACCGAACAATCGGGCGTCGAACGTGGCGCGAGCCCAGAAACCTGCTCGAATCCGAGCGATCGGTACCGGCTGACGTTAGCGACCAAAGCGAGCAGACCTTCCATGCGAGAATTGAAATCCGCCGGGCGAATCGGGTTTGGGACCGCGGTAGAAAAAGCCCAGCAGCTCCCCGGGCAGCATCATCGGCACGAACAGCGCGTGCGGCGAATCAGCCGCATCAAGCTGGAACGGCTCCTGCCAACGGCGCAGGCGCAGCGGCTGCGCGTCGTTGTAATCGTAATCGACCGGGAACGCCGCCTCGCCACGACCGACAGAGCGTTCGTAGCCGCGCCCTCCGCGCACGTATATCGCAACGCCGAGCGGTTCCAACGTCCGCGCTACGGTGTCGGCTGCGAGGTTCAGTACGGCTTGCGAATCCGTAGCAGCATCGGTTTCGCGCGCGACGCGGTCGATTTCAGCGATCGCGCGGAGGCGCTTGCGGAAAAACATCTTCGATAAGCGCTCGTCGACGAAACGGTGGATGCATCGCGCTATTTGGTAAGCTACTTCCTTATAGTCATCATGTGGATCAACCATCATTTCCTGTGGAGTTTTGCGAAGGCGGCGACGCCCCGATACATATTTTGGAACTTCGCGCACATGTTCGCAGCGTCGCTCGTACCCTTCGCGACGGCGTGGGTCGCGGGAACAGGCATGGCATCGGTTCCCGTGTTCGTGTACGCGGCTGTCGTCGTCTTCGTCAACCTGACATATCACGGGTTTGCCTATGCGGTCGTGCCACGCGATGAGAACCCGACGAACCGACGCGCGGCACTTGTCCGTTCCACCGTCACGATCGGCATCTTCATCGCCGCGATGTTCCTGTCGTTAAAGCTGCCTCGCGCCGGATTCGCGGTCGTAACTTGCGTCCTGATCACGTACGCGCACCCGGAAGCGAGATTGCCCGGCACAAGGCTTAGCCGGGAAGGGACGCGTTAATGGGTGGTCGACGGCGACTTCGGGGTCTTCTAGGGAACATATTCGGAATCTTGAACCTCGAACGGAAGCCACCATTGAAAGGCCGAAACGGTGAAAACCAGACAGGAACAATACCTCGGGGAAAGTGCAAGACCATCTAGCCGCGTGGCAGCGGAGGGGAAGAAGACCTTCACCATCCTGCACACCAACGACCTCCACTCGAACTTGATCGGCATGGCCCCGGTCCTGGACTACGACCCGGACAAGACCAATGATGACGACGACGAGACTCTCGGAGGGTTCGCGCGTCTGGCCACCATGATCGCGCAGAGGAAGTCGGCGCGCAAGGTTCTGGGTCCGGTGCTGGTGGTCGATGCCGGGGACTACAGTATGGGGACCGCCTTCGGCGCTGCCACTCGCGAGACCGGCGCAGAACTGCAGCTCCTCTTTCAAATGGGTTACGACGCCGTCACCTTGGGCAACCACGATTTTGACCTCGGGTCTGATGGCCTCGGCCAGTCCGTCGGCGTCGCCGCCAAGGCGGGCCGCGTTCCGACGGTGGTCGCTTCGAATACCAACTTCCCCGGGAATGATCCAACGCTCGCCGATCTCCAACGGCTTGCCAAGGACGGCGTGATCCGCCGATACCTCGTGATCGAACGCGGGGGCATTCGCTTCGGCATCTTCGGGTTACTCGGCAAGGAAGCAATCTTCTTTGCTTCGGCGGCGGGGGCCACGACGTTTTCCGACCCCTTTGAAGCAGCCAAGGAAATGGTTACGGTTCTCCGCGAGACCGAGAAGGTTGATGTCGTCATCTGCCTCAGCCATGGCGGCGTTGCAAAAGGGAAGGACGGACGCTACAGCGAGGGCGACGACGTCCGCGTAGCCCAAATGGTACCGGGCATCGACGTTGTGATCGGCGGCCACAGCCACATCGCGCTGCAAGTGCCGGTTATTGTAAACGACCGCACGCCGGTGGTCCAAGCCGGAAAGTATGGCGAACACCTCGGCGAACTGGTGATCACTGTGGACGGCAGCAAGCTGACGGTGGAGTCCTACCAGATCCACCCGATTGACAACACCGTCCTTGGTGATCGCGTCATTGAAGACGAGATCAACAAGCTAAAGAAGACCGTTACCGAGGTCGTGTTCGCGTCCCGCGGTTACAGCTTCGATCAGCCGCTGGCCGTGGCGCCGCGAGACGTGTCCTGCACGTACACCGACGTTGCAGCGAGCACCCCCCTCGCCAACCTGGTCACGGACGCGTTCCGAAACGCCACCAAGGCCGACATCGGGATAACCGCAGCCGCGCTGATCCGCACCGGCCTTACGCGAGGGAAGTCGGGCATTCAAACAGTCTACGACGTATTCGCGGTGGCACCCATCGGCGCCGGCATCGTGGATTCGACGGCCGGAAGCGCGCTCGTGACAGCCTACTTCACGGGCCTTGAACTGAAGAACTTGCTCGAATTCATGCTCGCTAACAACCCCGACAGCGGCGAGCTATTCCCCCGTGCATCCGGCATGAGGTTCCACTACGACCCAGCGCGTCCGAAGTACGATGTCGTAACTGCGATCGAGATCGGAGACCTTGATCGCGGCTACCGGGCGATCGACATCAGCGCGAATGACGAGCAACTCTACAGCATCACAACCTCGCTATATATGGGGAAGGTTATCACGGCTATACCGAACTATAGCAAAGGCGAGCTTGCGATTGAAGCTAAGAACAAGAGCGGCCAGCCGCTCAAATCGCGCACCGACGCGCTTGCGGATCCCCGCAGAGACACTCCCGACCTGCTGCCGCCGCCGGCGACGACGGATGTGGACAGCGTCGACACCGTGGTGGAGAACGGCGCCATCCGGGAGATCAAAGAATGGCAGGCGGTCATGGACCACATCCGGGGTCTGCCCGTCGAAAGCGTGGGCGAACTCCCTGTGATCCCGGTCGATGGGCGTGCCGCCGAAGTCCGGGCGATTTTAGTAAGCTGATCGCGTTGCGGGCGCGATTGAGGGCCGGGAATCACCAGCGGCCGGCTCGAAAAAGAACCGTCACGAGGACCGTCAAACGGGAGAGTCGCGCGTAAAGGAGACGCCATGAAACGGCCGAGTAGTACAGAGACGCTCGCTGTCGCTAGAGAAGATCCGGGCGCCAGCCACGGCATCGCGTCAGTAGCGAACCTACGCGACCTGGGCGGCTACACCGCTAAGCACGGCTCCGTCGTAGCCTATAAGTTGATCTATCGCTCGGATCAGCTCAATGCCGTGAGCCCCGCAGACTTGAACAAGATCGCTGCGCTCGGGCTCAAGACCGCGTTCGACTTCCGAACGGAAGCCGAACGCGACCACGCTCCCGATATGCTTCCTCCTGGCGTGGAGTACGTCTGGCTCGACGTTCTGAACGATGCGCCTGGCGCGGGCCCGGCTCAACTCGTAAGTCTTCTGGAAGATCCCAAGAAGGCCGATGCCACGCTCGGAAATGGAAAGGTGGAGGCGTTATTCAGCCAGGCCTACCGAGATTTCGTCTCGCTGCCGAGTGCGAAATCTGCTTATCATCGATTCTTCGCCGCTTTGTCCAATCCAGGGAACGGGCCAGCCCTTTTCCATTGCACGACGGGTAAAGACCGAACCGGCTGGGCAGCAGCTTCTCTCCTGACGCTGCTTGGCGTCTCACATGCACAAGTCTATGCCGATTACCTCCGCAGCAACGAATACATACTTCCGGCATACAAATCGCTCATCGATGCGTTCGTCGCAAAGGGTGGCAACCCGCAGATCACGAGCGCCGTCTTGGGTGTAAGGGAAGCATATCTCGACGCGGCCTTCGACGAGGTGGATCGGCGGTACGGCTCCATGGAGAGCTACTTCGAGATGGGGCTTAGCATCGACGGCGCTACCCAGCAGTTGCTCCGCAAGCGCTTTCTCGTCGCCGGCTAGGGAATGGCTTGCGCTCGTTTTTCTCGTTGCCTGCAGTAGATCCGGCACAACGCGCGGTTGGGGTGCGCCGCACGAGCTGACGATAGCGCGCGCAAACGACCCGTCTACTCTCAACCCGCTCTTTGCGTTCGAACAAGCGGATATCGACGTGACCCAACTCTACGCCGAGCCGCTCGTCGGGCTCAACTCCAGAAATCAGCCCGTTCCCCTGCTGGCAGAACGGGTTCCGACGGTCGAGAACGGGGACGTGGCGCGCGACGGAAAGAGGGTCACGTATCGTCTTCGACGCAATGCACGCTTTGCCGACGGCATGTCGCTTACCTCAAAAGACGTCGCGTTTACTTACCGGGCAGTTCTCGATGCTCGCAATCCCGTGACGGAATCGCAGCCGTATCGCGAGATAGAACGCCTCGAAACGCCCGACGCGTACACAGTCGTCCTTCATTTTCGGCGGCCCTGGTCGGGAGCAGTCGGTGCGTTATTCGCCGTAACGGACTTTGTTTATGGAATTCTTCCCGCTCACGCGTTCGCTAGTACAGATCTGACGCATTCTGCCTGGAACGACCACCCATTCGGAAGTGGCCCATTTCGCGTCGTCCGATGGGCGCGCGGAGACGAGATAGTTCTCGAGCCGAATATCTACGCTTGGCGCAAGCCGCATCTCCGGCGTTTGATCCTCAAGATCGTTCCCGATCGGGATACGGAGCTGCTCATGCTCAGGACGCACGCCGCCGACGTTGTCGACTATCTCACCAACGATGAGGTCGTACAACCGGCCGCCCGGGACTCGGCGAGTCTCGTGCGCACGGAGAAAAACCACATCACCTTTGCCGCATTTCAGACGCGGCGCTTTCCGACCGACGATGCCGCCGTGCGGCGCGCGATATTGGAGGCCATCGATACGGCACTGATCGCGCGAGACATCTTTCACGGGCTCTGGTCGACAGCAACGACGGAAATCCCACCGGGCCGCAACGAGGCGACGCTCATACAAGAGAACTTAGCGCGCGTCGGAATCGCTGCAACGGTACGCGGCTATCCTTCAAGCCTTTTTTACGCCGAACCGAGCGGCATTTACTACGGGGGACGCTTCAATCTCGCCGTGTCGGGATATTACGGTGGAAGCGATCCCGAGCAGAGCGAGTTCTTTACGTGCGACCGAGTCGCACCCAAGGGCCCGAATACGACGCGCCTTTGCGATCCCGCGTACGACCGGCTCTTTGCGGAGCAGTCGCGCTTGACCGACCGCGCTGCGCGCGGCCGCGTGTTCGACGCCATGCAGCGGATCGTCGCACAGGACGCGATCTTCGTCCCCATCGTCTACCGCGGCGACTACTCGGCCCTTAATCCGGCGGTTCGCGGATGGGCGCCGAACATGCTCTTCGAGTTCTCCAACGCCGCCCAGTGGGACGTATTGCCCTAGCGCTACAACGCTCAGCGACCGAAAAGCGGGTTTGGGATTGGCAGCGCCACTCACCGCTCCGTTAAAAATGTTAGAGACTACGGGCCGCGGAGATCAGCATCGGGCAGAAGGAGGTTGGGAGGCGGCTTCGCGGATCGGCGTGGATGACGAGTGGCCTACCTCTAAACAGGACGCTCACTCAATCACCATGTGAAGACAACTCATCCGGGCGCAGCGTAATTGTTACGGCGTGGCGAGCTCAGGCGTTAACAACCGCTCCAATGGGCTCGCCCGCAGCCGTACCAGTGAACCATTTCGTCGAGCTGTGCACCGTTGCGCCGTGCAGGTCTTCGCCAGCGAAATGGTACGCGAAATTCGTCAGAAAGGCGAGTTTTCAGAAGCTTTTCACATCCCCGGGCTAGCCTGGGGACATGATATTTTATGAACGCAGTGCAATCGCGGCGCTTACCGTCCTGGGAGTGATCGTCCTGGCTTTGGCCGCACTAACGATGACCGGCTGAGCGCACTCGGCGCCATTGTCTATCTTCGATCATCGACCGTCTTACTTAACGCTCGTGAAGGGCGATGCCCACCAAATCGTGTAGGCCCAGCCCGGTCTCGTGTGCGCACCAAAATACTCCTCGACGTAGGCGCGTAGAAAGCGCGCAATCGGATAGCTGAAGTCGGCGTTTCCGGTTTGGCCGAGCGTTCCTAATCCGTCGTTGGTCCACTCCTTACGAAGCGAGACCAACCCCTCATCGAAGACGGGCTGGTAGAGTTCGAGCGTCGCGGCGGCGCTGTTTGCTGGACCCAGCGGAGAGAGCGTCCCGGTCGGCAGCGTTGTAAAGCCCGGATTGCCGTCGTAGGCCCGCTGATAGACGGCCAATACTCCGGGGACACCGTGGATTGGATCGCGTTCGACGTACGGCGCGACCGACCAATAATGATCGTAGCCGCCCTCGGCTAAGGGCCAGGAGCCGCGCGAGCCGTAGATGCCCGCCTCGAGCGGGTAGTTTGGATTAGCGTAGGCGGCTTTGTATTGAAAGGTCTTGTCGGTGTTTGAAAAGTTGCTGCTCGCGCCCCACACCGATGGCCCACCGTCCCCCGCGTACAGCCAGCCGGCTTCGAGGTCGAGGTCGCCGTGAACGTAGTTGAACTTGGAACCCCAGCGGTTTGCGTCGAGCTCGTACGCGTGCTCGCCGACGGTAATTTCGGGCGTGGTAAAGGCCGCGATATCCATCCATTGGCTAAACGGCGAAGGCGCCGGCGCCTGCACCAGCCCCGCGAAGACGTGGCCGCTTCGGTTGAACAAGTTGTTATATGCCAGCCAAAACGTGTCCAGGTCGCCGGCTTTGTTGTTTTGTAGAATCCACTGCTGAAGATGATACGTCACGTCGGTGCCGAGAAATCCGACGGCGTGGATCGCCATGTTGCCGACTTCCGTCCGCGGCGACTGGTTGTTATCGTAGCGGACTTGTTGATCCCACCAAAAAGGGAGCGAGCGGTCGAGCGTGTGCGGGTCGAGCCCGCCGTAACCGGTACGCTGAATGTAGCGTCCGTACGTGTTCAGCGCCGGCGGAAAGACGTGACAGAGCGAGCACTTTGCGGCGTACGCCTGTGCGAAAACCGGCATCGCGTCGGCACGGGACGCGCAGGCAAAAAGAAGGGCTGTCGCACTGATTGCGACAGCCAATGGCGTTAGTCGAGACACGCTAGACTACACGACGGTTACGGTGATCGTCATGTCCGCATGACCCGGGCCGCAAAACATCTGGCAGTGCAGCACGTACGTGCCGGCCTTTTTCGGTGTTACGAGGACTGTAGCGATCGATCCGGGGCGAATCGTCGTCATCGGAATGCCGAGATCGTCCGACTTTAGCCAGTGCACGCCCTCGGTGGAGGTAAGGTGCAGCGTCGTCGTTTCGCCGGCGTGCAGTTCGATGGCGTTTGGTGCGAACTTACCCATGGAAGCGGCGAGACTAACGTCGGAACCGGCATACGACTTTGCGGGGAAGGTCAAGAATGCGAGCGCGCCGAGCGCGGCGAGGAGTTGAAATGTGCGTTTCATGAAACGCATCGTAGGGTGCGATTGTGAAAAAAGCTTGAAGGTTCGCGCGATAAGGAACCTTCAGACTTTCTTTAGACTTGAACTCACACTTTTTTTATAAGACTACCTCATACTCACGACATCACCAGAGCAACGACATCCCAAAACACACATATCACCTTTCAGGAGATTTGAATGAGATTACCTCACCAGCTTGCGGGCGTCAGCCTCGCGATGGCGCTCGCAGCCTGTTCCGGCGCCCAGAACGGCGCAACCCCAATGACACTTTCCAACGGTAACTCCGGCTATGGCGGCGGCGTCGGCAAGGCCGCGACGACCGCCCTCATTATCGTCGCCAACGAAGGCGCCGGCGCGGGCGGCACGATTAGCGAGTTTTCCGAAAGCGCGAACGGAAACGTCGCGCCGAGCTCGGTTATCACGAACCACAACGCTGGACCCGTAGGCATCGCGTTCAGCTCACAAGAAGGCATCGGCTTTGCGAACGGCAGCATCAGCTCGGGCGGCCAGTTCGGGGTCGAAACGTTCTCGCTGGCCGGCGATTTCTTGACGGGGATCGAGGGGTTCGCGAAACACACTGCGACGAACGCCGTAGCGTTTGATAGCAAGGGCCAACTCTTCGTTTCCGCATCCTTACCCGGGGGCGGGCGCGCCATCGACGTCTTCCCGCCCGGAGCCAACAACTCGCAAAGCGGCGGCCTAGCCAAGCCGAAGCGCACGATTTCCGATGAGGGTGGCCTGGCGATCGACAGCAACAACCTTCTCTACGTCGCGAATAGCACGACGGCGACGATCGACATCTTCCCGTCGGGATCAGGCACCATGCAGGCGCAGATCGGCGGAAGCAATACCGGGCTGATAGCGCCCGCCACGGTCGCCGTTGACGCCTCGTTCAACGTCTACGTCTTCGATGCTAAGACGGATACGATCAGCGAGTTCGCTGCCGGAGCGACCGGCAACGTCGCGCCGATCCGCACCATCTCCGGCTCGAACACTGGGCTGAGCGACGGGGGCGGCTTCGAGTTCGGAATCGCGGTCAGCAAGACGAGCGGTGACATCTTCGTCTCGAACCCGGTATCGAATGCAATCCTTGTCTTCGCGGCGAACGCAACCGGCAACGCGGCGCCAACCCAAACGATCGCCGGAAGTGCCACGCACCTTTCCGAGCCGCTGGGCATCGCGCTGGCAGAATAGCGGGTCCCATGCGCTAACTGGATAGAGGATGGCGGAAGCGTTACCGCCGTCCTCAGTCCGTTAGGCGTTCTTTATTTCGACTCACACGTACAGGGGGCGTACGGCACGATCGACGGAATCGCGGGGGCGACGTTTTTTCGCAACTACGTCGTGTCGCTCGACTCGCGGGAGGTCGTGCAACGTTCGCGCCAACCGGAGCGCAAAACCCGCTCGAGAAGAGTAAAGCCCTCCTTCTTACGTTCACCGCCGGTCACATCCCAGTCGTAGGAGCAATCGTTGAAGGCGTACCGGGGAGCTTTGAAATCGACTCCGGCAACAACGACGCTCACACCGGTCATCTACACCTTGCGCTCGAGGGAACGCTTCACGGATCGTGACGATGACGACCGCCGATCTCTTGCCCCAAGTAACACACTGACCGCGACGAAAGTCGCATTTATGATTTTTTCACAAATGGCAGGCAGAATGCTCGAATGAATCGCTCAATAATATTACCAAGCTCCTGTCTCGTACTGCTTGCGCTTTGCGCGTGCGCCGGGACGTCGACCCCAGCTGGAGGAGTTACTCCGGCTACGCATTTTACGGCCGCCCGCGACAGCGGCTCACTCGGGCCCGTGCTCACGACGTCCGACGGCGGTCAGATCTTCGGCTTCGACATCAACTCAAACGGCAACGACGGCTTCGTCGCTTCGGCCTCAAGCTCTCAGATCTCCGTGCAGACGTTCAACGAAACGAGCGGCAAGATAACGAAAACCATCGGCTGGATTTCGGGAAAGCGCGTTTTGAGCGACGATTACGTCGCAGACGGTATCTTTGCCGGCGACGTCGGGCTCGTCGATCTTCAGAAAGCCGACGGGCTAGCGGGCAAAAAGCCCGTGCACGACGTGTACCACCTTTTGAACCCGGTGACGAAGAACAGCCTCAACGGCAGGTGGATTCCTCCGGTCAAGCTCTTTAACGTGCTCGAGTGGGCGCCCAACCAAAGTACGTCCACGAGCGTCGTCTACGGGTACCAGCGCGAAGGATCCGTTCCGTCGGAGCTGATCGTCTCGGACGTCGGCAAGAATACGTTCGGCAAAGTCATTAGCCTAAGTTCGACGGACTTTTCGCAAGGCACGCAGCCGCAGCTTGCGCAGGATACCGTCAACAATCTCGCCGTGATGGCGACCTCGCCGAGCTTCGGCGCGGCCGGCGGACCGCCGCCGGTCATCTGGACGATCGATCTCAAGTCCGGCAAGAAGACGCATTTCTCCGGCGTCAGCTGTCCAGGGTCGGTCGGCTGCGGCTACGCCAACGGCATCGGCTACGACTCGAGCACGGGCACTGCGTGCACGACCACCGAGCTCGATGCCGGCGTGGAGTTCTACAACGTGGCCAAGCAGACGGGCATTCGCGTACAGCTGCCTAACAACGCCAGCCAACTCTCTGCAGGCGCCTTCGTTGCGAACGACGCGGTCCACGGACTCTTTCTGATCGCCCAGCCGGTCTCGACCACGGGCTCGGGCAGCAGCATCCAGGTCTATAACGAGAGCGGAACCCTCGAAGAGTCCATCAACGGCTTCAACTTCTCCGATGCCAGCACCGTCATTCCGGTGCGGATCTCGATCAATCCGACGTCACGCACCGGTTGGGTGAACGGGCCGCAGGTCGATCAGCTCCAGGAGTTCTCTTACTAGGGTTCCCGAGCGTCACACTTGGTCTTCGTTACTTCTTCGATTACTGCAAGGAGCACCGATCATGCATTTTTCAACATTAACCACACCCTCGTGGCGACCATCCCCGCACAGGGATATGGACAGAACGCACCGTGGAGTTGGCCATCATGTTGGGGACTGCGACCGTTCGAACGGTGGAGTTTGCCATCATATGCTTTGCGCTATCGTTCATCTGCGTGAAACCTTCGCCGGTGCCGCGCAAGGCCGGCGCGAAGATGTGCACCTCAGTAGATTTGAAAGTTCCATCGGGCTGCGGAGCTACGGTCGTGCCGATAAACGACCCCGCGGTAACGTCGGCGAGCGCAGAGCGGCTAACCACAAAGAATCGAATTTTGGAATTGTAAGAGACGCTCTTCCGACCGGATGAAGTGTCGATAACCAGGGTCGCGGCGCCCGCGGAAACGAAACGGCGAGGGCCAGTATACGCACGAGGACTCCATTCTTTTCAAGTGAGCGGTGAGACTCCGGCCACTCTGCACCGAACTTCTGAAAAAAGTCTGAGCCTCGGGCGTGAAGTTCCGGCAAAAGGGACGAATGTGACGAGAGCGACAAAGTACGTTCTGATCGCGAGTTCCACGCATGCGCGCTGCCTCAGAGATCCGCATCTACGCCGCAAAGCTGGCAATCGGTACGAGCAAGGCGAGCAATGTTGCCACGGCGTAGGTTGCCCAAGCGCCACGATAGGCGCGAGTCGTCCGTCCAATCACGGCATCAACGCCGTTAATGAACACAATTCCCGATAGGAGCAAGAGGTTGAGGAGGACGGTTTTCTGTCCCGATAACCGCAAAACTGAGCGCGTACGCGATGAGGTTTGGCCACAATCCTAGCAAAGCTGACGTGAGGGCGCGATCCGATGTGTATCGGATCTCCGGCAGCGCGACGCCAAGGACGAGCAGTGTAACCGCAAAGGCGAAAACGCCGTCCGAGAAGCTGTTAAATCGCGGCTTATTCAACTCACGCCGTCGACGTTATGATAGTGCACGTTCTTCCTGCCAGTCCACGTAGAGCAGGCGCTCGGCAAATAACCAAGTGCCGCCGACCTTAGAAAACGTGTCGAGATAGCGCAGAGAGGCGAGCATCAGGCGTCGACTCTCGTCCCGAATCGTTACATGGTGTGCTAGACAGTAAGTCTCCGCGGTACCTCGGTCTTCCGTAAGCGTCAAGATGGTGGTCTGCCCAAGTAAGTGCGTCGTAGCCGCGTATTGATTGAGATCTGCTCCAGTATTGGCGAGACGACAGCTTCTTTACCGGGCTCGGGCCGACGCTTTCAGGCGAGGCGCGCAAGAAAGCTCCACTGCAAGCCACTCGCGACACTATTCTCAAGCTCGTCTCTCGGTACGAAACCGATCGCTCCATTGTCGTGGACCGATTGATGCAGTCGACCGAGGCCCTCCGCGCAAGAAAGCAGGCCAGTTTCGTCGAGATGGAAGCGATTGCGTACGGCGTCCTATGCGAGCGATATCCCGACAAGAAACCTCAAAAGCTTCGGACGCTGGCGATGCTTGCGTTCGGTGCGCTCCGCCTAGCGATGGAAAAGTGGCGCCGAGATGGTGCCGCGGGCCAACTCGCGAAATATGTTCGGAGGGAGTTCGCTTCATTACGGTCGGCTCTCGCGCCCGAATGACGGCGGTTCAGCAAGGTCGTGAAACCAATAGAGTTGCTTGGTTTCCAGGAACGCTACCCATCGGGCTCATCTCCTCGAGGCCCCAGCGACTGCGGCCGATCGAAGGTCTGCAATCAGGCCCGTGTGGCTGGGAACCCAACCGAGGAGTTTTTGCGTCAGCGCACTCGATGCGGGCATGTCCAAGCTGACGAATCGCGCGAGCCACCCGAAGTGGTCCGCGGCTTCGTTCTCGGAGATCGACGCTGTTGGCACGCCGATACGCTCGCCGATCGCCATCGCGATCTCGCGAAATTCCACGCCCTCTTCAGCGACGGCGTGATAACGAATTCCGCGCGCGCCTTCCTCGATTGCCAACCGGTACAGACGCGCCGCGTCGAGCACGTGCACGGCCGGCCAGCGGTTCGTGCCTTCGCCGAGGTAGGCGGAAACGCGCTTCTCGCTCGCGATGGGAATTAGCATCGTGATGAGTCCCTGTTTGTCCCGATCGTGCACTTGCGGAAGGCGCATGACGGAGGCTCGCACGCCCTGCTCAGCGGCGGCCAGCGCGGCCTCTTCTGATGCCGTACGCGGCAGAACCGAGCTAGGAAGAGCGGGATCCTGTTCGGTCGCGACTTGGCCTGGCGGCGTCTGGGTGCCGATTCCGCCCGTTACGACGAGGGGACGCTCGGAGCCGGCGAGCTGGGCGGCCAGGACGTCGATCACCTGCCGGTCGTCTTCGCAGTTGGCCTCCCATTTCGAGAAATCGTGATTGAATCCGAGATGGATGACTCCGTCGGCCGCGGCCACGCCCGCCTTCAGACTGTCGCGATCCTCAAGCGAGCCGCGATGGACCTCGGCTCCGGCCGCGGCGATGGCTTTGGCTGAGGAATCCGAACGAGACAACCCCAAGACGTGATGTCCCGCACCGGTCAACTCGGGGATCAACGCCGAACCGATGAAGCCGGACGCTCCGGTAACGAAAATTCGCATTGTTTACCTCCAGGACGATGATGTCAGCGACTGATGTCAGTATATGCCATCAGCGTATCACAGGATGTCAACCCCTGACATCACGTGCTATAGTGGGCCAATGGGTCGCTGGTTACCGGGCGCACAGGAACGGCTGGTGGACGCCGCAATGGCGCTCTATGCCCTGCGAGGATTCGACCAAACCACGGTGGCCGAGATCGCCAAGCGAGCAGGGCTTACCGAGCGGACGTTTTTTCGCTACTTCGCAGACAAACGGGAAGTCTTGTTTGCGGGCTCTGAGGCGTTCGCAGAAACCGTCGTCCGCGCGCTCGGCGCTGCGCCGACTTCGCTCTCGGCGCTCGGCGCCGTGAATAGCGCCCTTGAGCCGCTGTCGAACTTCTTCACCGATGAGCGGCGTGATTTCGCGCGGCGGCGGAATGCCATCATCGCCGGTAACGCCGATCTGCTGGAGCGCGAGCGGCTCAAGCTCTCTGCTCTGGCCGAGGCCTTAGCCGCGGGGTTGAGACAGCGCGGGGTTCCGGATTCAACGGCGCGCCTAGCTGCCGACGCAGGCGTCTCGGTTTTTCGGCTTGCGTTCGACCGCTGGATCGGCGCCGACGAAGACTTCGTAAGCGCCCTGCGAGGGTCGATGGACGACCTAAAGACGCTCACCGCGTAGACTAGGAATTCGGCCGTTGGCGAACCTCAAAACGGACCATTTGGCCGGATGTTTACCCTCGTTGCACCGGGCGGGTTCGCGGTGACCGTGCACGCGGGCGCGCCGTGAAGTATTGGGTCGGCGTGGCCTCTGCCCATCACGTACAGGCTGCAGGACTCCCATTCCGGCGAAGCCTAATCGAAGTGAGTGAACACGATATGCGTGTCGTAGCGAACGCCATGAAGGCGCTAGATTTCCCATTTTGAAGAGCGCCCCGCCTACAATTCGAGCGCGGTGGCGACAGCCGTGGCCTCGGTCCACTCGGCGCCATGCGCCATGGCACTTTCCAAGCGATCGCCCATCGTCGTGCGTAGCGAGGCGATGACCCGCTCGTACTCTTGTCGTTCGGTATATTCGCGCGGCGCCTCCAGCTTCGCAAGCCAAGCGTCCACGAATCCGAGCAGCATCGCCGCACGCTTGCGAACCGCATCGCCATTACCATTTCCGGAAAGCGACTGCAACGCCCCGACGGCTGCGAGGTGCTGCAGCACGTACGCCGTTAGCACCGTCCGCTTGACTTCACGAACGGCGGCCAGCGCTTCTCTTCCGTACGCGCGGGCGTCGTCGAAACAGTCGAGAGCGGTCAGGTAAGCGGCCATGTTGCAAAGGACGTTTGCGACGGAGCGGCGGTTCTGCGCCGCCTCGTGACCTGTGCGTGCCTGCTCTGCAAGTTGGAGTGCGGCAGCCGCATCGCCGGCCGCAAACTCCACTTCCGCGAGATTCCCCGCGATCGAGGCCGCGGGCCGTTCCAGGTTGAGCGCTTCGTAGTACTCGAGCGCATTGGCATAGAATCGTTTTGCTCCGTCGAGGTCGCCACACCGCGAACGAGCGGTTCCGAGATCGCCGAGCACGAGCGCCTGCATTCGGCAGTTATCGAGCCGGCGCGAAATCGCGAGGGCGTCTTCGAGCAAGGCCTGGCCTTCGGAGGCGCGGCCTAACGCTCCAAACGCGCTCCCTGCGGCCTGTTCGGCGCGAGCTCGCTGCAATTCACCGAGCCCGTCGCCCAGTTGCAACGCTTGCTGCGCCGCCGAAAGTGCAGCCTTATACTCGCCGAGCGAACTGCAAAGCTCCGCGTCGGCGACGTAAAGACGCGCGCGCACGTCGATCGGCGTTTGGTCGTCGCTGCATTCGATCGCGAGACGAACCCATCGCCGGCCCTCTAGCGGCGCGATAGAATACCAGACGCGGGCCAGCGCCGCCGCGAGCACCCGGCCGGAGCTCACATCGTGCCCTTCGGCGAGCGACCAGGTGAGGGCAGCGCGGAAATTATCGAGCTGGGTCTGCGCTTGATGGAACCACGATCGCTCGGCGGCGTTGTACCAATCGCGATCGAATCGCTCGGCCATGCGCAGAAACGCGACCCCGTGCTGCTGCGCGATGGCTGCCCGTTCGCCGTGCTGCTCCAGCTTTTCCAGCGCGTATTGCCGCGTCGCCTCGAGGAGATGATAACGCGCATCGCCGCCTTCGAAATCGACGGCAATCAGCGATTGCGTCGCAAGCGATGAAAGCAAGTCCAGCAGGTCCGCCGGCGGAAGCCGCTCGTCGCTACAGACTGCGGTCGCCGATTCCAGCGAGAAGCCCCCGACAAAAACCGCGAGACGTGCGAAAAGCAGGCGCGCCTGCGGCGTAAGCAGTGCGAAGCTCCAGTCGATTACGGCGCGCATCGTTTCGTGCCGCGAAATGGTCGCCCCCTCGTCCTTCGGCAGAACATCGAAAATTCTGTCGAGGCGTTCGCAAAGCTGACTCGGAGAAAGCACCGGAGTCCGCGCCGCGGCAAGCGCCAGTGCGAGCGGCAGACCGTCCAGACGCCTGCAGATTTCCACGATCGGCTCGACGTTTTCGCGCGTAATCGCGGCTTGCGTGTCGGCCGCGCGCATACGATCTACGAAAAGCTCCACGGCACCGTAACGAAGTGCCTCTTCGGGCGTGGGAACTCCGCGGGGAACCTCGAGGGACGGGATGCGGTAGGCGCGTTCTCCGGCTACGCCCAAAGCTTCACGGCTCGTCGCGAGCAGCGCGATCTGCGGGCACTCGAGCAGGAGCGCTCCCGCGATCGTCCGCGCTCCCCACATAACGTGTTCGCAGTTGTCGAGAACGATCAATAGTCGTCTTTGTGCAAGGTACGCAATGAGGGTTTCCACGAGCGAACGCCGCGGCGATTCTTCTACGCGCAGCGCACCCGCTAGAGCTTGCACTACCAGTCCGGGATCGCTAACGGGCGAGAGATCGACGAACCAAGCCCCATCGGGAAATTTGTTAAGCAGTGCGCTTCCGACCGCGACCGCTAGACGCGTCTTGCCCGCGCCGCCCGTTCCAACGATGCTGACGAGAGGCGTCCGCGCAAGGAGCGCGACGACCTCCTTGAGGGCCGCTGCACGGCCAAAGAACGGGGTGAGCTGCCGCGGCAGATTGTGAGCCGGCGCCGCGACGGGTTCGTCGAGACGCTGACCTCGCGCGGGCCTCGCCGATGACTCGAGTTCGGTGCGCTCTTCTTGCGTGAGCGAAAGCGCATTGGCGATGCGATCGAGGGTGTAGCGGTACGGAACCTTACGGCTACCCCGCTCCAATGCCGATACAGCTTGGACGCTAATGAGCGCGCGATCCGCAAGCGTCTGCTGCGAGAAACCAGCCTGCATACGAAATCGCCGGAGCAGGCTGGGAAGATCCGCGCGGCCCGCCGCGTTCACTAACTCCCGGGCGAAGGCGCTATTCCATATGGATCGCCGTTGACCGAGACCGTCCGAGATTCGATCTCACCAGTCGACGGATCCACGGCGTCGAGGTAGCCCGTCGCGTCGGCAACCCAAAGGTGCCTGTCCTTAGCGTCGAAGTTGAGGCTGACGGCTAACCCGAAGCCCGTGGCAAAGAGTTTGCAGTCCGAAATTCCTTGGCATTTGTAGACGCCGCTGGCTTGGTCGATGTAGTAGAGGTTGCCGTTGAGATCGAAGGCCACCCCGCCGGCAGAGGTAATTCCCGAAATCACGGGCGTTCCGCTTCCGTTGCATTGGGCGAATTTGACAATCGAGCCCACCGCGGTCAGTTTGCTTGCGTCGTCGAAACTCCAGTAACAGTTGCCTTGAGGATCGATCGCGACACCTTCGCCAGCAAGCAGATCGGTGCCGTAGGTGAGAACGCGGGACGGCTCTGTGCCACGATTTAGATAGACGCTCACACTTCCGGTCCCACTTCCGGCGCTCGCCGAGTTTGAAACGGCGACTAGGTCGCGATTGGGGGTGAGGCCGACGTTCACGGGCACCTCGCCGCTGTCGTCGAGAGGGGTTCCGACCGGCCCGACCGGCCCCTTGGACGTGGTGCGATAGATAAGCACGTTTGAGCCGCCGCCGTTGGCAACATACCACCAGCCGGAGCGTGTCGCGACCGATCCTTGCGGGGACGAAATGTCAAGCGACAACGTCTCGTGATATTTGAGAGCGGTACCTCTCCGACGGTAAACCGTCGCTTCATTGCTTCCGGGCGACGTCGAGTACATCCAGTCGTTGCCGAAGTGCTGGGCGTCGGGCCGGATTCCAGAGAGAATGGCCGGCGAAACTAACCGCAGCGCCGGCGTCGAGGAGCCGGTCGCGCAACCCGACAGGGAAGCGAGCATTGCCAGCGCAGAGAGCGCCGGCCCGACCTGGGCACGAGGAAACATAGCAGAATCTTCAAGAGGGCCGGGCTGCCACCTGGTAACGGAGTGCCCGCCTGCCGCTGCCGCCCGCCCGCCGGGGCCGCCGCCGCAAACTGTAACAGCAACTGTAGCAGTAACCTTGCGGGCTGTAGGTTCCGGGCCGGCCGCGATCGCTTTACGATTTCCGCAGCAGGCGAGATGGGCGTGAAAACTGCTCTCGGCGCCTGAACCGATTCGCTACTTCGATCGACAGGAGTCAAGCATGAAGATTTCTTTACGGTATGCGGGCCTCGCCGCCGCCATCTTGTCGGCTTCGTGTACCGGAAACAATACGTCGCTCTTACCGGCCGGCGCGCCGGGTGCGCCGGGTGCGCCCGCTGCACTAACGTCCGGCTCCTCCCAGCGCGTCCCCGACGGATGGACCGCTACGGCCACGCAAGCCGTTCCCTTTAAGCAATTCCCAAGCGGAAGCGTATCGGATGCAACGCAGCTGCACGTGGTGGTCGGCCTGCGCATGCGTGACGGCGAGGGCGCCGCGAAACTGCTCCGCAGCCAACATACTCGCGGCAGCGCGTCTTTTCACAAGTGGATGACGCCGGAAGAGTTCACCGCCGAGTTCAACCCCGCGATGGGCCAAGCAAACTCCGTCGCCGACTATCTCAAACAGCAAGGCTTCACGCGCGTCAGCATCGAGCCGAATCACTTGATCGTGAGCGGCAGTGCTCCCGTTTCACGCGTCGAACGCGCTTTCGACACGACGATTCACGGCACGACGGTGAACGGGCGGGTCGTCTACGGCAACGTTAAACCAGCGCTGATGCCGGCCCGCTTTCGCGGATTGGTCGCGGCAGTGCTCGGCTTGAATAACGCCTACCAGATGCACCTCCACCTCAAGAAGTCCGACCGTCAGGTGCAGCCGCTCGGAGCCGGCACGCCTCCGCCGTGCTTGCAAGTCGTCAACGGCATCTGCATCGGCGGCGAATACGGTCCGCCGCAGTATCAAGTCGCGTATGGCGCGACCAACTGCAAGACGACGTGCAGCACCGCGAGCAAGACCAAGATTGCCGTCATGGGCGAAGGCAACGTATCGCAGGTCGTCAAGGACCTTCGGACGGCCGAAACATTTTGGGGCCTTCCGGCCGTGCCGTTCTCGGTAGTGAAAGTCGGTACGCAAGGCACCGATACATCGGGCGTTGACGAATGGGATCTCGATACTCAGATCTCGAGCGGAATCGCTCAGACCGTTAAGCATCTGTATCTGTACGATACCACCACGCTCAGCGACTCTGACACCGCGCTAGAATTTAGCAAGTGGGTCAACGACGACAAGACGCAGGCCGGCAACTCGTCGTTCGGCGAACCGGAAGCACTCGCATATACCGACGGCGCGATGGCGCTCGATGATGAAGAGTTCAATCAAGCCGCGAGCCAGGGCATGACCATGTTCGCGTCGACGGGCGACAGCGGCTCGGGCTGTCCGGTCCTCGTCAACACGGGTCTGCCGGTCGGCGGGACGCCTCAAGTATGCTATCCCGCATCGTCGCCTTACGTGGTTGCGGTCGGCGGTACGACGCTGGACACGAACGCAAATGGAAACGAACCCGGAACCTATTATGGCGAGCACGTCTGGGTCGGAACCGGGGGCGGCTACAGCGCCTTCGAGTCCGCCGGGTACTGGCAGGCCAACGGCATCTGCGCGCTATGCACCGCAGACGCGATCAGGGGCGCAGCCGATATCTCGATGTGCGCGGATAACAACGGCTGCCCGATGTACGTCTTCGTTGATGGAACCCCAGAAGGCGTCGGCGGAACTAGCTTGTCGTCGCCGATGTCGATGGGTATCTGGGCGCGCCTAGAGACCAACTTCAAGAACAAGCTCGGATTCGCCGCTCCCGTCTATTACGGCGTATACGGCTACTACGAACCTTGTCCGCTGGGATCGACGGAATGCGTGCCCGCGGGGGAACCGGGTGACGACACTTCGGCTCTGCCTCCGGACACGACGGCTCCGATCGGCGGTTTCAACGACATCCTCTATGGCTCCAACGGAATCCCAAGCTCCGCCGGGCCGGGATGGGATGAACCGACCGGCCTTGGATCGATCAACTACTATGCAATGCAGGAAGACATCCAGAACTCGATCTTCCCGGGTAACTAGGTGCGACGAGGAAATTCTCGACGGGCATGGCCGTCAGGCTTACACCAACCTTAACACCCTTCAAAAGGAGAGAAAGATGACCAGTTTGAGAGTACTCCAAACCATAGCAACGCTCGTTGTTGCCGGCATCGTAGCCGGATGTGCAGGCGCCGGATCAGCTCCTCCGACCGCGGGTTCCTCGCTGCTCCAGCCGGGGAGCGCCATATTCGACATGAAGTGTAATAAAGACCACGGCGTCTATCTGTCGCCTTGCGCGGTGACGCTCACGATCAGCAATCCCGACGCGACCGTCACGGCTAACGGCCCAGTTGGCGGCACTTTCAGCTTCACCGACAAGAAGTGCTCGAAGAAGAGTATCGCTACAGTGGAAGGTGCGGGCAGCACCTACGATGTAGCGGCGGGTACGACGAAAGGCAATTGCACCGCGATGTTCACCGACAAGGATTCCAAGGGCAAAACCATCGGCGTCGCGGTGCTGAAGATCACAAACAAAGTGTAGCAAAGGACGCGCGCAAACCTTCGGAAGCGCGACGAGAAGGCGATGCCTATGGCACCGCCTTCTCGCTGTGCGCCGACATAACGCTACGTTGCCGAGCGAGCTACCTCCGCCGCACTGATTCCCTCAAGGGCAAGCCCGTAGCCGACGCCCTCGTCGACGATACGCCGCAGCCGTTGCGTAAGCGCGACGCGCGTCAAATGGCTTGTGAGGGGCGGAAGTTCGACCAGGGTTGTCGCGATAGCGCGGGCCCGCTGGAGGAGTTCCGTCTTGGGGACGACCTCGTTGACGACTCCCCATTCCTGTGCCTTCGACACGTTGAGTTCTTGGCGCGTCAATAGGAAATAGCGTGCGCGGATGCTGCCGATCACCTCCGGCCACAGAACGTGCATGCCGTCCCCCGGCACAAGCCCGAACGCCAAATGTGGCTTATCCTGGAAGACGGTGTCAGGCGTCGCTATGACGATGTCGCAAAGGAGAACGTATTCAGAGTGCAATCGCACGGGTCCATTGAGAGCGGCAATCATCGGCACTTCAATATCGAGCAAGTTCATCAAGATTTTCTTGCCTTCGCGATAGATTTTGTCAAAGCCGATGGGTGTAAAGAAGTCAAAGCCATCGGTTACGATCTCGGACATGAACGCATCGCCGGCGCCAGTTAATATCACGACGCGATTTTCTGAATCACTGCCAATCGCATGAAATAGGTCAACGAACTGCTCGTGCGTGTGGCCATCGAAGATCAACGTCCCGCCGTTTGTGTGAAGCATGACTTCAAGAACGCCGCTTACCGAGCGAGTCAATTGGGCGTTCGGGAAGTTGTCTTTATAGTCTACAAAGCGCATTATTGTCCCTCACCAAAATAGTCAAGTTGGAAACCGCAGGCTGCGATTTTCAATTAGATCGCCTTCAACGCCTCCGAGATCAGGTCGATGACGTGCTGCGGTGCCGTCACCATCGCGGTGTGATCGTCGGGATACGAGCGTATTTTTGAGCCGGCCCGCTTTGCCATGAAATGCTGCGTCTCGATGTCGATTAGGTCGTCCTGCTCGGCAACCAGGTACAACGATGGTTTGTACTTCCAGGCCGGTGGCCCGAGCTTTTTTTGAATGCAAGGGACGGAGAGCGGACGCTGTGATGCCGCCAGTACGGCAAGCTCTGCGGGCGTCGCCTTTGGGGCAATGGAGTGGCCAAAGGCCCAGCGAGGCATCCAGACCAAGCCATTTTCGGCCGGCAGCAGCGAATTGATGAAAACGAGACTTCGTACGCGTGGATTCCTTACGCTTGAGATGACGGCTCCGGAGTAAGCATGTGAGACGAGCACCACCGGTCCGCTGGTCCGAGCGATCACGTGCTCAACCATTGCCACGTCGTCGTCCATCGTGGTGAGCGGAATCGGCGCCGCTACGGTGTAGACACCTTGTTGGGCAAG